>JAYVUV010000500.1:0-27453 GCA_043787615.1 Janthinobacterium sp. | reverse complement strand
GCTCGCGCTGCTGGCCTGGCTGGGCGGGCGTGAAGATTACCTGGTCAAGCCGCAGCTGCCTGGCGGCAATCCGGCCATGCTGCGCGCCGTGCGTGGCCTCGCGCTGATGTCGGCCGTGCTGCTGGCGCTGCAGATCGCGCTGGGCGGCTGGGTCAGCACCAATTACGCCACCCTGGCGTGCACCGATTACCCCCTGTGCGGCGGGGTGCTGGTGCCGCCCATGGACTTCGAACACGGTTTCACCCTGTGGCGCGCGCTGGGCAAGACCGCCGCCGGACACTATTTGCCGTTCGCGGCCTTGACCGCGATCCACTGGGTGCATCGCAACTTCGCCTTGCTGGTGTTGGTGGTGGCCGGCTACACCGCCTGGCGCGCCATGGGCCACGCCGCCTTGCGCCGGCCGGCGCTGGGCATCGCCCTGGTGCTGCTGGTCCAGGCTTGTAGCGGCCTGGCCACCATCTTCTTGAATTGGCCGCTGGCCATCGCCGTGCTGCACAATGGCGGCGCGGCCCTGCTTGTGCTGTTGCTGACCATGTTAAACTACAGGGCTCAGCTTCAATTCAAGATTGCCAGGCGCAATGCTTCCGGCTCCGCACCCACGCAAACTTCGCCAGTGAAACATCACCAATGACGACCCAGACCGTAGTTCCCCTTTCGCGCAACCGCATCGGCCAATACTGGGCGTTGACCAAACCGCGCGTGACCCAGCTGGCCGTGTTTTGCGCCGTGATCGGCATGTTCCTGGCCAGCGAGACCCTGCCCAGCTGGCGCGTGGTATTGGCCGCCACGGCCGGCATCTGGCTGCTGGCGGGCGCCGCCTTCGCCGTCAATTGCCTGGCCGAACGCGAAATCGACGCGCGCATGGCCCGCACCGCGCGCCGCCCGATGGCCATGGGCGATATCTCGGTCATGCAAACGGTGGTGTTTTCCGCCGTGATCGGTGGCGCCGGCATGGGCATCCTGTATTTCCTGGTCAATCCGCTGACCATGTGGCTGACCTTCGTCACCTTCGTCGGTTATGCGGTGATTTACACCATGATCTTGAAGCCGGCCACGCCGCAAAACATCGTCATCGGCGGCTTGTCCGGCGCCATGCCGCCGGCGCTGGGCTGGGCCGCCGTGGCCAACGATGTGCCGATGCAAGCCTGGTTGCTGGTGCTGATTATTTTCGTGTGGACCCCGCCCCATTTCTGGGCCTTGGCCATGTACCGGCGCGACGATTACGCCAAGTCCGGCTTGCCGATGTTGCCCGTCACGCATGGCTTGCCGTTCACTCAATTCCATGTCTGGCTGTATTCCATCGCTCTGGCCGCCACCGCGTTGCTGCCCTACGCGGTGCACATGAGCGGCTTGATCTACCTGGCCTCGGCCGTGGTGCTCAACGCTATCTTTCTGCGCCACGCCTGGAAAATCTACCGCCATTACACCGATCTGATCGCGCGCAAGGCCTTCACTTATTCCATCATCTACCTGTCGCTGCTGTTTTGCGCGCTGCTGGTCGATCACTACATCAAACTGCCATGATGAAAAAACTGCTGTCCCTGCTGGCCCTGTCGATTCTCTTGCTGGGCTGCGGTGAAAAGGCGCCGCCCCGGCCGGCGTTCAGCAACAACGACATCACCGGCGCCGATTTCGGCCGCGACTTCCGCTTGACCGATCACACCGGCAAGGTGCGCACCCTGGCCGACTTCAAGGGCAAAGTGGTGGTGCTGTTCTTCGGCTACACCCAATGCCCGGACGTGTGTCCGACCACCATGGCCGAGTTAGCTGGCGCCATGCAGCAACTGGGACCGCAAGCCGATCAGGTGCAAGTGTTGTTCGTCACCGTCGATCCCGAGCGCGACACCCAGGCCTTGCTGGCCGACTATGTGCCAGCCTTCGACAAGCGTTTCCTCGGCCTGTACGGCGACGCGGCCGCGACGGCGGCGGTGGCCAAGGAATTCAAGGTGTTTTATGCCAAGGCCGAGGGCAAGACGCCGGGTAGTTACACGGTCGACCATACTGCGGCAAGTTACGTCTTCGATAAGAACGGTAAAATCCGCCTGTACATGCGCAACGGCCAAGGCCCGGCGCCCATCGTGCACGATCTCAAGCTGCTCTTGCCCTAAGAAAGTCAGGTCCCATGGAAAAACGCTTCGAGGGTTTCGCGCGCCTTGCCGCCGTCGTCTTGTTGTTGCTGGGCTGCTTTTTCGTGTTGCGTCCCTTCCTGGCGGCGATCTTGTTCGCCGCCTGCGTCAGCATGTCGAGCTGGCCCGTGTACGCCTTCCTGCGCGACCGGCTCAAGGGCCGCCGCACGCTGGCGGCCGCGATCATGAGCGTGACGCTGGTGTTGATCATCATCTTGCCGGTCGCCTTGCTCAGCTATAACCTGGCCGACGACGTGGCCCGCTTCTACGATCAAATCCGGGACGCGCTGGAATCGGGCTCGCTGGCGCCGCCGGCCTGGCTCAAGACGGTGCCGCTGGTGGGCGAATCGATCGACACCTATGTGCGCAAGATCATCGGCAGTCGCGAGGAATTGCTGGCCCTGGCCAAGAATATGCTGGAGCCGGCGCGCCACTATCTATTAGGCGGCGGTATTTTGCTGGGCAGTGGCTTGGCGCAAACCAGCCTGGCCGTGTTTGTCAGCTTTTTCCTGTACCGCGACGGCGAGGCCTTGCTGGCGGTTCTGTTCGCCGCCATGCGCCGGGTGATCGGCGATAGCACGCAGGAAGTCAGCCTGACGGTCACGCGCACCGTGCGCGGCGTCATGTTCGGCATGCTGGGCACGGCGCTGGCGCAGGCGCTGGTGGCGGTGATCGGTTTCTTGATCGCCGGGGTGCCGGCCGTGCTGTTGCTCGGCATCGCCACCTTTCTGTTTTCGCTGATACCGGTCGGCCCGCCCCTGATTTGGGGCGGCGCCGCGCTGTGGCTGTTCAATCAGGGTAACACCGGTTGGGGCATCTTCATGCTGGTGTGGGGATTGCTGCTGATCAGCGGGGTCGACAACGTGGTCAAGCCGATGTTGATCAGCCGCGGCAGCAGCCTGCCTTTCCTGTTGGTGTTGCTGGGCGTGCTGGGCGGGGTGCTGGGCTTCGGTTTCGTTGGCATCTTCATCGGCCCGACCCTGCTGGCGGTGCTGTACGGCTTGCTGATGAACTGGACCGGCACCCCGCCCGAAAAGCTGTAGGCGCCGGGCCGATCAATCGCGCAGATCGGGATCGGGATCGCGTTCCAGCTTGGGGATCACTTTCACCAGCACGATGCGGGGGCCGTTCATTTTCTTGACGACGATATCGAAGTCGGCGAAGTGGATGCGCTGACCTTGCTTCGGTATATCGCCCAGCTTGACCATGATCAAGCCGCCCACCGATTCCACATCCTCCAAGCCCAATTCCTCGTTCTCGATATCGATGCCGAGGATGCGTTCGAGCGAAAAGATCGGCAGGCTGGCCTTGCCGATCAAATTGCCGTCCGGTTGCTTGAGCCAATCGTTTTCGTTGAGGCGGAATTCGTCGCGGATCTCGCCCACCATGGCGCCCAGCAAATTATCGAGCGTGATGAAGCCGAGCGGGCGCTTGCCCTTTTCGCCGATCAGGGCGAAGTGGGGCGCGCCGTCGCGGAAGCGGCGAAACAATTCCAGCGCGGGGGTGCGCGCCGACATGATCTCGACCGGACGCAAAAACGGCACCAGCGAGGTGATCGGCTTGCCGGCTTGGTGGGCGAAAAACAAGTCTTTCAAATGCACCACGCCCAACACGTCGTCGCTGTTGGCGTCGAAATACGGATAACGGCTGAAACGATTGCGGCGCACCGTTTCCAGATTCTCTTCCAGGCTGCGGCCCGCGTGCAGGGCGATCACTTCATTGATCGGGCGCATCAGGTCGGACACCGCCAATTGTTCGAATTCAAGCGACTGGGCCAGGATATTGCGCTCGTCGCTGGTGAATTTCTCGCCCGGCTGGCTGGTGCGCAAGATCAGCTTCAATTCCTCGGTCGAATAATGCGAGTCGTGGCCGCCGGCGTTGGCCAGCCCGGCCAGGCGCAGCACCGCGTTGGCGCTGGCGTTGAGCAGCCAGATGGCTGGATACATGCTCCAATAAAAGCCGTACAGCGGAATCGCGCTCCACAGGCCGATCGCCTCGGGCATGCGGATCGCCAGCGATTTGGGCGCCAGCTCGCCCACCACAATGTGCAGGAAAGAAATGACAAAAAAGGCGAAGGCGAACGAGATGCCGTGTATCAGTTGCGGGGAAGTGACGCCGACGGCACCGAACAGCGGTTCGAGCAGGCTGGCGAAGGCCGGTTCGCCGACCCAGCCGAGGCCCAGCGAGGCCAGGGTGATGCCCAGTTGGCAGGCCGACAGATAGGCGTCGAGTTGGCCGTGCACCTTGGCCAGTATGCGTCCGCGCAAGCCCTGGGTTTTGGCGATGGCGCGGATGCGGGTGCGGCGCAGGGTGACGATGCCGAATTCGGCGGCCACGAAAAATCCGTTGAGCGCGACCAGGAACAGGGCGAGCAAGACCAGCAAAACGTTATGCATAGATGCCGATGGGCTGTTAAAACAAGCATCTTAGCCGACACCGCCGTCCGCTACCGAAAATTCGCGCCTGTTGTGTGCTCACGGGCATGGTGGCCGCCGGAGCGGGCGGCCGCCCCCGCCTCAATGGCCTTCCGACGCGTGGAACATCGATTTGGCGTAGATCAAGCCCAGGCCATAGCCGCCGCCATGCGCCACGGCGGTGGCCACGGTGCGCTCGTAACTGTCGGCGCGCGCCCAGTCGCGTTGCAGCTCCAACAGATATTGTACCGAGGTCAGGGGCTGGACCCCGGCTTGTATCATGCGCCGCATGGCCATCTGGTGGGCTTCGTCGGACACGTCGCCGCTGGCGTCGGCGATCACATACACTTGAAAACCCTGCTCCAGCGCGGACAGGGCCGGGCCGACGATGCACACCGAGGTCCACAAACCGGCCAGCACGATCTTGTTTTTGCCGATGGCGTTCACGCGCTCGATGACGCGCGCGTCTTCCCAGGTGTTCATGGTGCTGCGGTCGATTGGCCGCTGGTCCGGAAACACGGATTGGATTTCATCGAACAGGGGACCTGAAAACGAGGTGGACGCGACCGTGGTCAGGATGGTCGGCACCTGGAAGCCTTGCGCCGCCTTGCTTACCAGCGCGGCGTTGTTGCGCAGCAGGGCCAAGTCGATCGAGCGGGTGGCGAACGCCATCTGCGATTGGTGATCGATCATGATCAAGGCATGGTCTTGCGGCGTGAGCAATTTTTGAGCGGCGCTGGCGTGGGCGATTGGCATGACGGTTTCCTCTTTGATGGTTGAGTTAAATAAGTGTCGAAAAAATCGATAATGGACTGCGGTAGTTTCTACTTGGCCGTCCCTATGCCATGCAGTATGTACCAGAGAACTCAACATTTAAAGCGAAAAAAATGCCGGGATATAGTCGAAAAATTCGATAATCCGCTATCAATCCTGGCCGCCGATGGCGAACGGTCCCTTGTGCACGGCGGCCAGGATGGCCTCCACGGCCGGATGCTTGATCTTGCGTTCGTTTGATATGGCGAAAAACTGTTCGCGCAACTCGCTCACGTCGCCGGCCAGCACGGCGCCGAATTGCTCGCCGATGTCATGTTCGAGCGCGGACGGGGCGAAAAACAGGCCCAGGCCGTTGCGGCCGAAGGTGTTGAGCATGGCGTTGTCTTCGAATTCGCCCACCACGTCGGGCCGCACCTCGTGCCGCACCAGCCATTCGTCGATGCGACCGCGCAAGGCGTTATTGCGCGTGGGCAGCAACAGCGGCGCGCCGTTCAAGCTGGCCGGAAAACCGTCGCGGAAGCGGGCGGCGAGGGCGGGCACGCCGAACAGCTTCATCGCGCTTTCGCCCAGCAAATGGCTGAACACGCGCAAGCTGGCGCCGGCCCGCACCGCGCGGTCGGTCAGCACCAAGTCCAGCTTGTGCAGCGCCAAGTCGGCCAGCAAGGATTCGAAGGTGTTTTCCAGGCACACCAGTTTCACTTGCATCGGCAGGGTCTGGGTCGCTTGCAACAGGCGGTAGGCGATCAGCTTGGGCAGCGAATCGGTGATGCCGACCACCAGCCGCATCTTGCCGGCGTCGGTTTCGGTCAAGGCTTCCTGCATCTGCTCGCCGAGCAGGAATATCTGGTCGGCGTAACCGAGCGCCAAGCGCCCGGCCTCGGTCGGCACCAAGCGCCGGCCTTGCGGCGCCAGTAAGGATTTGCCGACCGATTGTTCGAGCAGCGCCAACTGGGTGCTGACGGTTTGCACCGCCAGGCCCAGCCGCTCGGCGGCGCGCGTGACGCCGCCTTCCTTGGCCACCACCCAAAAGAAGTACAGGTGACGATAATTGATGCCGTTTGTTTTCATCTTCTGTTTTTCCGAAGTAATTCTTCGATTATCTCCTATTTTTAACCGAGCCGCGCTGCGCTAGACTGCATGGCATCAATTACATCGAAAGGAAATTGCGATGAAGCATTTTAGAGTGTCGTTCCTGCTCACCTTCGTGTGCCTGGTGGGCGCGGCCTGGTGGGGCTACAGCCACAGCGGCATCGGCGGCGCGCTGTCGGCGGTCGGCATCGCCGCCATTCTGGGCGTGATGGAAGTGTCATTGTCGTTCGACAACGCGGTGGTCAACGCCTCGGTGTTGAAGACCTGGGACAAGTTTTGGCAATCGCTGTTCTTGGGCGTGGGCATCATCATCGCCGTGTTCGGCATGCGCTTGTTGTTTCCGCTGGTGATCGTGGCGCAAGCGGCCGACCTGGGGCTGGTGGAAGTGTGGAATCTGGCGCTCAACGATCCGAACGCGTATTCGACCCATTTGACCAACCACCACGCGGAGGTGGCGGCCTTCGGCGGCATCTTCCTGTTGCTGGTGTTCTTGAACTTCTTGCTCGACGATGAGAAAGAGTTGCATTGGTTGGGCCGTCTGGAAGAGAAGCTGGGCGCGCTGGGCAAGGTATCGTCGATTTCGGTGATGATCGCGCTCGGTACCTTGCTGGCCAGCTTGGCTATGGTGGCCGATACCAATAAGCTGGTGGTGTTGACGGCCGGGCTGTGGGGCGTGCTCACCTATGTCGGCGTGGATGTGGTGAGCAGTTTGCTGGAAGGCGAGGAAAAGGGCGGCAATGTGGGCGATATGGTCAAGCGCGGCGGGATCGGCGGTTTCCTGTATCTGGAAGTGCTGGATGCCTCGTTTTCCTTCGATGGCGTGATCGGCGCGTTCGCGATCACCAAGGATGTCGTGATCATCATGCTGGGCCTGGCGATTGGCGCGATGTTCGTGCGTTCGTTAACGGTGTTTTTGGTGCGCAAGGGTACGCTCGACGAGTTTGTGTTCCTGGAACACGGCGCCCACTACGCCATCGGCATCCTGGCTTTGATCATGTTGGCGAGTATGAAGTTTCACGTACCGGAATTGTTCACCGGCTTGATCGGCGTCGCGTTCATCGCGGCATCGCTATGGTCGTCGATCCGCTACAAGCGCCGTCATGCCGCGTCGCCGCCGAGCGATAAAGCGGCGCTGGTTGGCTGAACCCGCAACAATACTAATGCGGCGGACGCCGGACACCCGTCCGCCGCAACGATCCAGGCGCCGATGGCGTCAGGTGTTCAGGCAGTACGCACCATTTTATTCATTATTGAGGAGAAAACCACATGGCTATCAATCTGCAAAAAGGCGGCAACGTCAATCTGAGCAAAGAAGCGCCGGGCTTGTCGAAAATGATCATCGGCCTGGGCTGGGACGCCCGCGCCACCGACGGTGCCGCCTTCGACATCGACGGTTCGGCTTTCTTGCTCAAGGCCGACGGCAAGGTGCGCGCCGATCTCGACATGATCTTTTATAACAATTTGAAGTCGAGCGACACCGCCGTCACCCACTCGGGCGACAACCGCACCGGCGCCGGCGAAGGCGACGATGAAACCGTCACGGTGGAGTTGTCCAAGGTGCCGGCCGATGTCGAGAAGATCGCCGTGTGCGTGACGATTCATGAGGCCGAGGCGCGCAGGCAAAACTTCGGCATGGTGCAAAAGGCGTATATCCGTTGCGTCAACAGCGAAGGCAATGTCGAGATCGCGCGTTTCGACTTGTCCGAAGATGGTTCGTCGGAAACGGCGATGGTGTTCGGCGAAATCTATCGTAACGGCGCCGACTGGAAATTCAAGGCGATCGGCCAGGGTTACAAGGGCGGGCTGGGTTCGCTGGCCGCCTCGTTCGGCGTGGGCGTGTAAGCCAAGCGGCCGGGCGCGTCGCGTCCGGTCCTATTTCACCGCGGGCCTGATTTCAGGCGATAAGGAAAAATCGATGCCGGTATTTAGCATAACAGGGGATGTGGACCCGTTTCTGCACGTGTCGCTCGCGAAGGGCGAAAAGATTTACTGCGAGTCCGACGCGATGGTGATGATGGAAGCCGCGCTCGACCTCAAGGGCAAGATGTCGGGCGGCATAGGCAGCGCCATCATGCGCCGCTTCGCCAACGGCGAGTCCTTTTTTCAGCAGCACATCGAGGCGGTGCGCGGCAACGGCGATTGCCTGCTGTCGCCCACCTTGCCTGGCGCGATGCAAATCGTCGATGTCGGCGTGCAGCAATATAAATTAAGCGACGGCGCTTTCGTGGCCGCTAGCGCGGGCGTCGAACTGAAAGTGCGCACCCAAAGCTTGGGCAACGCCCTGTTCGCCCAGAGCGGCGGTTTTTTTATCACGGAAACGGCGGGCAGCGGCCAGTTGGCGGTCTCCGGCTTCGGTTCGATGTCCGAGCTGGAAGTGACGCCCGGTAACGACGTGGTGATCGACAACTCGCATGTGGTGTGCTGGGACAGCCGTCTGAACTACGAGATGTCCATCACGACCGGCAACAGTGGCGGCTTTCTAGGCAATCTGGTCAACAGCCAGACCAGCGGCGAGGGCATGGTGCTGCGGTTTTCCGGGCAAGGCAAGGTGTTGGTGTGCTCGCGCAATCGCAACGCCTTCCTCAAGTGGGTGCAGCGGCCGCAGCAGTCGTAGGCGCCAGGACCAGATCATTTCACTCATATAAAGGAGTCACTATGTCAGTTAATTTAAGCAAGGGCCAGAAAATCTCTCTGGACAAGGAAGCCGGCACCACCTTGTCGAAAGTAACCATGGGCCTGGGTTGGGACGCCATCAAGACCAAGGGCTTCCTCGGTTTCGGCTCGAAAAGCGAGGCGGTCGATCTGGACGCCTCTTGCGTTCTGTTCGATGAAAGCGGCCGCCCGGTCGACTTCGTGTGGTTCCGTCAGCTCAAGAGCCGCGACGGTAGTATCGTGCACACGGGCGACAACCGCACCGGCGCCGGCGAGGGCGACGACGAGCAAATCAATGTGGACTTGAGCCAGGTGCCGGCCGGGGTCAAGAGTCTGGTGTTCACCGTCAATAGCTTCACCGGGCAAAGTTTCGCGCAGGTGGAAAACGCCTACTGCCGCATCGTCAATGCCGGCAATGGCCAGGAAGTGGCGCGTTTTAATTTGTCGGTGCAAGGCGCGCACACGGCCCAGATCATGGCCAAGGTGTACCGCCATAACGGCGAGTGGAAAATGCATGCGATCGGCGAAAACGGCAGCGGCCGTACCTTCGACGATTTGATGCCGCAAATTACGCCGCATCTGTAAGCACGGGTGACGGCGGCGGCAACTGGAGATGTCGCCGCCGTCACCTACATTTTGTTTCTGCCTTCTAGCAAAATTTTGCTGACTCGCCTTCCTTGGTCGTGCTGTGACCAGGGCACGTGATCAGCTTAGGCCTAAACGGCCAACACATCAAAGCTCGTGGTAGCAGACGTGCTAGATATTCTAAATTCGTATTTCTGTTATTGGAAATTAAAAATTGACGAATAATGCGCCGCTTGTTATTGTGCACTGCATCAACCAACCTTTATGGAGTTCGCCATGTCTTCGATAGCCGCCAGCTTTACCAGCAACGCCGGCCCTGTCCACAGCTACGCCAACAACCTCGGTCTGGCCGCGCGTGCCCTCATGGCCGCTTTGATCGCCGTCAAGCCAGTCGCTCGACAAGTCGCCGCACCGGTCGCCGCCGCGCCCGCAGCCAGCGATCTGTATGATTTCCTGAAAAAAGACGACACGCTGGTGTATTCGATCTTTTCGGTGCGTAGTCACTAAGCAGCGCAATTCGGCGTTGGCGTTCGGCATACCTTGCCCGGCATAGGCGTCGGCGGATGCACGTAATGCTTTCGCCCGCCCCATCCGCCTACCACATGGCCGGAACGCCTGGCCTTCTCTCGCGCCAATACATCAGCCAAACCACGGCATAAGTCGGCGTTCCCGCTACGCAGGTTCGCCATTTAAGCTGCCGCATGTCGAAAAATAAGAGTCTCCCCATCAAGGCATCGGCCCCGATCCGCGCGACGGCGTGCCTGGGTGATATTCATAAATTGCATTACGGGAATCAGTGCAGCGCAATTGCATCGCGCCGGCATACGCTAAGATATTACCAATTCGTATTTCTGTTATTGGAATTAAAAATTGACGAATAACACGCCGCTTGCTATTGTGCACTGCATCAACTCAACTTTTATGGAGTGCGCCATGTCTTCGATAGCCGCCAGCTTTACCTCCGACGCCGGCCCTGTCCGCAACTACGCCAACAACCTCGGTCTGGCAGCCCGCGCTTTCATGGCCGCGCTGATCGCCGTCAAGCCGGTCGCCCAAGAAGTCGCCGCGCCGGTTCTCGCTTCGCCAGTGGCCAGCGACCCATATGATTTCCTGAAAAAAGACGACACGCTGGTGTATTCGATCTTTTCGGTGCGCAGCCACTAAGCTCCATTCAGCGCATGTTGCCCGGGCTCAGCAAAAATAGCTGATAGCCGAGGAGCACGGCGTTGAAGCTGGCGTGCACCAACATCGGTGCCAGCAAGATCTTATAGCGCTCATAGGCATAGCCGGTCGCCAGCCCCAGGATAAACACAGGCGGCAGCGCGTGGGTCGGGTGCACGATAGCGAACACGGCCGCGCTGAGCGCGATGGCCGGCACGGCTCCGACCGAGCGGCGCAGGCCGCCTAGTATCAAGCCGCGAAAGAGAAATTCCTCGACCAGGGGCGCGGCGACGACCGACAGGCCGAACAGCAGCCAGCGCTCGGCGGGGCCGCCTTCCAAGGTGGCGGGCAGCATCGCTTGCCACCCCATGTGGCGCGCCAGCATGATATAGAGCATGCCTCCAACGGCCGTACCGCAGCCCAGCAGCAGGCCGGCGCCAGCCGCCGCTGCCCCGCGCGGCGTAGTGACGCCCGACGCGGCGGCGCCCGACGCGACGGCGCCCGACCCCTTCACATGCCAGATGGCCGGCACACCTATCGTTTTCTTGCGCCAATAGATCAGCCGTACCACGGCGTAGGTCAGCGCCCCCGCCGCCACAAACGCCAGTACGCTGCGACCCAGACCGGGTGCGCTACGCATGTTCGCCATCAAGAGCAGTTGCATGCCGAAAAATAAGAGCGTCGCCATCAAGCCGTCGGCCGCCGACACGCGCGACGGCGGCGCGGCGGCCGGATCGAGCAGATACGGCATCGCGTCGCGGGCTTTTTGCCAGAGGGCTAACGCGAGCGCGACGAGCAGGAGCAGCAGCGTCAGTTTTTGCCGCCAGTTGCCGGCCGCGATCGCATAAATATACATGCCGCACAGCGAGGTGTAGAGATAAAGGTAGGTGGCCCGCAATTTGCCACGCCCCTCTTGCGACTGCGGATCGCAGGCGAACACGCCGAGCGAGACGGCGATCAGCGCATACATCGGCACGCCCAGCACCACCATCGCCACGGCGGCGGCCATCGGCCAGTCGGGCGCCGTCGCTGCGTCAATGCCGAATCCGATCAGCGTCAGCGGGTAGATCAAGGCCAGCAGCGCCCACAGTTGGGCTTTTTCTTTTAATACCTGGGCCAGCGAGGCGGGAAAGGTGTACAGCAGCCAGAGCGCGTCGCCCTCGGTGTTCAAAGTCTGAAACGCGGATAACATCAGCATGTAGGCGCCGATGCCGAACGCCGTGGCGGCCAGGGCGCCGAAGCCGATCCCGGTGTCGGCCGCGCCGCTGAATGTGCCGCCGACCAGCAGTTGGCCGCCCACGATCAGCAAGGGTAACAGCAGGCTTTGCACCAGAAAGTTGCGGTCGCGAGCGAGCAGGGTCAGTTCACGGCGTTGGGTGACGCTGCCAAGCGTCACGCCGACGAAGGCGAGGCTGCCTTGATGCCAGCGCTTCGGTCCGGCCGCGCCGCCGCGCCGGGCCGCGCCGCGTCCGCTCTCGCGCACGCCGTCGGCCACCACGCCGTGGCGCAGCTGATAGCGCAGCAGCAACACTCCGGCGCCCAAGAGGGCCGCCACTTGTAGCGCGAGCAAGCCGCCCCAGCCCAGCGCCTGAGCGGGATGCGCCGCATGCAGGATGCGTACCACCACGCCGGGCGGGGTCCACAGTGTCCATTGCGGAAACTGGCGCGCCAGCGCCATGCCGTAGCGCGCGCCGCCGACGGTGCCGAGCGATAGGCCGAGCAACATCGGCGGTAGGCTGAGCAAGGAGAGCACGGCTTGCAGGTTGCGCAGCCGCGACGGCGCCAGCGACAGGCGCAGGCCGGTGTCGACCAGCGTGCGCAGCAGGGCGGCCAGCGACAGCAGGGCAAAGGCGCCGGCGCCCGCCACAAGGGGCGCGCTCCAGCGCAGGCCGCCATCCCAGGCCAGCACGGCGCAGGTCGGCAGCAGGGCGAGCAAGCCGGCCGGGTTGGCCACGCTGCGCTCGAGCAGGCGCGCGCCCAGCAGCGCGGTGCGGCCCAGCGGCAGCGTCACCAGCCATTCCAGGTCCCAGTCCGGCCGGGCCAGCTCGCGCGAACCGAGCGGGGCCAGTACGCCGACCAGCAGCATCAGCGTCAATTGCATGGTCAAGCCCGCCATCACGACGGGGTTCGCCATGTCGGCCCGCGCGCCCGCGCCGCGCGGCGTCAGGCGCGCCGCGCGCGCGTCGGTTTGGCAGGAAGCGGGGTCGCCGAGCTGGCAGCGCAGATTGCGCACGCTGTCGCGCGCGAGCGATGAAAAGGAAACGGTCATCAGCAGCGCCATGCACAAGGTTGCCAGGGCGCCGCCGGCGCGCTTGCCGCCATGGGCTTGGCGGCGTCGGCCATCCTGGCGCCGGGGCCGGCCCAGGCCGAGCAGATTGCGCAAGCGGGTCAGGCGCAGCATGAGCAAGAGCGCCATGGCGCGCGGCGCGCTCGCCGCCGCTGGCGCCATCAGCGCGGCGCCGGGGAGGGGGCCGGCGTCGCGTTGTCGTCGGCCTCGTCGGTAATCTTGAGGAATAATTGCTCCAGATTGCCGTCGGACGCGCTGGCCTGGCGCAGCTCGTCGAGCGTGCCGGTGGCCACCAGCTTGCCGTGGTGGATGATGCCGACCCGGCTGCACAGGCGCTCGGCCATGTCCAGCAAGTGGGTGGACACGAAGATGGTGGTGCCTTCGGCGGCGATGCGCAACAGCCGGTCTTGCACCTCGCGCGCGGCGCGCGGGTCGAGGCCGTTGATCGGCTCGTCCAAAATCAGCACGGCCGGCTCATGTATCATGGCGCAGGCCAGTCCGAGCTTCTTTTTCATGCCCATCGAATAGTTGACGGCGTAGTCTTCGCTGACCTCGTCCAAACCGAAATCGGCCAGCAATTGCGCCGCCCGCAAGGACGCTTCGCGTCGCTGGAAGCCGTGCATTTCGGCCACGAAGCGCAGGATTTCACGGCCGCGCAGATAATCGTAAAAGATGGGATGGTCCGGCAGATAGCCGACCCGGCGTTTGACCTGGGCGGCGTCGGCATGGCAATCGAGGCCGTCGATCAAGACCCGGCCACCGCTTGGCACCAGGATGCCCATCATCATGCGGATGGTGGTGGTTTTGCCGGCGCCATTGGGACCGAGAAAGCCGAACACCTCGCCAGCGCCCACGTCCAGCGTCAAGGGCTTGACGGCCTCGAAGTCGCCATAACGCTTGCTCAAGGCTTGGAACTGGATCATGTCGGGCCTGTCGTGAGGGGGATGGCGGCTTGTGCCGGTATCGCTGCTATCATAGCGCGGCCCGGGCTCAGGCGCGCCGCGCCGTCCTCAAGCGGGCGCGCCGTGCGCGAGCGGCCGCGCCGGCGGCGCGCGCCGCCCCAGCAGCGCCAGGCCCACCGCGCCCAGCACGATCAGCGCGCTGGCGATGATTTCGGCCTGGGTGGCCCTGGCCACGCCGAGGTCGAACACCGGGTTGACGCGCACCCGCTCGATCAACAGCCGCTCCACCCCGGCCAGCAGCAGATAAAAGGAAAACAACCATCCCTTGGCGTAGGGATGCTTGCGCGCCGCCCACAGCAGCCCGAAACAATCCAGGCCCATCATGGTTTCGGACAGGGGCGCCGGATACACGCCCGGCGCCTGGATCAATTGACCGACGATATTATGGTCATAGGTTTGCGCCCACAACCAGGTCGGCAACCAGCCCGGCTTGAGCGCCATGTCGGCCGCGCTACCCCAGTCGCCGTCGCCTGAAATTTGGCAACCGATGCGGCCCAGCGCGTAGCCGAGCATCATGGCCGGCGCCACGGCGTCGAGAAAGGGCCGGATCGGCAGGCGCCAGCGCCGCAGGCGCAGCACGCCGAGCACGGTGCCCAGGATCAGCCCGCCGAAGATGCTCAAGCCGGAGCGGGTGAAAATCATGCCCCAGGGATCGGCGGCGAATTGATCGGTGTGCTCCAGGATGTGGAAAATGCGCGAACCGACCACGCCGGCGATCATCACCAGCAGGGTCAGGTCCGAAACAATGGCCGCAGGCGGCACCAGCGCCTCGCCGACCCGGCCGTCCTGCTGCTTGACGCGCACGTGGGCCGGGCCGATCTGGCCGCTGGCGTACAAATCGCCCAGCGCGTGGCGCAGGTAGGCGGCCGCCATCAACATGGCGAAGGCGACGCACAGGCCGAACAGCGGGATCGGCAGGGGCAAATCGAGCCCCGTCATCGCTTTCGCCACGTCACTCAAATACGGATACGACATGCTCTTCCTTTATAGTCTCGCGGTTCGGGCGAACCGACCGCGCGATTATCTACGTAAGCGCGCCCGTAAGCGCGCCCGTAAGCGCGTCCGCGCGATAAATCGACGCGCGCCCCGGCCTCATGGCGGATGAGGCCGGGGCGCGGCATGCCGCCTCAGTGCGCCGGTTTTTGTACCAGCGCGCTGCCGACGCCGTGGCGGTGCGCCTCGCTGACGGCCGTCACGCTGCCGTCGGGATTGAAAACGATCGCGTTGGCGGCGCCGATTTCTTCGTTCCGGCCCCATTTGTGGCCGTATTTTTCCAGCGCCGCCGCTTGTTCCTTGCCGACGAAATCGCCCTCGGTGTCGGTGGCGTCGCCATTGCGTTGGCTCAGACGCGGCGCGTTCAAGGCTTGGTCCATGCTCATGCCCAGGTCGATATGGTTGACGATGGTTTGCAGCACCGTGGTGATGATGGTGCTGCCGCCCGGGCTGCCGATGGTGAAGGCCGGTTTGCCGTTCTTGAACACGATGGTGGGCGCCATGCTGCTGCGCGGACGCTTGCCCGCTTCCGGCACGTTGGGATGGGGGCCGGAAAAGTCGAAGTCGGTCATTTCATTATTGAGCAAGAAGCCGTAGCCGGGCACCACGATGCCGCTGCCGCCCCACGATTCGATGGTGAAGGTATAGGAGACGATATTGCCTTCCTTGTCGGATACGGTCAGATGGGTGGTGTGGGCGCTTTCCTTGAGCAAGTGGCTGGCGACGGGGCGCAGCGGCACGCTCTGGTCTTGCTGAAACTCATAAGGATCGCCGGCCACCGCCTTCTCGGCCGCCGCGTGGTCCGGGTCGATCTGCCGGCGCCGCACGGCCGCGTATTCCTTGCTGAGCATGCCGACCACGGGCGCGTCGACGAATTCGGGATCGGCCAGGTAGGCGTTGCGGTCGGCGAAAGCGAGGCGGCTGGCCTCCAGGTAGAGATGCTCGACCTTATCTTTCGGCATCGATTTCAAATCGTAGGTTTCCAGGATATTGAGCGCCTCAGCCACCGCCATGCCGCCGCTGCTGGGTAAGGGCATGCCGTACAAATCGTAACCGCGATAACTGCTGCGCACGGGCTGGCGCAGCCGCGCCTCGTAATTGGCCAGGTCGGCCATGGTCATGTTGCCGGCCCTGATGCTGACCCCTTGGTTCACGGGCGGCTGGTTGACGGCGGCGACGATGGCGCGTCCGATCTTGCCTTCATAAAAAGTCTTGATCCCGCCGCTACCGAGTTCGCGGTAGGCTTTGGCCAAGTCGGGATTGCGGAACAAGCTACCTTGCGGCAGGGCCTTGCCATCCTTCAAGTACAGCGCGCTGGTGCTGGAAAACAGGGAAAATTTCTTTTCATTGCGGACGATGAATTGGTTCATCTTTTGATCGACCGGGAACCCTTGGGCGGCGATGCCCACCGCCGGCGCCAGCACTTGTTTCATCGACATGGTGCCGTAGCGGCCGAGCGCCTCTTGCCAGCCGCGCACCGTGCCGGGCACGCCGACCGCCATGCCGCTGGCGACGGCCTGGTCGAAATCGATGGCCTTGCCTTCGTCCAGGAACACGCTCGGGGTAAAGGCGGCCGGTGCCGTTTCGCGGTGGTCGATGCTGATCACGCGTTTGTCCTTGGCCAGGTAAATCATCATGAAACCGCCGCCGCCGATGCCGCAGCTAAACGGTTCGGTCACGCCCAGCGCGGCGGCGGCCGCGACGGCGGCGTCGATCGCGTTGCCGCCCTTGTCCAGGATGGCCATCGCCGCTTTCGAGGCCGGTTCGCTGATGGTGGCGACCGCGCCACCGCTGCCGTTGGCCAGGGGTTTGGCGCCGGCTAGCAGGGGAACCATGAGGGAAACGACGATAGTGGCGTGCAAGGTGGTGCCGGCGATGCGGCGAGGTGAAGTGGTCATCATATCCCTGGTTTATTATTGGAAGTTACTATTCAATCGCAACCCGTAAGGTAACACGATAAGCGGGCGGCCCGGCGTGCAGCGCGGGCGGAGCGGCCGGCTCGACCGACAGCAGGGAATACTTCAAGCCATCCTTGCTGAGCGTGCCGACGGCGCCCGGCATGGAGTCGGACAGCACGAAGGCCGAGCGGGCGCCATCCTTGACGAGGGTGAAACTGTAACTGATATAGCCGGCCCACACGCACACGGCGCCGGGCTGGCAACGGCTGTCGTTAACGTGGTCGAGCGTCAAGGTGGTGGCCGGCGTGATGGCCACGCTTTGACCGGGTTGAAACACGTAGGTGTTACTGGTGCGCGCGGGCGCTGCGGCCGGGCCGGCCTCGCCGCTGACGGTGCGGCTGCCGCCGCAGGCCGCGAGGCCGGCCAGTATCAAACAAGCCCACACCGAGCGCCAGCCGCCCGGATACCTAGCTATCTTGCTCATGATGATCCTTTCAATCGTTCGTTCCGGTGCTTCGAGCGTACTCCGGTAAAGAAAGAATATCAAAATTGCTATTTTGGTGGCGCACAAACAAAAGCGCCGGGCTGGCCGATACTGCGTAGAATGATCGCTTTTGAATAAGCAAGGATAGCAACAATGAAAAAGACCGGTATGGCAAAGAGCGACGCCAAGAAATTGATGGGCAAGATGAGCGCCCCGGGCGGCGCCAGCTTCGGCAAGACCGAGGCCGCGCCGATCGACCGGCGCGAGCAGCGCAAGCTCGATCAAGCGGCCGGCCTGGTGCCATTCGCCGTGAAATTGAACGCCGATCTGGTCAAGCAATTGCAGGATTTGGCCAAGGAACGCGACCAGGACTTGAACGAGCTGGTGGCGCAGGCGCTGAGCAAGGGCTTGGCCGCCTAAGTTTGAGATGGTTGACGTGAAAAAGGCGCATCGCTGCGCCTTTTTGCTTGCTTGCCGGGGCGTTTATACAAACGCGGCCAGGGCACCCTTCATTTTCTTCAGGGCCGCGCTTTCGATTTGACGAATGCGCTCGGCCGACACGCCGAATTCATCGGCCAGCGTGTGCAAGGTGGCGCCCGAACCGTCGTCGTTGGCCAGCCAGCGCGCTTCCACGATACGGCGCGAACGCGCGTCCAGCTTGCCGAGCGCCGTTTCCAGCCCTTCCGATTGCAGGCGCGTCACTTGTTCCGCTTCGAGCACCTTGGTCGGCTCGCTTTGCTCCGACGACAGGTAGGCGATCGGCGAAAACTTGTCGTCCTCGTCGTCCGACGGCGCTTCGAGCGCGATGTCGCGTCCGCTCAAGCGGGTTTCCATCTCGATCACTTCCTCGCGCTTGACGTCGAGCAGCTTGGCCAGGGCGTCGATCTGGGTCGGCGACATGGCGTCCAGCCCTTGCTTGTGGCTGCGCAGGTTGAAAAACAGTTTGCGCTGGGCCTTGGTGGTGGCCACTTTGACCAGACGCCAATTTTTCAAGATGTACTCGTGCATCTCGGCCTTGATCCAGTGCATGGCATACGACACCAGCCGCACGCCCTGGTCCGGGTCGAAACGCTTGACCGCTTTCATCAAGCCGATATTGCCTTCCTGGATCAGGTCGGCATGCGGCAAACCATAACCGAGATAACCGCGCGCGATCGACACCACCAGGCGCAGATGCGAGAGCACCAGTTCTTGCGCGGCGGCCAGATCGTTATTGTCGCGCAGGCGGGTACCGAGCGAGACTTCTTCCTCTTGTGAGAGCATGGGCAGGCGATTAACAGCGGAAATATAGGCGTCCAGATTACCCAGATTGCCGGTGAAGCCGAGGCCCAGCGCGTTTTTGCTGGTCGGAATCAATGCGGACGGTGCGGACATCATAGTCATGTTAATTCCTCGCTCTTATGGTAGTGCTTGTTTCAATGTGCCACGCAAAGCCGCGTCAGGCACCGAATGTTACTTGTTGTTACTTATCGCTTGCCACCAGTTGTAGAGGCCACGCTAGCCGGTTTTCTTGCCGCGCCACTCTTGTCGCGCCGGGCGCCGCCACCATCTGGGTCTTGTTGCGTACAGTTCATGTTCCTATAATAGCACTCTCGTGTGATGAGTGCCAATGCACTCGTCCAATCGGCCCGATAGCCTAAATACTATGAACTCATTGTAGTCAATCGCCGTTGCCGAAAATCATGCAACACGGAGAAATCATCCGAAGTTTGCGCTGTCTCAAGCGGTCTGTGGTTTGCCGCGCGGGATGCCGGACCATTTGTCGCGCGCGGCATGGAGTTTTAGAGTAGTAGGATCGGGCTTGGTTCTCTGTACGCGAACACACCGTGGAGCCGACGTCATACTGTAGCGTGCAAAACTGAAGCGCGGCTTAAGTGCCGGCGGCACATTCAGAAGCGGTTCCTCAGCCCGGTGCGAAGATGACGCGATGGCCGATGGCGCTTTGGTCAACTCGGCGGCGAGCCCTTGCGCACCCGAGCCTTAGTTCAGCCGCGCCAGATGACGTTGCACCGAGAGCAGGGCGCCGATCAAGCCGAGGCCGGCGCTCAAGGCCAGCAGTCCGGCGCTGGGCAGGGGCGCGAGCGGCAGCAGTTGAAAAGCCGAGCCGTACAGGCGGGCCAATTCGGTGATCGCGCCGTTGAGCGGACGCAGCGCCAGCGCCACCGCGCCCAGCGCCGCGCCGCCGGCGCACAGGCCCAGCAGCGCGCCCGTGTAATAGAAGGGGCGGTGGATGAAGGTGTCGGTGGCGCCGATCAGTTTCGAGACGCTGATCTCGTCGCGCTGCATCATCACTTGCAGGCGGATGGTGTTGAAGATCACCGCGATCACCACCATGCCCAGGGTGACGGCCAGCAGCAACAGGGCCAGGCGCAGTATCCCCAGCAGGGCGGCCAGGCGTTTCACCCAGGCCGAATCGACTTGCACCGTGTCCACTCCGGGCAGGGCGCGCAGGCGCTCGGCCACCTGGTCGACGCCGCCGGCGGCCGAGGCGTTGGCGAAGGCGTTCAATTTCAAAATATAACTGTCGGGCAGCGGATTGTCGCCCAGCGTGGTGAGCACGTCGGCCAGCCCGCCCTTGTTTTTCAGGGTCGCCAAGGCTTGCTCGCGCGGCACGAATACCACCGTGGCTTGGCGGTCCTTGACGATGTCGCGCAGCGCCGGCGCCAGCGCGGCGGCTTGCTCGCGCGGCACGCCGGGTTTGACGAACAAGCTCAATTCCGGGTCGACCGATAATTGTTCCGACATGGGCCGCACATTGTCGAGCAAGGTCAAGCCGGCGAAGGGCAGCGCCAGCGCGATGGCCACCACCAGGATGTTGAACAGGAAGCCGCCCGGCGATTTGCGCAGGTGGATCAAGGCCGCCGCCAGGGCGAAGCGGTGTTGGCGCAACCAGCTGGTCATGACGCCGCCCCCGTCACCAGTTGGCCGCGCTTCAAGTGGATCACGCGCGCGGCCGTGTCCAGCACTTGCTCGTCGTGGGTGGAGATCATGCAGATCACGCCCACCGCATGGAAGGCTTTCAAGGCGTCGAGCACCTTGTTGGCGCTGGCGCGGTCCAGGTTGGCGGTCGGTTCGTCGGCCAGGATGATTTGCGGCCGGTTGACGATGGCGCGCGCGATCGACACGCGCTGCTGTTCGCCGCCCGACAGCGCCAGCGGGCGCGCCAGGGCGCGGTCGAGCAAGCCGACCTTGTCGAGCGCGGCGCGCGCGCGTTGCTCGGCCTGGGCCTTGGAGGCGCCCGTCACCAGCAGCGGCAACATGACATTGGCCAGCAGCGAACGGTCGGTCAGCAGGCGTTGCTGCTGGAATATCAGGCCCAGGTTGCGTCGCAGGAAAGGCACGCTGGCGTTGTTGATCTTGCCGATGTCTTGGCCATTGACCAGCACGCTGCCAGCGCTGGGCCGTTCCATGGCGGCGATCATTTTCAGCAGGGTCGATTTGCCGGCCCCGGACGGCCCGGCCAGAAACACCAGCTCGCCCTTGCCGATGGTGAGCGTGACGTCGCGCAGCGCCATCGCGTCCGGGCCGTATTGTTTCGACACTTGCTGGAATTCGATCATCGGCTCATCTCGGTTATCCCAGCAGGGCTTCGACGAATTCCGCCGCCACGAAAGGTTGTAAATCCTCGATTTTTTCGCCGATGCCGATGAAGTACACCGGCACCGGGCGCACGCGCGCGATGGCGGCCAGCACGCCGCCCTTGGCGGTGCCGTCCAGCTTGGTGATCACCAAGCCGCTCAAGCCGAGCGCGTCGTCGAAAGCCTTGACCTGGGCCAGGGCGTTTTGGCCGGTGTTGCCGTCGATTACCAGCAGCACCTCGTGCGGCGCGCCCTCGAGGCCCTTGCCGATCACGCGCTTGATTTTTTTAAGTTCTTCCATCAGGTGCAACTGGGTCGGCAGGCGCCCGGCGGTATCGACCATCACCACGTCGATGTTGCGGGCCTTGGCCGATTGCACCGCGTCGAAGGCGACCGCGGCCGGATCGCCCGATTCCTGCGAAATCACGGTCACGTTGTTGCGCTGGCCCCAGACCATCAATTGTTCGCGGGCGGCGGCGCGGAAAGTGTCGCCGGCCGCCAGCAGCACCGATTGGCGGTTCGCTTGCAAATGTTTGGCCAGCTTGCCGATGGTGGTGGTCTTGCCGGCGCCGTTGACGCCGGAAATCATCATCACTAAAGGTTGATGGCGGCCCAGTTCGAACGGCTTTTGCAAGGGCGTCAGCAGCTCGATGAGCAAGGTCTTGAGGGCGGCCTTGACGGCGGCCGCGTCCAGCAACTTGTCTTCCTTGACCTTTTTCTTGAGCGCGCCGAGCAAGAACTCGGTGGCGTCGATGCCGGCATCGGCCATCAACAGGGCCGCTTCCAGCTCTTCATATAAGTCGTCGTCGATCTTGGCGCCGACAAACAGCACGCTCAAGGTGGACGAGGTTTTCGACAAGCCGGCCTTCAGGCGCGCCATCCATGACTGTTTCTTTTGCGCTTCTTGCGGCGCGGCGGCCGGCTCCAGCCGGGGCGCCGTTTCCGGTTGCAAGGCGGGCGTCGCGACCGTTTGCGGGGCCGGCACGGGAAAATCGACCGGCGCTGGCGCCGGTGCGAGCGGCACCGGCGCCGGCTGGCTCGGCGGCGCGAACGAGGCGGGCGCGGACCATACCGGTACAGCTACCGGCGCCGGCGGAGTCGGCGCGGCGGGGGCTGGCGGGGCAACGGGAGGAACGACAGGTTTTTTCTTGAAGAAACTAAACATGGGTATCGGGTTGGGGGAGCTTCAAGCAGCCGCGCGGCGGCGCCGGGCAGGGGGATTGGGGTGCGCCTATTTTACCAGAGCGGGCCGGCGCTTCGGTCCATGTTGCATCGCAATGCGCGCCGCGCCGCCGTCGGACCGCCGCGCTCAGTGCCCGGACGCGCGCGCGGCGGCGTGACGGTGGCGCCAGTCGGCGATGGCGCCGGCCACATCGGCCAGGTTCAGCACGCGCGCGCCGTCCAGGCGCTTGCGCAGGGCCGGCGAGCTGCCGCCCGCCCACAGTTCGATGGCCGCCGGCAAGCGCGCGCGCAGCTCGGCCAAGCCGTCGGCCGCCTGGCGCGGATTGTTGGCGCTGGAAAACGACAAGGCGATCACGTCGGCGCGCTGGCTGCGCGCCGCCTCGACTATTTCCAGCAAGGGCGTTTGCACCCCCAGCGAAACGCAGTGGGCGCCCTCGGCCACGCACAAGGCCTCGGCCATCAGCAAGCCCAGGCCGTGGCGCTCCAGCGGCAAGGTGGTGAGCAAGACGCGCGGCGTGCCCAGGCCGCTGCCGCCCGGGCGCGGCAGGGTAAAAATCGCGTTGCGCAGCACCATTTGCAGCGTTTCGGTGCATAAATGTTCGGCGAAGATGGCCAGTTCGCCGTTGGCCCAGGCCGATCCGATCAAGCTCGTCAGCGGCGCCACCACCTCGGTGACGAAACGGCGCAGGCCCAGGGTCAGCAAGGCGTGCGACAAGCCTTGGCGCAATGCGTCGGCTTGTTGTTGCCGGCATAGCGCGAGCAGGCCGGCCAGGACGGGATCGGGCGCCGCCGGCGTGGCGGCCAGGGCCTCGCTCTCGCGCTCGCTCAAGGCCAGCAGTTGCTCGGCGCTGCCGCCGATGATCTTGCCTGGCCGATAACCGAGGTCGAGCAAGCGCTTGACCAGGCGCAGCTTGTGCACTTGTTCGGGCGGGTAAAGCCGTTCGCCGAATTGGTCGCGCACCGGCTGCGGAAACGCGTAACGGCGCTCCCACACGCGCAGGGTTTCCTTGGCCACGCCGGTTTCACGCTCGACTTCGCTGATCGTGCTGGGGGCGGAAAGGGGGCGCGGGTCGGTGTCCATATCGTTGGCGGGTGGGAAAACGGCTTGCGCCATATTGTACAAGGTTCCTACTTGGAAACTTCAGCGCCGCCGCGTGCGCCGCTGTGTGCGCCGCTGTGTGCGCGAATCACGCGCGATTTTTTCGTGTCTTGAATCCAATCCCTTGCCGCAGGCGTATAAGAAACCAAGACGGGCGAAACGCGCGATGGTAAACCGGACGCGCCACATTCAATTTGACATCGCTCAACTATTACTCGATGATTGTAAGGCGTTTTGTCCTGGACAAACAAAGAAATGGTGGATGCGGATGAAAATTGCAGTGGTGGGAGGAGGGATCGCCGGCTTGTCCTGCGCCTATCGGCTGGGGCAGGACGGCGCCGATGTCAGCTTGCTCGAGGCGGGCGATTACTTCGGCGGGCATAGCCATACGGTCGATGTCGGGCTGGACGGGGTCACGCATGGGGTCGACACCGGCTTTCTGGTCTTTAACGACGCCACCTATCCGCATTTGATCGAATTGTTCGCCGAGCTCGGAGTGGAAACGGCCGACAGCGACATGTCGTTTTCCGTCAAGCTGCCGCTGGGCGGGAAGGGTGGGCGGGTGCTGGAATGGGCCGGCGCCAATCTCGACACCGTGTTCGCCCAGCGCCGCAATCTGCTCAGCGCGCCGTTTTTGGGCATGCTGGCCGATATCGTCCGTTTCAACCGCGCCGCCGGCAAGCTGGCGCTGGACGGCGGCGCGGCGGCCACCAATCTATCGCTCGGTCAATTTCTCGACAGCCAAGGCTACGGCGCCGCTTTCCGGCACTGGTATCTGCTGCCGATGGCCGCGTGCATCTGGTCTTGCCCGGCGCACCAGATGCTGGCGTTCCCGCTGCTGACCTTTGTGCGGTTTTGCCACAATCACGGCTTGCTGCAAGTGAGCGGCCGGCCGCAATGGCGCACCGTCAAGGGCGGCGCACGCGTCTACGTCAAAAAACTACTGGCGCAGATCCCCCAGCGCCGCTTGAACTGCCCGGTGCGCTCGGTGCGCCGCTCGGGTCACGCCGGCGCGCGCGCGGTGCGCATCGACAGCGCCGCCGGCGTGGAATATTACGACCGGGTGGTGCTCGCTTGCCATAGCGACCAGGCGTTGGCGCTGTTGGCCGACCCCGGCGAGGACGAGCGCGCCACGCTGGCGGCGATCCGCTACCAGCCCAACCGGGCCGTGCTGCACACCGACACCCGTTGCCTGCCCGCGCGGCGCAAGGCTTGGTCGGCCTGGAATTACCAGGGCGGCGGCGGCGACGCGCCCGAGGTGTGCGTCCATTACCTGATCAACCAATTGCAGCCGCTGCCTTTCACAACGCCCGTGATCGTCTCGCTCAACCCGCTCGACGAACCCGATCCCGAGCGCGTGCTGGGCGACTATGCCTATGCCCATCCCGTGTTCGACGCCGCCGCCATCGCCGCCCAGGGCCGGCTGCCCGCTCTGCAAGGCCGCCGGCACACCTGGTTCGCCGGCGCCTGGACCGGTTACGGCTTTCACGAGGATGGCTTGAAGTCCGGCCTGGCGGTGGCGCGCGCGCTGTCCCGCTCGCGCGAGCGCGATCATGCCGCTTGAGGGCGCGCCCGGCGCCGCGCCGGCGCGTCCGCAGCTATGCCTGGGCCAAGTGCGTCACCGGCGCCTGCGGCCGGTGGACCATGCCTTCCACTACGGCCTGTATTTCCTGCGTCTGCCGCTGCGCGCCATGGCGGCCGGCGAAGGGCCGGCGTTCGCCTCGCGTCTATTGTCGCGCAACCGTTTTAATTTGCTGTCCTTCCACGACGCCGACCATGGCGACGGCGGCGGCGCCTTGCTCGACTGGATCACCACGTTTTTGGCGCGCCAGGGCGTGACCGAAGTCGATGGCGAAATCTGGCTGCAAGCCATGCCGCGCGTGCTCGGCTATGTGTTCAATCCGATCTCGTTCTGGTTTTGCCACCGCGCCGACGGCGCCCTGCGCGCCGTGCTGTGCGACGTGCGCAATACCTTCGGCGAGCGCCACTGGTATCTGCTCGACACCGGCGCCGCCATCGCCTACGGCAGCGAGCTGCAAGCGGCCAAGGTGTTCCATGTGTCGCCGTTTTTTCCGGTCGATGGCGGCTACCGCTTCCGCTTCCTGCGCGCCAGCCGCGCGCGCGACGGGCGCGCCGAAGAGCGCCATCTGGCCTGCGTCGATTATCACGGCGGCGAAGGCGCGCGCCTGCGCACCAGCCTGTCCGGGCGCGCGGTGCCGATCGGCGACCTGGCGGTGGCGCGCGCCTTTCTCGCTTACCCGCTGATGAGTTTTGGCGTGATCGCCAAAATCCATTGGCAGGCGCTGCGCCTGTGGCTGCGGCGCGTGCCTTTTTTCACGAAACCGGCTCCCCCGCCACACGAGGTGTCTCGATGACCACAGAATCGTTTGAAACGTTGCATCCGTTGCTGCTGGCCCAAGCGCCGGCGGCGGGCGCCGCCTCCGCGCCCGCGGCCGCCCGCCTGATCTTCAAAATGCTGGCCGCCTTGCGTTACGGCGCCCTCTTGATCAAGACCCCGGACGGCAACTGCCTGCTGTATGGCGATGGCTCCTTCCCGATCGCGCTCGAACTGAACAACTGGAACCTGTGCGGCGCCGTGCTGCGCGCCGGCGACATCGGCCTGGCCGAAACCTTCATCGCCGGCGACTGGCGCAGCGACAATTTGCCCGGCTTGATCGAACTGCTGATCGCCAACCGCGAGCAGATCGAAAAACTGGTCTACGGCAGTTGGTGGGGCAGCCTGCTGTACCGCTGCAAGCACCTGCTGAACCGTAACTCGCGCGGCGGCAGCAAAAAAAATATCCACGCCCACTACGATATCGGCAACGCTTTTTACGGCTTGTGGCTGGACCCGTCCATGACTTATTCGAGCGCCTTGTTCGAGGGCGCCGAAACCGACCTGGAGGCGGCTCAACTGGCCAAATACCGCCGCATCCTCGGTCAGCTGGACTTGGCGCCCGGCGCGCGCGTGCTTGAAATCGGCTGCGGCTGGGGCGGTTTCGCGGAAACCGCCGCGCGCGAGCACGGCGCCCATGTCACCGGCCTGACCCTGTCGGGCGAGCAGCTGGCCTTCGCGCACCAACGGGTGGAGCGCGCCGGCCTGGCCGAATCGGTCGATCTGCGACTGTGCGATTACCGCGACAGCGACGGCCAGTACGACGCCATCGCCTCGATCGAAATGTTCGAGGCGGTCGGCGAACAGTATTGGCCCGGCTACTTCGCCTGCCTCGCGCGCAACCTGAAACCGGGCGGGCGCGCTTGCGTCCAGACCATCGTCATCGCCGACGCGCTGTTCGAGCGCTACCGCGTCGGCACCGACTTCATCCAGCAGTACATTTTCCCGGGCGGGATGCTGCCGTCGCCCGCCGCCTTCCGCCACAGCGCCGAACGCCACGGCCTGCGGGTGGTCGACGCCTTTTGTTTCGGCCTCGATTACGCCGCCACCCTGCGCCTGTGGCGCCACAGCTTTTTGCGCCAGCGCGAAGCCGTCGAGCGGCAGGGCTTCGATGGCGCCTTCCTGCTGACCTGGGAATTTTATCTGGCCTATTGCGAGGCGGCCTTCCGCGCCCACAATACCGATGTGATGCAATTTACCCTGGTGCGCCAGTGAGAACGGCGTATTGGGCGGCTTGGACGCCGGCGCTTGGGCTGGCCGCGCTACTGGTGTGGGTACTGGCCGGCGCGGCGGCCCACGCGGCGCCGGCCGCCGCCGCCGCCGGCGCCGCGCCGGCCCATATCGAACAGCAGCTGGCCCAGGCGCGGCTGGCCGGGCAGGGTGAATTCACCTGGTTCGGCTTGCGCATCTACGAGGCCCAATTGTGGGTCGGCCCCTTGGGCTACCGGCCCGGCGCGCCCGAGGCGGCGCCGTTCGCGCTCGACCTGCGTTACGCGCGCGCGCTCGATGGCGGCCGTATCGCCCAGGCCAGCGCCGACCAGATGAAAAAAATCGGCGCCGGCAGCGAGGCCCAGCGCCAGGTTTGGCTGGCCACCATGCGCGGCATTTTCCCGGACGTGAAAGAAGGCAGCCATGTGAGCGGGATCTACCTGCCGGGCGCCGGAGTGCGCTTTTATCTGGACGGCAAGCCGCTGGCCGAGGTGGCCGATCCCCAGTTCGCGCTGGCCTTCTTCGCCATCTGGCTGGCGCCGGCCAGCAGCGCGCCGCAACTGCG
>JAYVUV010000499.1:0-5143 GCA_043787615.1 Janthinobacterium sp. | reverse complement strand
TGCATCAGGCTGGCGTACTGGGCGTAGTGACGGCCCAGTTCGCGCAAATCGTAGGTGGCGTCCTGGTGACGGTGGAACAGGCGGGTGAAACACGACACGCACGTGTCGACCGGGTTGCGCCGCACATGGATGATGCGCGCTTGCGGCAACAGCAGCGGAATCAGGCCCAGCGCGAGATAGTTGGCCGGCATCTTGTCGCTGATGCGCAGCGCCCGCGGCGCCCGCGCGCGCAGGCGCCGCACGTACTCCGCCCCCAGCGCCGTGGCGCGCTGCGGGGTGAGCGACAGGAGCTGGTCGGGGAAGGCGGGCGGGGCGGCGCCACCGGCCGTCGCCGGGCTGTGCAGCAGCGTCATCAAATCGCGCAATTCGCCGGCGCCGTGCACTTGCGGATGGCTGGCGATGATTTGCTCGGTCAAGGTGGTGCCCGAGCGTGGCATGCCGAGCACAAACACGGGCAAGGTGGACGGGTCGCCGCCGCCGCGCAGGGCGTCCAGATAAGGCCGGTCCGCCAGCGCGATCAAGCGCCGCACCCGGCTCGCGTCGGCCTCGGGGTCGTAGCGCGAGCCGGCCCGTTTCAAGCGCGCGCCTTCCAGAAAGTGGGGGAAGGCGCGGTCCCATTGCGCCAGATCGTCATACGCTTTGCCCAAGGCGTAATGCAGGGAGATGCATTGTTCGGTGGGCAGGCGTTCGCTGTCGCTTAGCATGGATTCGAGCGCGGCCAAGTTGGCGTCGCCCGGCTTGACCTTGCCAGCCTGGATCAGATGGAAGCGGGCGCCGAGGTGGTCATGGTCGATGCCGATCGCTTGCTCCAGCAATTGGCCGGCTTGCTCCAGCTTGCCCTGTTCCATCCGGATATGTCCCATCCCGGCCAGGGCGTCGGCCAGGTTCGGCTGGGCCGCCAGGGCGTGCCGGTAGGCCGTTTCGGCTTGATCGGTGTCGCCGTTTTCCATGTTCAGCGCGGCGATGCGGCAGCAGATGGCGGCCGTGTCCGCCGGTGTCGTGGCCCGCTCCAGACATTGCCGCAGCAGCGCCTCGGCCTCGGTCGGGCGATGTTCCCGGTATGCCCCGGCCAATCCCAATTGCGCCTCTTGATAGCCGGGCCGCAATTGCAGCGCGCGTTCCAGCAGCGCGCCGGCTTCGTCCAGCCGGTCTTGCCCGAGGCGCAACAAGCCCATATTGCACAGGCTTTCGGGGTGATGCGGATTGAGCTCCAGGGCGCGGCGCAAACGAATTTCGGCGGCCTCGGCTTGCCCGTCCTCCAGCAAGACCGCGCCCAGGTTCGATAGCGTTTCCAGGTGGTCCGGCCGGGCTTCCAGCGCGCGCAGATAGTGGGCGGCGGCAGCCGGCAAGTCGCGCTCCAGGCGGGCGATGCTGCCCAGATTGTTGTGGGCTTGCGCCAGCGCGGGATCGCGCGCCAGCGCTTGCCGTTGGCAAGCGGCGGCGCGCGCGTAATCCTTGGCGTCGTAATAGGCGATGCCGAGGTTGGAATGGGCCGCCGCCAAGGCCGGGTCCAGCGCGACGGCGCGCCGGCCGTGTTCGATGGCGGCGTCCAGGCGGCCGGCTTGGCGGTGCATTTCGGCCGCGTTGCTGTGAAATAAAGCGACTGCGTCGTCGAGCGCCATGGCTTGCTCGATCAATTGCAGCGCCTGCGGCAATTGCCCGTCGCACCACAGCACCACGCCCAGCAGGTGCAGCGCGTGCGCGTTGTCCGGCGCGCCGCGCAAGACTTGGCGCAGCAATTGCGCCGCTTCGCGCAAGCGGCCGGTGGCTTGATATTGCTGGGCCAATTGCAAGGCTTGTTGGATGGAGAGGGTGGCCTTGCCCGGTGCTCGGGGGGCGGCGGGCGCGCCGACGGCGCCGCTTCGGGCCGGCTCGATGGCGCGCGGCGCGGGCAGGGCGCGCACGGCGGCCGCCACCTCGGCCAGCACGCCGTCCCAGTCGCCGAACGCGCGCTGGCCGAAGATGCGCAGGCTGGGATACCAGGGGCTGTCGGCGCGCCGATGGAACCAGCGCCATTCGCTGTCGTAGCGGTTCATCATCCAGACTGGCCGGCCCAGCGCGCCGGCCAGGTGCACCACCGCCGAATCGATCGAGATCACCAGATCCAGCCCCGCGATCAGGGCGGCCGTGTCGGCGAAGTCGCTCCATTGCTCGCTCCAGTCGATCCAGTCGATGCCGTCGGGGATGGTCGGGCGGGCATCCTCCGGCGCCCATTTTTGCAGGCTGACCCAGCTCACCCGGGTATCGGCGAACAGCGCCCGCAACCGGGGGAAAGCGAGGCTGCGCCGCGCGTCGCATTGATGGGCCTTGCGTCCGGCCCAGGCGATGCCGATGCGCAAGCGGCCCGGCGCGCGCGCTTCCAGACGCGCGCGCCAATGGGCGGCGGCCGGGGCCGGCACCCGCAGATAGGGATGGGCCGACGGAATGCTGTCGGGACGGGTGCCGAAGGCGCGCGGCAGCGAGAGCAAGGGCGCTTGCCGGTCCCAGCAGGAAAAGTCGTCCGGCAGCCGGGTGAAGGTGGCGATGCGTTCGCCCCAGGCCCATTCCATCAAGCGTTGGGTCGGTGCCGAGCAGACGAAGCCGACCGTGGCGAAACGCTCCAGCGCCAAAGGCAGGTAGCGCGCGAATTGCAGGGTGTCGCCGAAACCTTGCTCGACGATGATCAGCAGGCGCAGCGCGGCGGTGTCGGCCTCGCCTTCCCAGTAGGGCAGGGGGCAGGCCGGGCGACCGTAAGTGCCTTTGCTGGCTTCGGCCGAGCCGATCCAGCGTGCCTCGTAGTTTTCCCAGCCGGCTTCCCACATGCCTAGTTTTAATTGCAGCATGCCCAGGTTGAGGCGGGCCATGGCCAGTTGCGGCGCCAATTCCACGGCGCGGTTGAAACAGGCCAGTGCTTCGTCGAGCTCGCCCTGGTCTTGCAGCAGAAAACCGAGACTGTTGAGCGCCTCGGCGTAATCGGGCCGCAGCGCGAGCGCTTGCCGGTAACTGCGCAAGGCCAGGTCGAAGCGGCCCAGGCGGTACTGGGCGGTGCCGTCGAGGTGACGGGCTTCGGCGTCGCCGCCGGCCGCCACCTCGGCGGCAGGCGCGGCATCGGCCGGCGCGGCATCGGCCGGCGCAACATCGGCCGATGCGTCGGGGGGCGCTTCCGCAAGGGCCGTGGTGGCAACGGGCGTGGCGTCGCGGCTCGGCGCGGCTTCGAGCGGCGGCGCTGTGGTCGTCTCGGCAGCGGGCGAGGCGCCGCCGGCGAGGTCGGGCGGCCGCCCGGTGACGATCTGGTGCAGCGGACCCAGATGGCGGGCGAAGTGTTTCCAGCGCGCCAGCGAGCTGGCGTAAATCGGTTGCCGCACCTGGGCCACGCTGGCCGTTTTGACCAGGCGCCGGTTGGTGTGGAAATCCAGGCAGCGCGGATTCCAGGGCAAGCCAACGAAGTCGAGCAGGCGGCGCGCCTGGCCTTCGGTGTCGGCCACCATGTCTTCATAGGCCAGGTCGAAAATGGTTCCAGGCGGCAGCACTTCGCGCCAATGCCGCATCAGGGTCTGGTAACGCAGGTAGTAGCGTCCCAGCGTGCCCTGGTCGTAGGCGAAGCCCATGCTGTCGTTGAACAGGCGCGAGAAACAGGAAAAACAGGAATCCATGGGGTCGCGCATGGCATGGATGATTTTGGCGTGCGGCAGGGCCAGGTGAATCAGTCCCAGGTAAAAGAAATTGCCCGGCATTTTGTCGCTGATGAAGGCGCTATCCGGCGCCAGTTGCCACACGCGCGATAGATATGCTTGGCCGATGCCTCGTATGGCGGCCTGGTCCAGTTGCGCGATGCCGTCCGGGAAAGGCCGGTCTTCGCCGTTGGCGGCCGTGACCAGCCGATGCAAGTCGCGCAATTCGCCGGCGCCGTGCAGGGCGCCTTGCGAGGACAGGATTTGTTCCAGCAAGGTGGTGCCGGAGCGCGGCATGCCGACGATGAAGACCGGGGTGCGGCCCGGCTCGGCGGCGCCGCGCCAGTCCCGGCGCCGCGCGAAGAAGTCGCGGTCGAAGGTGCGCACGATGGCGGCCAGCATGGCGTCGTCCCTGGCCTCGTCCAGCGGCAGCAGGCCGTGCTGCAAGCGGTTGCCTTCGGCGTAAGCGGCGAAGGCGCGGTCGTACTCGCCGATATCGTCGAGCGCCTTGGCCAGCGCGAAGTTGTAGCGGATGCGGGTCTGCGGCGCGAGCCGCGCGCGGGCCGCGTGGCATTGTTCGAGCATGGATAGATGGGGGTCGTCCCTGGCGTAAGTCTTGAGGGACGAGAGATTGTAATGGGCCGCGATCAGATCGGGGCGGGCCGCGATGGCCGCCTCGAAGCTGGCGCGGGCTTGGTCGAGGCCGCCTTGTTCCAGGTGCAGGGCGCCCAGATTATTATGCGCCTCGGCGTGCCGGGGATCGAGCGCCACCGCGCGCGCGTACGCGTCGCGCGCGCCGGCCTGGTCGCCGCCTAATTCCAGGGCCGAACCGAGGTTATTCCAGGACAAGCCATGGGCGTCGTCGATGGCCAAGGCGGCCCGATAGGCGTCGATGGCGTCGGCGTGGCGGCGGGCGTCGGTGTAAGCCAGGCCCAGGTTGTAGCGCGCGTCGAGGTCGCGCGGCGCCAGCTCGCAGGCCCGGCGGCCGGCCTCGATGGCCTGGTCCAGCTGGCCCAGGCGGCGGTACATTTCGCCGATGTTGCGGTGATACAGCATCTGGCCGGCGTCGATGGAGATCGCCGTCTCGATGCAGTGCACGGCGCGCTGTATGCCTCCGGCATGGTGGGCCAGCAGTCCCAGCGCATGCCAAGCCAGGTGGAACGAGGTGTCTTTTTCCAATACTTTTCGGTAGGTCGCTTCGGCCTGCGATGGCTGGCCGGCCCGCTCGGAACGGGCCGCCATGGCCATGAGCGCCGTCAATTCTTGCTCGTGAGCTCTTTTCATCAAAGATCATTCCCTTTTCAAAGAATTTCAATTTGGAAAATACAGGCAAGCGATGGCGCGATGGCCATGTCGCGTGGTCATCAGCAGCGTGGCGCAAAACGGCGCGCGGCGCAAGGCGCGGGGCTGAGCGTGTGGTAAATATAGTGTGCGGCGTGCGCACGCCGGCGGGGACCGGGCCGGCGCGGCCACCGCTCTGGATGGCCGGGCGG
>JAYVUV010000498.1:0-8925 GCA_043787615.1 Janthinobacterium sp. | reverse complement strand
CAGCGCCGCCTGCAGGGTAAATTGCAGGGCCGCCGCCAGCTCCGGGCTGTTTGGCGCGAACACCATCTGCATCAAGCCGCTGCCGAAGTCGGGCCGGTTCAGGCGCTCGCCCGGGCTGGTGAACAGCAGTTGCTCGATCATGTCGCGCACATGGTCGCCAGCGTCGGTGCGCGCGGTGGCGCCGCGCCGGTCGAAACCGAAGGGATAGTCGATGTTCATGCGGTCCTCACATGGCGCTCACGCGCGGCTGGGTGCCGGCGATGATCAGGGGGGTGCCGGTCGGCACGCACACCGAACTGCTCGATTGCAGCAGCACGGGCTGGCCCATCGAAGTCACGCGCGCCGCGCCCATGGTCCATTGCGCGGTGGCGCAGGGCGGCAAGCCGCCGCTCATGGCGGGAAAGGCGCAGCCGGCCACGCTGTACGTATTGATCAGGGTGACGATGGCTTGCCCCAACACCGTCACGCGCGGGTTGACCGAGGTCGGCATGGCGACGCCGGCGTGGGCGCACTGCACCACGGCCCCCATATGCAAAACGAATCCAGGCATACGCATTTCCTCCAGTGTTTACGTGACTTTCAAGGCACCCTTGTTCACATCGGTGACCCCGAGCAGATCGATAGTCGCCGCCGTGATCTCGACCTTGGGCGCGATCAGCGAAATGCCGGTCTGGTTGATCAGCAGGGTCGAGGCGCCGCTGCGCAGCATCAAGCCGCCGGCCGGCCCCGGGATGTCGCTGATGACGATCATGTTCTGGCCCGCCGTTTGCAGCACGATGCTGGGCGAGACCGGCAAGCCGGCCAGCGCCATGGGCGGCAAATCCGATTGCGCGCCCCAGCGGCAGCCGACCCAGATCGGCCGGTCCGGATCGCCATGCTCGAACTCGACCCAGACCCCGGCGCCGATCGGCGGCACCATGTAGACCCCCATGGGCGGGCCGCTGGGGCCGGCCAGCGGCACGCACGCCTCGGCGAAGGTCGATGGCAACAGGGCCGTCACGTCCGGCACGATCACTTGCAGGCGCCCGCGAAAATCGGGGTCGATATTGTTGATCACCGTGCCCTGGTATTTGCCCCAGAATTTTTTCGCTTCGCTCATGACGGCAACCTTGGAGTGTTGGAAATGAGGCCGTCGCGCGAGAGGCTGAAGTTTTGCTTGTATTCGCCGCGCTTGAGGTTGTGGGTCACGCTGTCGACATAGTACAAGCCGTCGTAGGCCAGGCCGGCGCCGCGCACCCCGACCAGCATGCGCGAGCGCAGCACCCGCCCGTAGCGCAGCACGTCGAGCGCGCCGGTGCCGCTGACGGCGTCGCTGTTATTCATCAGGTAGGACAGCACGCTCTGGGCCGCGGCCAGCGGCTCCATGCTGGCCACGTCGTCGGCGAATTCGATCCGGGCCGGCGGCGTGGGCCGCAAGCCCAGCGGCGGCTTGAACACGTTGATGTTCGGCACGGGGAGCGGGATCGGAATCTTGTGCGTGATCGGATCGTTGATCATATAGATGCGCACCTTCTTGGCCAGGCCGTCGAGCGAGAAGCTGAGCGACTCGACGTTGGTATGGGCGTCCATATTGATGTTCAGGGCCGGCTGCGGCACGGGGATGCGGATATCGGGGCCGAAGTAGGCGATGCTTTGACCGGGTAGCGGCCCCGGTTCGACATAAAACACATAGCCGCACTCGCTCGCGCGGCGCTGCACGAATTCGCGGTCGGTGGCGTGGATCTGGCTCGAAAAACCGTCGGTCGGAATGCGCAGCGCCGAAATGATGGGGGGAATGGCCAGCGGCACCACGCCGAAGGCCGCGTACGGCGCCAGCGCCGCGTACACCTGGGCGATCTCGGGCATGGCCGGATAGGGAATGATCTTGGCCACCACGTCCATCAGCACGCTCAAGTCCTCGCCCGTGATGGTCAGGGTCGATTGGCCCGGCTCGCTGCTCGGTTGCAGTTCCTGGCGCGTGACGATGCCGTCCATCAGCACATTGGGCAAGCCGCCCAGGGTGACGATGATGATCACGCGCGTGCTGATCGGGTCGAAATAACCGGCCGGCAGCATGGTGGTCAAGAGTGGCGACTTCTTGCTCAGCGCGAAGGTGAGCTGGAAGCCGCTGCCGCCCTTGCCGCTGGTGACCTGGACCGCGCTGATCGCGTCGATCACGGCCTGCGGCGCCGGCACCGGCACGGCCGGGCCGATCATCAGCGTCAGGTGTACGCCCTTAAGCACGCGGCGTCCCCGGTATGCCTTCGGGCAGCGTGACGCGCAGCGAACGGCCGGCGCGCTCGGTCAGCCGGTCCGGGCGCAGGGCGCGGTTGGCGTCGCACAGGCGCCAAAACTGTTCCGGGTCGTCCAGGTAGCGGGCCGCGATATTGTCGAGCCGCTCGCCCTGGCTCACCCGGTGCGTTTGCAGCAAGGCGAAACGCTCGGGCTGCGGCACCAGGCGCCGCCGCAGGTAGGCCGTCTGGACCCCGTCGGCATCCTCCAGGATAGCGGTTTCGATGCCGTAATAGCGGCTGTTTGGTGGAAATTGAAAGTTCATGGCACCCCCGTGACGCCCATGCTGAACAACGCGCCGCCCGGCCCTACCCTGGCCAGTAGCTCCTTGTTTTTCAAATAACTCATGAACAGGCTGCCGCCTTTGTGGCGGAAACCCAGATCGTTGACCGACAGAACCCGCATGCCCAGGCTGACCTTGGCGCGGATCGGATTCAAGGCCGGGTCGAAGGCTTCCTCGGTGATGCTGAAGTCGGTGATACGTACCGGCACGATGCGGGTCTTGCTCCAGATGAATAAGGTCAACGGCGCCTCGGCCGGCGCGATCTCCAGGGTGCCGGCGCCGGCCAGGCTGTTGCCCAGTTCCAGCTCGGCGCTGCCCGGATAGACGATGGTTTCCAGCGCCGCCAGCTGGGGAAAGATGCCGAGCTGGGTGGCGCCGCGGTGCTCGGCCGGGAATTCGAGCTGGTCGGTGGCGTCGATCTCCGCCTCCAGCTTGATGGTTTCGGTGGGCGGCCCCTTCAGGCGCAGCGCCTCCAGCCGGTCGCCCTCGCCGCCGGCGGCTTGCATCTGCAAGGTCCGGCTCAGGGTGTCCGGGTTGTATTGCAGCGCGATGATGCGCAGCACCGCGGCCGTGGTCGGGTCGAGCAGCACCAGACCGCCTTTTAAGATACGCGGCGCGTTGGGGAAAGTGCTCATACTGTGCTCATCGATTCGCTGCCATGGTGATCCTCGCTCGGGCCGTCAACGGGTGGGCGTGAAGGCGTCGCCGGCCGCCTCGGCCGCCTCGGCGCCGCTGGCCCGCGTTTGCACCGCCTTGCGGTAGTGCTCGGCGCGTTTGCCGGAACCGTTGTACGCCTTGATGGTGTCGAGCCAAGTGCGGCCCGGGGTTTTCTTTTCGAACAGCCACAGCACCATCATGTGAATCCAGAAACCGTAATCGAGGTTGCGGGCCGGCGTGGTGTTGCCGAAAAACGCGTTGACGGCGGCCGCGAAACCATCCATCTTGCCGGCCGCCTTGTAGCTCCAGATGAAGGCTTCCCAACTGGCCCTGGACAGGTCGGCCAGCTGCGCCAGGCGCGCCACGTCGGCCGGGCTCGGGCTGGCTTTCGCTTCCAGCGTTTTTTTCTCGGTCTGGGCCGCCGCCAGATCGGCGCGCAGGCCGCCCAGGCTGAAACGGGTGACGAGGACCGGCTGCTCGCGCTCGAACATGGTCAGCAGCGCCAGGCCGGAGGAATCGATCACCTGGCCCAGATTAAAGCGGCTCTTCACGGGATGGGTCGGCAGCAGCTCCAAATGGGTGCCGGCCGTGCCCATTTCAGACTCCTGGAAAATCATGGCCTTGACCAGATCCGGGTCGAGCGCGTCGGCGCCGCTGAATTTGTGCGCCTTGTTGGCCGCGTCCACCTCGGCCTTGATAATCGGGTCGAAACGGTTATACATGGTTTCTTGAATCAGCTTGCGGTTCAACACGCCGCGGCGGTTGGCCAGCAAACCTTCCAGGCGGGTCTTTTCGGCACCGGTCTTGCCCGCCAAATCGGCCTCGTTATTTTCCACGGCGGCGGCCTGGGCCCCGATGCCCGCGCTGTAGGGCGCCAGCTTGGCGCCGCCCGCGCGCACGGGCCGCAGCAGCGTTTTCGGAATGTCCGGCGGCGGCAGCACCAGCGCGAAGCCGCGCGCATCGAGCGGCGGCAAGATGATGGCGGTGGGTTCGTCGTTTTTCCAGCTCAGGATCGTCACGTGGCGCCCCTTGGCCAGGGTGACGGCGCCGATGCTGAAGGCTGCGGCCAGCTCGAACTCGCGGCCCGCCATTTCGCCGGCCACGTCTTCCGGCGAAATGGCGCGACGCAGCGCGCGCCCGGTCTGGCCCTGCTGCACCACATGGGTCAACTCGTGCGCCAGCAGGCGCCGTCCGGCGCCGCTCGCGGTGGACGGCGCGCCGGCGCCGAACACGATGTGGCTGCCGACCGTGTAGGCCCGCGCGCTCACCTCGCGGGCCGATTCGGCGGCGGCCGCGCCGGCGTGCAGGCGCACGCCGGAAAAGTCCCGATCGAAGCGCCGCTCCATGTCTTGCCGCAGGCCCGGCTCCAGCGGCTGGCCGGCGCCGGACAGCACCGCTTCCACGCTGGGCGGTGCATCCACGCCGCCGCCCTGGTCCGACCGGGCGCCGCTCAAGCGCACGATGCTTGGCGACGCGTCGCCGACGGCGGAGCCGGCCGGATCGGGGACCGATGCGACATCACCGCACCCACGCGTCAAGAACCAGGACGGCTCGAACGTTGGTGCCTGATCGGAGCCCGATACGGCGGAACCGACCCGGCGCTGCGCGTACCGGGACGGGTCGAACGTTGGCGCCGGATCGGAGACCGATACGGCGGAACCGACCCGGCGTGCAGAGGATCGCGGCGCGCCGGACAGGGAGGCCGCGTCGGGGACCGAATCGGCTGAATCGGCCGAGGCGGCCGGCATGGCCAGCACTTGATCGGCGACCCGATCCGCCTCCAGCTCCAGCGGATCGTCGCTGGCGCCGACGCTGAGTTTGCGCTGCAAGGCCAACCCGCCGCGCGCGCAGCCGGCACACTGTCCGCCGGCCGGGGTGTGCTTGCCGCAGGCGCAGGAACGCTGCAAGCGGCCGCGCGAGGCGAGCGCGCCGCCACGACCCTTGTCCGCCACGCCGATCCGGTTCATCACCGCCGGCTCCGGGCCGGGCCGGCCGACCATGTCATCCCGCTATCCATGTCGCGCGTCCTTTCATTAAAACGCCACCCCGCCCGTGAACAGCACCGCCGTCGGCACCATCGCCTTGACGCCGCGACCGATGCGGTCGAGCCGCTGTTGACCGATGCCGGCCGCGCCTACGCCGGCCGCGCCCGTCATGACGCTGGCGCCGCCGAAATAGCGATTCACGTTGCCCTTCACCTTGGCGCCCCACATCAAGGGCGAGTCGGGATTCCACCAATCGAGGCGGCTGACCGAGCCGCCGAGTTCCAGTTTGAAGGACGGCAGCGCGCCCGGCGCCGTATTGCCCAGATAGGTGTAGGCCAGGTCGCCGGCCAGGTCGCCCAATCCGCCGCGCCCGGCGCCACCGGCCGTGCCGGTCACGAACGACAGCGCCAGATTGGCGTCGATGATGTGTTTGTCGCCCGGGTTGAACTGTACCGCCGCGAACGGCGATAGCTTGAGCGCGGCGCCGGCGGCCGGCGCGCCCGACGCGTCGGGCGGGGCCAGCACGTCTTGCTCGATCCAATTGATATAAGTGGCCGTGAAGCCTACTTTTTTCAAACCGGTTTCCTTGTCGCCGGCCCAGGACCGGAGCGGTTCCGCCGAGATCGGCCCGGGCGCCACGCGCGCCATGACCCGGTCCGCGACGCGTTGCGCCTGGCGTTCGGCCGCGCCGTCGTTGGCGCCGATCGCCAAAACGCCAGTGCGATCGGCCGGGCCGCGATCGGCCGTCACCCGCGCCCGGCTCGCGCGTCGCAGCGATAGCGGCTGCGATAGCGGCGGCGGCGGTGCGGCGTGACGGCTGGCGCTCCGTTCGGCGACCCGGTGGCTCATGTCCGCTCCTTCCCTCAATATCTTGTGTTGCCGAACCAGGGCGGCGTGCCCATGGACGGATTGAAACCCTTGCCCCGCTTTTGCATCTCGGCGTGGTACAACTCCCATTCGGTGCGCTCGCTATGCACGGTCACGGTGAACTTGAAACCCTCGCGCGCCCGGGTCACCCGGTACGCGAAGGCGTCCGGGCGGGCCACCTTGGCGCGCGCTTGCGCGATCGCGGCCGCGTCGGTCGGCGGCGTCACCGCGTTGATGGTGATGTCGCCTTGCTTGAAGCGGTCCGGCGAGCGGTAGGTGAAGGCCGTGTTTTCGCCCTCCATCTCGCTGCCGGCGAAGGTGAAGCCCTGGGCTTTTTTGCCCTCCGGCTGGGCCAACAGAAACGCCAGCTCCTTGCCCGGCTCGGGGAATTGACTCGAGTAGACGATTTCCTTGTCGGAGGTGGTGAAGCGCCGCAACTTGCTTTCCATGGCCGCCCAGTCGGCGATGAAGGCATATTCGGGCTTGGCTTTGATGCGCTTCAAGGCTTCCGCGTCGCTCAAGGTGCTTTTGCCCGGTTCTTCATAAAACGGGCCGCCCATCGCCTCGCCGCGGTCGGTGTAGACTTGCTCGTGGGTGGGCGCCATCACCTGGCCCTGGCCGCCGAACGCGGTTTTGACCTCGTCGAGCAGGGCCGCGTTGCGCCCCAGGTTGCAACCGTGAATCATCACATTGGTCCACCATCCCAGCAGCTCGGGCTTGGGCTGGGCCAGCGTGCCTTCCGCGTTGGCCTGGGTCAGTTCCGAATACTGCACCTGGCCGGGGGTGGGATCGGCGCGGTCGAGCGAAAATTGCAGCGTGCCGTCCGGATGGGCGTGCGACACGATATGCAGGTTCGCCACCGGCTTGCCGCCGGCGTTGATGCGCTCGTTAATGCCGGACAAGTCGCGCACATCCTCGACCAGGATCGCGCCGGGGAACGCGGACTGGAAGAACTTTTTCGCATAATAATAGAAGCGGTTGTTGGTCTTGGGCGCGTCGGCGCCCATGATGAACAGGTAGTCCACCGTGCCGCGCGCCGTGTCGACCTTGCCGATCTGCGCCGCGATCTCCTTGGCCACCTTGGCCGCCTCGCCCTTGGCCACCCGCGCCAGCATGTCGTCACCGCCGACGATGGTGCCGGTGGTCGCGGCGGCCGGCTTGGCGCCGGCTTGGGCCGCGCCCATGTCGACGTGCACGCCCTGCTGCGCCTTGTCGTAACGGCTGCCGCGCAGTTGGAAGTTCAAGTCGAGTCGGTAATTTTTTATCAGGCGCCACATCACCTCGTGCGCGACGAAGTCCGGCTTGCCCGACTTGAGCGCCGCCGCAGCCCGCTCGGCGAGGGTCTGGTCTTCCTTGAGCGCGGCGGCCACTTCGTCGGGATCGCGCTCGCTGCGCCGGATCACGCCATGGCGCGCCGGCGCGCCCGCCTGCTGCACCACATGGGTCAATTCATGGGCCAGCAGCCGCGCGCCCGCCGCGCTGGCCGGCGCGTACTGGCCGCGCCCGAACACGATGCTGCGGCCCAGCGTGTAAGCGTGCGCGCCCAGTTCAGCGGCCGAGCGCTGGGCGGCCGCGTCGGTGTGCACCCGCACGCGCGAAAAATCGTGACCGAAGCGCTGCTCCATGTCGTGGCGGACGGCGGGCGCCAGGGCGCCGCCGGGGCCGGCCAGCACCTGGCCCACGCTGTCCGGCGCCGGCGCGCCGAACGCTTGCGCAGCGCTGCGCCTGATCCGCGTCGGCGCGGCGCTGGCGTTCACTTGCGCCGTCGGCATGGCCATCACCCGCTGCGCGATCCGGTCGGCTTCGCGCTCCAAGGGATCATCGCTGGCGCCCACGCTCAATTGGCCAGGCGCCCGATCACGGCCGGGGGGGGCGGCGCTCGATGGACGGATGGCGATGTCGTCGCGCGCGCGTCGGCGCAGCATCACGGGCGGCGGATCGGCGCGGCGATCGAGCGCGGCATGGCCGGCGTCCACGCCCCGCTCGCGTCGCAACAGGCCCGGGTGTGGCCCGGCGGCGCCGGAAGCGGCGGCCCGTTCGCCCGCGCGCCCGCGCCGGTTCATGACACGACCCGATTCGACGCGGCATGGCCCGCGCCCCGCGCGCGCCGCGCGAGGCCGGGGTATGGCGCCGCGCCAGTAAAAGCCGTGGCGCCGCGCCGGTTCATGACCGGACTCCGACCGCGCCATACACCGACGCGGCGATGTGCCGCCCCAGCGCCGCCGCGCCGTCACCGGCGCTCAGCGTGATGGGCGCGGCGCGCAGCAGGGCGGCGTTGGCGCCGGCGTCCCAGCGCGGCGCCAGGGCGCCTTCGCTCAACAGCCGGCCCAACTCGTTCTCCAGCGCCGCGCGCAGCAAGCCGGCCTGCCCCGGCTCGAGCGGCAAGCCGTCCAACACCAGCCGTTCGATATGCACATCGATATTCATTTGCCCCCTCCGGCCGCTTCCAGCCAGCGAAAATCGGCCTCGTTGACGGGCCGCTCCATTTTCCGGAATTCGTTGCGCGCCGCCTCCAGCAGCAGCGGCATGGTGAGGCGACCGCCCGCCTGCGCGGCCAGGAAGGCGGCGTTGAGCGCGATGTTGCTGATGTTCCCGCCCGTGACGTTCAACTTGGCCAGACGCTCGAAATCGAGCTCGCCCAGCGGCGTTTGGGGCGGGAACATGCGGCGCCAGATCGCCACCCGCTCGGCCGGGCCGGGGAAGCTGAAATTGATGCTGAAGCGCAGGCGGCGCACGAAGGCGCTGTCGAGCGCCCCCTTCATATTGGTGGCCAGGATGGCCAGCCCGCGATAGGATTCGATGCGCTGCAATAGATAATTGATTTCGATGTTGGCGTAGCGGTCGTGGCTGTCCTTGACCTCG
>JAYVUV010000497.1:0-7939 GCA_043787615.1 Janthinobacterium sp. | reverse complement strand
CAGCGCCGCGACGGCGAGCAGGGCGCTTGTCACTGCGCGGCGGGGGCGGTTCGAACGCTGGAGACGCGGGTTCATGAGGGATACTCCCAATGAGTGCTGAAGGCAGGTAAGCTGAACAATGTGAAAATTTAAAAGTAAATTTCCATACGGATAGCGTACTGGAACTCTGGAAACATCCGTTGCGGATTATCAACTTGCCGGTTCAGGCGCTCCGATTGCATGAATCGATATGGCTGGTTGGGTACGCTCACGTTTAGCCAATCAGGCTGGGCTGGGTGAGCTCGGTCTTGCGCATGTTAATGTGGAAATCTCCAGGCACCGCGCCATGAAAAAAGCCGGACGCTCCGCATCATGCGGAAGCGCCCGGCTCCGGCACCACTCAGTGCTTACTTGGCCGCGTTTTGCAGCAGCAGCTCATTGATGCGTTTCACGAAACTGGCCGGATCGGCCAGCGAACCGCCCTCGGCCAGCAAGGCTTGATCGAACAGGATATGCGACCAATCGGCGAAGCGCTCGCCGTTGCCCGCGTCTTCCGCCTTCAAGCGCGCCACCAGCGGATGCTCCGGATTGATCTCCAAAATCGGCTTCGATTCCGGCGCGCTTTGGCCCGCCGCCTTGAGCATGCGCAGCAAATTGCCCGACAATTCGTGCTCGTCGGCCACCAGGCAAGCCGGCGAATCGGTCAGGCGGAACGTGACGCGCACGTCCTTGGCTTTGTCGCCCAGCGCGCCCTTCATCTTTTCAACCAGATCCTTGTACGAGGTCTCGGTCTCTTCGTGCTCCTTCTTCTCGGCTTCGTCCTCCAGCTGACCCAGATCGAGCCCGCCCTTGGCCACCGACACCAGTTCCTTGCCCTCGAAGTCCTGCAGGAAGGACAGCATCCATTCGTCGACCCGATCGACCAGCAGCAGCACTTCGACCCCCTTCTTGCGGAAGATCTCCAGATGCGGGCTGTTTTTCGCGGCGCGGTAATTGTCGGCCGTGACGTAGAAAATCTTTTCCTGGCCTTCCTTCATGCGCGCCACGTAGTCGGCGAACGAGGTGTTTTGTTCGTCGCCCTCGTTATGGGTCGAGGCGAAGCGCAGCAGCTTGGCCAGGCGGTCCTTGTTGGTGCTGTCCTCGCCGATGCCCTCTTTCAGGACCTGGCCGAATTCGCTCCAGAAGCTGGCGTATTTGTCCTTCTTTTCCTGCTCGTCGGCGTTGGCCAATTCCTCCAGCATGCCCAGCACGCGCTTGGTCGAGCCTTCGCGGATCACCTTCACGTCGCGCGACTCCTGCAAGATCTCGCGCGAGACGTTCAGCGGCAAATCGTTCGAGTCGATCACGCCCTTGACGAAGCGCAGATAGGCCGGCATCAGCTGCTCGGCGTCGTCCATGATGAACACGCGCTTGACGTACAGCTTGATGCCGCCGCGCTTGTTGCGGTCCCACAGATCGAACGGCGCCTTGGCCGGGATATAGAGCAGCTGCGTGTATTCGCTGCGGCCCTCGACCCGGTTGTGGGTGTGGATCAGCGGCGCCTGGAAGTCGTGCGAGACGTGCTTGTAGAATTCCTCGTACTGCTCGGGCGTGATCTCGGATTTGTTACGCGCCCACAGCGCGCTGGCCTGGTTGACGGTCTCCAGTTCGGCGCGCACCACGGTTTCTTTTTTCTCTTCGTCCCACTCTTCTTTTTGCATCACGATCGGCAGCGAGATGTGGTCCGAATATTTGCGGATGATGGACTTGATCTTCCAGCTCGACAGCAGCTCGTCCTCGCCTTCGCGCAGGTGCAAAATGATGTCGGTGCCGCGCGACGGCTTGTCGATCGCCTCGATGCTGTAATCGCCCTCGCCGCCCGATTCCCAGCGCACGCCTTGCGCCGCCTCGGCGCCGGCGCGGCGCGTCTCGACGGTGATCTTGTCGGCCACGATGAAGCCGGAGTAGAAGCCGACCCCGAACTGGCCGATCAGGGCCGCGTCCTGCTGCTGGTCGCCCGACAGCTTGCCGAAAAATTCCTTGGTGCCCGATTTGGCGATGGTGCCCAAATGCGAAATGGCTTCCTCGCGGCTCATGCCAATGCCGTTGTCGGAAATGGTGATGGTGCGCGCCGTTTTGTCGAAGCCGACCGTGATTTTCAGCTCGTGATCGTTGCCGTACAGCGCGTCGTTGTTGATGGCCTCGAAACGCAGCTTGTCGGCCGCGTCGGACGCGTTCGAAATCAGCTCGCGCAGGAAGATTTCCTTGTTCGAATACAAGGAATGTATCATCAGTTGCAACAACTGTTTCACTTCAGCTTGAAAGCCCAGGGTTTGCTTGTCGGTGTCAGCCATTTTTACCTCTATAGTCTTGTGAAATCGGAAGGTGAGTGCAGCGTGAAAACGCAGGTGGGGATGATAGGGGTAAATTCAAGCGCGCGCCAGCAATGTCTCAGCGCGCCAGCGCGCGCGCGAAAAAGTCCCAGATGGCCGGGTCCTGCATGGCCGCCAGATTGAGGCGCATGTGGCGCGACGGCAGCTGGGTCGGCGAAAACAGGCTGCCCGGCGCCAGCACCACGCCCTCCTGCATGGCGCGCTCGGCCAGCACCAGGGTGTCGCGCCCGCAGTCGGCCCACAGAAACATGCCAGCCGGCGGCGCCGACGCGACCGTCACGCCGAGCCGCTCCAGGCGCCGCACGGTGTCGCCGCGCAGCGCGTCCAGGCGCGCGCGCACCCGGTCCAGATGCTTGCGATGCCAGCCCTCGGACAGGATTTTATACACCACCCGTTCGCCGATGTCGCTGGTGGTCAGGGTGGCCAGCATCTTGCGGTCGGCCAGGCGCTCGGCCCATTGCGGCGAGCAGGCGATGAAGCCGACCCGCAAATTGGCGGCCAGGCTTTTGGAAAAACCGCCCAGGTAAATCACCCGCTGCAACTGGTCCAGCGCGGCCAGGCGCGTGACCGCCTGCACCGTCGCGCCGGGGTGCAGGTCGCAGTAAATATCGTCCTCCACCACGGTGAAGCCGTGCTGCTCGGCCAGGCGCAGGATTTGGAACGCCTTGGCCGCCGAGAGCGAACTCGACGTGGGATTGTGCAGCACCGAATTGATCACGTACAGGCGCGGCTTGTGCAGCGCGGCCAGGCGGTCCAGCTGCGCCAGATCCGGCCCGTCGGCCAGGCGCGCGATGCCCACCACCCGGATGCCCATCGCGGCGAAGCAGCCGAACATCAGGAACCAGGCCGGGTCGTCGACGAAGATGGTGTCGCCGGGGCGGGTGAATTCGCGCGCCACCAAGTCCAGCGCCTGGGTCACGCCGACGGTGGTGACGATCTGCTCGGGCGCGGCGCCGATATCGAGTTCGGCCAGCTTGCGGCCCAGTTGCTGGCGCAGCGGCAAAAAGCCGCGCGGCACGCCGTAATTGAGCAGCATGCCGGCGTGGCCGCGGCTGATGTCGCGCAAGGCGTTGGCCACGCTGGCGCCATCGAGCCAGTCGGCCGGCAGCACGCCGGCGCCCGGCATTTTCTGGTGCGGCAGTTGGCGGAACAGGTTCCGGATCAACCACACCACGTCGAGCGGCCGGGTCGCCGCTTCGACCCCGGCGGCGGCAGTGGCGTCGGCGTCGGCGCCGTCGAGCGCCGGCGAGCGTTCGCCCGCGTTCATGGGCGAACGCTCGCGCACGAAAAAGCCGGCCCCGCGACGCGATTCGAGATAGCCGCGCGCCACCAGCTTGTCGTAACTGCTCACCACCGTGAAGCACGACACTTGATGGCGCTCGGCGAAACGGCGGATCGAGGGCATGCGCGCGCCGCTGCGCAATTGTTTGTCGTCGATGCGCGCGATCACCGAGCGCACGATCTGGTCGGTCAAGGCTTCGCCGGACTCGCGCGACAGCAGGGCGGCCGGCGGGTCCGCTTGAGCGGCGTGTGTATTGGTCATATCACCGTCACAGTAACTGGAATTATAAGGAAAAGTGTATCGGTACTGTACTTATCTTCTCGTCTAGGATACACCCATCGCCGCCCTTCCAACCGACTCCTCGCGAAAGACCATCATGTGCCCGCCCCTCCCTCCCCTCCCCACACTCGCCGAACTGGACGCCGCCGCCGCCATCGTCTACCGCGCCATGCCGCCGACCCCGCAGTTTTCCTGGCCCCTGCTGAACCAGGCGCTCGGCGCCGAGCTGTGGGTCAAACATGAAAACCACACTCCGACCGGCGCCTTCAAGGTGCGCGGCGGCTTGGTCTACCTGGACGCGCTGGCGCGCCGCCTGCCGCAAACGCGCGGCATCGTCTCGGCCACGCGCGGCAATCACGGCCAGTCGCTCGCCTTCGCCGCCGCGCGCCACGGGATCGGCGCCACCATCGTGGTCCCGACCGGTAACAGCGTGGAAAAAAACGCCGCCATGCGCGCCCTGGGCGCCGAGGTGATCGAGCACGGCGCCGACTTCCAGGCCAGCCGCGAACACGCCCACACGCTGGCCGCGCGCGACGGCTTGCACATGGTGCCCTCGTTCGACCGCGATTTGATGGCCGGCGTGGCCAGCGCCTGGTGCGAGTTGTTCCGCGCCCGGCCCGACCTGGACCTGGTGCTGGCGCCGATCGGCCAGGGTTCCTGCATCGGCGGCGCGATCGCGGCCCGTCAGGCGCTCGGCCTGCGCACCCGCATCGTCGGCGTAGTGTCGGCCCACGCCCCGGCCTATCAGCGCTCATTCGAGGCCGGGCATGCCATCGAGGCCGCCGCCAGCACCGCATTGGCCGACGGTGTGGCCTGCCGCGTGCCCGATCCAGCCTCGCTGGCGCTGATACTCGAACATGTCGACCAAGTGATCGCCGTCACGGACGCCGAGGTGGCGCAGGCCATGCGCCTGTATTACCGCGCCACCCACAACCTGGCCGAGGGCGCCGGCGCCTTGGCGCTGGCCGGCGCGATGCAATTGCGCCTGGGCGGCGCGCGCGACGCGCGCATCGGCCTGCCGCTCACGGGCGCCAACATCGACGCCGCCCTGTTGCGCGGCGTGCTGGCCGCCGACTGACCGCCGGCGCGACCCGCCCCGCCCGCGCGGCGGGTGCTCATCCCGCCCGCGCGGCGGGTGCTCATATATCACCATCAAGGATCGCATGCCACATCGAACACACGCCGCACCCGCCCCGACCGTCCGGCCGACGCCGTCCGCCGCCGCGCCGGGCGCCGCCGTGCCGGGCGCCCGCCCCGGCCTGTCCGACGACAGCGCGGGCATGCTGCTCGGCCTGGCCGGGGTGGCCATTTTCAGCCTGACCCTGCCGTTCACCCGGATCGCGGTGGCCGAGCTGGACCCGGCCCTGGTGGCGCTCGGGCGCGGCTTGGTGGCCGCCGTGCTGGCCGCGCTGTGGCTGTGGTGGCGGCGCGCGCCCTGGCCGCGGTGCAACGAGCTCGCTCCGCTGGCGGTGGTGGCGGCCGGCTGCGTGATCGGCTTTCCCTGGCTGACCTCGCTCGCCATGCGCAGCCTGCCCGCCTCCCACGGCGCGGTCATGATCGGCATCCTGCCGCTGGCCACGGCACTGTTTTCCGCCTTGCGCGGCAACGAGCGGCCCTCGGCCGGCTTTTGGCTGACCGCGCTGGCCGGTTCGGCGCTGGTGATCGGCTACGCCCTGCGCCAAAGCGGCGGGCGCTTTCACCCGGCCGACCTGGCCATGTTGCTGGCGGTGCTGCTGGGCGCGCTGGGCTACGCCGAGGGCGGCCGCCTGGCCCAGCGCATGGGCGGCCAGCAAGTCATCAGCTGGGCGCTGGTGCTGGCGGCGCCCGCGCTGCTGCCGCTGGTGCTGTGGCTGGTCTGGCCGCAAGGCGCCGCCCTCGCCGCCGCCGGCGCCCGGGCCTGGTTGGGTTTCGCCTACGTGTCGGTGTTTTCGATGTTCATCGGCTTTTTCTTTTGGTATCGCGGCATGGCCAGGGGCGGGGTGGCGCGGGTCGGTCAAGTGCAGTTATTGCAACCTTTCCTCGGCATGGGCGGCGCCGCCCTGTTGCTGGGCGAACCGCTGACCTGGTCCAACCTCTTGTTCGCCCTGGCCGTCATCGCCGTGGTGCTGGCCGGGCGCGCCACGCGGGTGGCGCGTTGAATCATCGCGGCCCGACGCCGCGACCGGATTTTCACGCGCGAGGTGGGCAGCGCGGCCGCCACGACGTACAATATGGCATGCTTCAAGCCGGGCCGGGCCGCGCCACGCGCGCCCACCCGCCTCCCGATATTGCAACCCGCCGTTCCGACGGCCCCCTTGGATAGCCCATGTCAGTCTACGAAACCCTGCGCTCGCTCGCGATCGCCCTGCCCAACCCGGCCACGCCGGCCGCCGCCTACGTCATGTATGTACAAACCGGCAACTTGGTGTTCCTTTCCGGCCACATCGCGCGCAAGCCGGACGGCGCGGTCTGGGTCGGCCAGCTGGGCAAGGAGATCGCGGTCGAGGAGGGCCAAGCCGCCGCGCGCGCCATCGCCATCGACTTGATGGGCACCTTGCAGCAGGCTTGCGGCGGCGATTTGACCCGGGTCAAGCGGATCGTCAAAGTGATGAGCCTGGTGAACTCCACGCCCGACTTCACCAGCCAGCACCTGGTCACCAATGGCGCCTCCGAGCTGCTGGGCGAAGTGTTCGGCGCGGCCGGCAAGCACGCCCGCTCGGCCTTCGGGGTGGCGCAAATCCCGCTGGGCGCCTGCGTCGAAATCGAATTGATCGCCGAATTAAGCTGATTCCGTTTCGCGGGCGGCGCCCACCCGGCGCCGCTTTTTACAGCCGCCACAAGCGCGCTTGTTCCATGGCCGGTGCCGCGCGCCGACGCAACGCGCCGACGCAGCCCGCTCTTTCCTCCTGTGAGAATCGTATGAAAATTGAGAACCCCAATCCGATCCAATGGCGTTTTTCGGAACGCGCCGACCAGCTGCAAAGCTCGTTCATCCGCGAAATCCTGAAAATCACCCAGCAACCCGAAATCATTTCGTTCGCCGGCGGCCTGCCGTCGCCGGCCACCTTCCCGGTCGAGGAAATGAAGCGGGCCTTCGACAAGGTGCTCAGCGATAGCGGCAAGGTGGCGCTGCAATACGGCCCCACCGACGGCTATCTGCCGCTGCGTCAATGGATCGCCGATTCGCTCTCGATCGAAGGGGCGCGCATCGCGCCCGAACAAGTGCTGATGACCTCCGGTTCCCAGCAAGCGCTCGATTTGCTGGGCAAGGTGCTGATCGACGAGGGTAGCCGGGTGCTGGTGGAAACCCCGAGTTACCTGGGCGCGCTGCAGGCGTTTTCGGTCTACCGGCCCGCATTCGTCTCGGTCGCCACCGACGAACACGGCCTGGTGCCGCGCTCGGTGAGCGCGGTGGCCGAGGGCGCCCGGCTGCTGTACGCGCTGCCCAATTTTCAAAATCCGACCGGCCGCAGCCTGTCGGTCGAACGGCGGGTGGAATTGGTCGAGACTTGCGCGGCGCTCGGCTTGCCGCTGATCGAGGACGATCCGTACGGCGCGCTCAGCTATAACGGCGCGCCCTCGCCGAAAATGCTGACCATGAATCCGGACGGCGTGATCTATATGGGCTCGTTCTCCAAGGTACTCACCCCCGGCATCCGCCTCGGTTACGTGGTGGCGCCGCTGCCGCTGGTGCGGCGCCTGGAACTGGCCAAGCAAGCGGCCGACCTGCACACCTCGCAACTGACCCAGATGGTGGTGCACGAGGTGATCAAGGACGGCTTCCTCGAGCGCCACATTCCCACCATCCGCACCCTGTACGGCCAGCAGTGCCAAGCCATGCTCGAGGCGCTCGGCCAGCATTTTCCGGCCGGGGTCAGCTGGACCAAGCCGGAGGGCGGCATGTTCATCTGGGTCACCCTGCCCAAGCATATCGACGCCATGCGATTGCTCGACGAAGCCATCGCCCGCAAGGTCGCCTTCGTGCCGGGCGCGCCATTTTACGCCAACGCGCCCGAGACCAACACCCTGCGCCTGTCGTTCGTGACGG
>JAYVUV010000496.1:0-2577 GCA_043787615.1 Janthinobacterium sp. | reverse complement strand
GTTTTCCGCCGATTCGGCCACGGACGCGCAGCCGCGCTTCAAATGGTGGTCGGGCGCCACCGAAGCCGAGAGCGCCTACGAAATACGGGGCGCGGCGTGTCCCGGCCGGGCCATCGGCGATTGCATCCTGCTGGAGGCGCTGCCCGGCACCGACCTGGTCGACAAGCGTTTTCACGATCCCGAGTGCGGCGCCCTCACGCTCAGCAGTGTCGGCGTGGTCTCGGCCGCCGGCGTCGGCGATCACTGCTGGCCATGAGTGCGTGCGCCGCCCGCCGTCGCGGCCTCGGTTTGGCCGAGTTGCTGGTGGTGTTGGCCGTGACCGGCGTGCTGCTGGCCCTCGGCTTGCCGAATTTTGGCGCCATGATCGCGCGCCAGCGCTTGCGCACGGCCGCAAACGATTTGTTCGCCGCCATCGAGCTGACGCGTTCGCAAGCCATCGCGCGCGGGCGCCGCGTGATGATGGCGCCGCTCGACCCGGCCGGCCGCGACTGGTTACAGGGCTGGGCCGTGTTTGTCGATCGCAACGGCGACGGGCGACCGGACCAGGACGACGAGTGGATTTCCACGCGCGGCGCCGTGGCGCCCGGCATGACCATCCTGTCCAGCTTCGCGCCGGCCAGCGGGCCTTTCTACATTGCTTATAATGGAAGCGGCCGCAGTTGCAGCGCCATCAATAGCCAAGCCTCGCGTCCGGGCACCTTGTCGCTGTGGTCGGGCGCGAATGCGCGGCATATTACAATCAATATGCTGGGCCGCGCCCGCATCTGCGATCCGGCCCGCCAAGCCAAGACTTGCAACGGCGTGTCCGGTCCGTAGCGGCGCGGCCGCGATGGCCCGTACCAGTGACTATAAAGAGATACCGTGGATATTTTGAACGATGAAGACGGCATGCGCCTGGCCTTGCTGTGGGCGGCCAAGGGTCTATACACCACCTCGCCCAATCCGCACATCGGCTGCGTGATCGCGCGCGACGGCCGCGTGCTGGGCGCCGGCGTGACGCAGGCCGCCGGCCTGGACCACGCCGAGGTGCAAGCCTTGAAGGACGCCCGGGCGCGCGGCCACGATGTGCGCGGCGCCACCGCCTATGTGACCTTGGAGCCGTGCAGCCATCACGGGCGAACGCCGCCGTGCGCGGACGCCCTGATCGACGCCGGCCTGGGCCGGGTGGTGGCCGCCATGACCGATCCCAATCCGCTGGTCGCCGGGCAAGGCTTGGCCAAGCTGGCGGCGGCCGGCGTCGCGGTCGCCAGCGGCGTGCTGGCCGCGCAGGCGCATGAGTTGAACCTCGGGTTTTTCTCCCGCATGACGCGCGCCCTACCGTGGGTGCGCGTGAAGACGGCCGCCAGCCTGGACGGCATGACGGCCTTGCACAATGGCCAAAGCCAGTGGATCACCGGGCCGCACGCGCGCGCCGACGGCCACTCCTGGCGCGCGCGCGCCTGCGCCATTCTGACCGGCATCGGCACGGTCGCCGCGGACGATCCGCAATTGACGGCGCGGGGCGTGGACACGCCGCGCCAGCCGCGCCGGGTGGTGGTCGACAGCCGGCTCGACATCAGCCCGACGGCGCGCGTTCTCGACGGCGGCGGCGCCTGGATCGTGGCCGCCGTCGCCGATCCGGACAAGGCGGCCGCCTTGCGCGCGGCCGGGAACGAGATCATGCTGTTGCCCAACGCGGCCGGCAAGGTCGATTTGCCCGAGTTGATGCGCGAACTGGGCCGGCGCCAGATCAACGAGGTGCATGTGGAGGCCGGCGCCAAGCTGAACGGCTCGCTGCTACGCGAAGGCTGCGTCGACGAATTGCTGGTCTATCTGGCGCCGGCCTTGCTGGGCGACGGACAAGGCATGTTCGCCTTGCCGGCCTTGACGACGCTGGCCGATGCGCGGCGTTTGAAATTTCACGAGGTCAAGCAAGTCGGCGAGGATGTGCGTATCCTTGCCAGATTCTTTCCCCAATAAGGTCGCATACATGTTTACTGGAATTGTTGCCGCTGTCGGCAAAATCAGCGCGGTTTCCCCTCTCGATGGCGGCGCCGACGCGGGGGTGCGCCTGCACATCGACGCCGGCGCTCTGTCGCTGAGCGACGTCGCGCTGGGCGACTCGATCGCCATCAATGGCGCTTGCATGACGGTGATCGAAAAAACCGAGGGCGGCTTTTGCGTCGATGTCTCGCGCGAGAGCCTCAATTGCACGGTCGGGCTGGATAGCACCACCGAAGTGAATCTGGAAAAGGCGTTGACCCTGGCCGAGCGCCTGGGCGGCCATCTGGTGTCCGGCCACGTGGACGGCTTGGGCCTGGTGCACAAGTTCGAGTCGGTCGGCGAATCGTGGGAGTTGGTGATCGAAGCGCCGCGCGAACTGGCCAAATATCTGGCGTTCAAAGGTTCGATCGTGGTCAACGGCGTGTCGCTGACGGTGAACCGGGTGCAAGACCTGGGCGTCGCCGCCAGCGATGGCTGCCGCTTTTCGATCAATTTGATACCGCACACCATCGCCGTGACGACGCTGAAACATTTGACGGTCGGTGCCAAGGTCAACCTCGAAATCGACTTGATCGCGCGCTATGTGGAGCGCAT
>JAYVUV010000495.1:0-5299 GCA_043787615.1 Janthinobacterium sp. | reverse complement strand
CGGACGCATGGGACGCATCTTGATCGAAGCGATCGAGGAGGCGCCCGACGCGACCCTGGTCGGCGCCCTGGACGTGGCCGGCGCACCCGGCATCGGTCAGGACGCGGCCGCCTTTCTGGGCCGTCCGTCCGGCGTGACCATCGTGGCCGACCTGGCCCTGGGTTTGGCCGGCGCCGATTACCTGATCGATTTCACGCGGCCGGAAGGCACGCTCGAGCATCTGGCTTACTGCGCCGAGCATGGCATCAAGATGATCATCGGCACCACCGGTTTCGACGAGGCCGGCAAGGCCGCCATCGCCGCCGCCGCCGCCAAGACCGCGATCATGTTCGCACCCAATATGAGCGTGGGAGTCAATGTCACGCTCAAGCTGCTGGAATTGGCCGCCAAGATGCTGTCCGAGGGTTACGACATCGAAATCGTCGAAGCCCACCATCGGCACAAGGTCGACGCGCCGTCCGGCACCGCGCTGAAAATGGGCGAAGTGGTGGCCGGCGCGCTCGGGCGCGATTTGCGTCAGTGCGCGGTGTACGGGCGCGAAGGCGTGACCGGCGCGCGCGATCCATCCACCATCGGCTTCGCCACCATCCGTGGCGGCGACATCGTGGGCGACCACACGGAGCTGTTCGCCGGCATCGGCGAGCGCATCGAGATCAGCCACAAGTCGAGCAGCCGCGTCACCTATGCCTATGGCGCGCTGCGCGCGGCGCGCTTTCTGGCCGCGCATCGTACCGGTTTGTTCGACATGAACGACGTGCTGGCGCTGAACATGCCGACCTGACCGCGCGCCACGCCGTGGCGCGCTCGATTTAGTAATAAAAATACCACACCGCCAAGCCGTGTGGTATTTTTTTGCCTATTTCCAGCCCGTACCGCGCACAAGCGTGCTGGCAAGCCTTACACTGTAGTTAAATTTTACACATTAATAATTTGGTATCGCGCCGCACCGCATCCGCCGGCGGCCTCCGATCTCCTGACCCCAAGGAAATATATGCGTTTGTTGAAATGGTCTCCCCTCTTGTTACTGCTGCTCGCTAGCGGCATGGCGTCGGCCCAAGCTTATCGTTTGACCGATCTCGGCACCTTGGGCGGCGCCAGCAGCGCGGCCACCGGCATCAACGACTTCGGCCAGGTGGTCGGTTACAGCGCCACCAGCGGCGACGCGGGCAGCCACGCCACCTTGTGGGGCGGCGGCGCGGCCACCGATCTGGGCACCCTGGGCGGCGCCGGCAGTCGCGCCTACGGCATCAACAACGCGGGCCAGATCGTCGGCGTGGCCGATGGTGCCGGCGATGGCCGCGCCGCGCTGTGGAACGGCGCCAGCGCCCGGCAGTTGGCGGCCGGCCCGCAGGAATTGGCGGGCGGCGCCGGCGGGGTGGCGTATGCCATCAATAACGCCGGCCAGATCGCCGGCGCCAGCGTGTACGGCGGCGCCACCCACGCCACCGTGTGGAACGGCGGCGTGCGCGCCGATCTGGGCACCACGGGCGGTGCGTTCAGCGAGGCCTACGGCATCAATAACCGTGGCCAGGTCAGCGGCATCAGCAACATCAGCATGGAAGACGACAAGTACAACCGCACCGGCGTGGTGTGGGACGCCGGCAGCGGAACCGCCGTCAACAGCCTGCACGCCGCCTACGGCATCAACGACAGCGGCACCCTGACGGGCCTGCAATCGGGCTTGTACGCGCCGCCGGCCATCTGGAGCGCCGGCACCACCACCGCGCTGGGTTCCATCGATACCTACGGCATCGCCTACGATGTCAACAACAGCGGCCTGGCGGTCGGCTTCCTGCTCGCCACCGACCAGCCCTACCACGCCATGCTGTGGCGCGGTAATCAGATGGTCGACTTGAATACCCTGTACGGCGCGGCCGACGCGGGCTTCGCTTATTTGAGCATCGCCAGCGCCGTCAACGAGCATGGTCAGATCGTCGGCACCGGCGTGACCTACGACGGCACCGAGCATGCGTTTTTGCTCAGCCCCGTGCCGGAGCCGTCGGCCTGGTGGCTGCTGGCTTTGGGCTTGTCGGTGGTGCTGGGCCTGGCCCGGCGCGGCCGGCGCCGTTCGGTCTAGCTTTCCGCCCCGGCGCCGGCGCGCTCGCGCAAGCCGGCGGCGAGGGGCGCGCTTTGACGTGTAGAATGCGCTTCTCGACGCCGTGCGGGCCGGCCGGACGGCCGTTCCGCAATGTCGGCCACGCCAACCGGCTGGCCACAGGCTCGCCACCGCCCATACACGATGACACCACCTATCGACAATCAATTCAGCCTCGCGCGTTACTGGTCGCAGGGCGACGCCATCGGCCACGCCGTGGCCTATCTGCTGTTGCTGATGTCCCTGGTCAGCTGGTTTTTGATCCTGTCCAAAACCTGGAGCGCCTGGCGCGTGCGGCGCGGTTCGACCGCGCTCGATCTGTTCTGGGCCGCGCCCAGCATGCCCGACGCGCTGGCCGCCCTCAAGCTGGCCGACCGTGAAGGGATTTATTCACCGCTGGCGGTGCAGGGCGCGGCGCAGGCCGGCGCGGTGTCCGGCGCGGCCTCGATCGGCGCGTCGATGGAGCGCTCCGAACAAATCACCCGCGTGCTGCGCCTGGCCATCCACCGCGCCACCCAGCGCCTGGAAAGCGGCTTGACGGTGCTCGCCTCGATCGGCTCGACCGCGCCTTTCGTCGGCCTGCTCGGCACCGTGTGGGGCATTTACCATGCGCTGGCGGCGGTGTCGGCGGCCGGCGTGGTGCAGATCGACAAAGTGGCCGGTCCGGTCGGCGAAGCCTTGATCATGACCGCCTTCGGCTTGACGGTGGCGATTCCGGCGGTGCTGGCGTATAACGGGCTCAATCGCGTCAACCGGCTCACCCTGGCCGAGCTGGACGCGTTCGCCCACGATCTGCAAGCCTACCTGGGCGGCGCCGAGCGCGCCCGGCCCGGCCGATAAGGAGCGCGACATGGCTTTTGGCGCATTCAATCCGCACCGGCAGCAGCCGGCCATCTCCGACATCAACGTCACGCCGATGGTCGACGTGATGCTGGTGCTGCTGGTGATCTTCATCATCTCGGCGCCCATGTTCACCCACGTGATCAAGCTCGATCTGCCGCGCGCGCAAGCCGGTTCGGCCCAGCATCAAGCCACCACGGTGACCTTGGCGATCGATGAAAAAGGCGGCATTTTCTGGAACAATCAAGCGCTCGCCGCCAATGAACTCGAAGCGCGCCTGGCGCAGGCGGCGCAATGGTCGCCCCAGCCCGAGCTGCAGCTGCGGGCCGATAAAAACACGCGCTACGAAGTGGTGGCGCAAGTGATGGCGGCGGCCCAGTCGAACGGCTTGACCAAGCTCGGTTTCGTCACCGACCCCGGCCCGCTGGCGCAGAAAGGCAAACCATAATGGCCAACGTGATATTGAACGGCGCCGAGATCGGCGACTGGACCGGCTTTCACGCCCAATGCCAGGCCGCCTTCGGCTTCCCGGCGTTTTACGGCGCCACCATGGACGCCTGGGTCGATTGCCTCAGTTATCTGCGCGACGAGGACGGCATGACCCGTTTCCGCCTCAAGCCGAACGAGGTGCTGGAAATCGTGCTGCGCGATTCGGCCGCCATGCGCGCGGCGGTGCCCGACATCCTCGACGAGATCACCTTTTGCATCGCCGGCATCAACGAGCGCTACGCCGACTACGGCGAGCAGCCGGCGCTGGCGCTGGTGCTGCGCTAACGCCGCCGTTCCGGTTCGGACTCGCACGCGCGCTCGGACTTACGCTCGGACTTGTATTCACGCCTGTTCGCCCGGCGCCAGCGTCAACACCTCGAAGCCGGTCTCGGTGACCAGCACCATGTGCTCCCACTGGGCCGACAGCGAGCGGTCGCGCGTCTCGACGGTCCAGCCGTCGTCCAACTGGCGGGTGGCGGCCTTGCCGGCGTTGATCATCGGTTCGATGGTAAACAACATGCCCGGCTTGAGCACCATGCCTTGGCCCGGCCGGCCGTAGTGGCACACTTGCGGGGCGTCGTGATAAATCATGCCGATGCCGTGGCCGCAGTAGTCGAGCACCACGCTGTAGCCGGCGCCCTCGGCCAGGCTCTGGATCGCGTGGCCCACGTCGCCCAGGGTGGCGCCCGGGCGCACCGCGCGGATGCCGGCCCACATCGCCGCGTAGGTGGTGTCGACCAGGCGCGTGGCCTGCTTGGCGGGCTGCCCGACCAGGTACATGCGGCTGGTGTCGCCGAACCAGCCGTCCTTGAGCACTCCCACGTCCAGATTGAGGATGTCGCCGTCGCGCAGGATGGCGTCCGGCGCCGGAATGCCATGGCAGACCACGTGATTGGGCGAGACGCAGACCGTCTTCGGAAAGCCGCCGTAGCCCACATTGGCCGGAATCGCCCGCTGCACGTCGACGATATAGTCGTGGCACAGGCGGTCGAGCTGCTCGGTGCTGACCCCGGGTTTCACATGCGGGGCGATCATGGTCAACACGTCGGCCGCCAGCCGGGCAGCCACCCGCGCCATGGCGATTTGCTCGGGCGACTTGATCGGATTGGCGTTACGCTTGCCCATGCAAGCCTCCCACGCGCAAGCCCATGGCCGCCGCCGTCAAGTCGACATCGCCTTCCGCGTCGCCATCGGCGCCCGGTAAATGAACGCCGCCTTGGCGCGCGGCCCGCAGCAGCAGCTGGCATAGTTCGCTGTAGCGCAATTCGGGATGGGTTTCGGCCAGCAAGCCGATGCGCAGCCAGTGCTCGGCCTGGGCATTGATCGAGCGGCTCAGGGCGGCGCTGGCCAGGCGCAGGTTGTCATGCATGTGGTCGGAGATCTTGACGATGCCCATGGTTGTGCTTCCTTATATGATTCGTGTACGGTATGTATATGAATCGTATACTATCACATCCGTTAGCGCAAGTTGGCCGGGTCGCAATGCGGGTTGTCGATCAGGCCCAGCATATTGCCGAAAGGGTCGCTCAGCTCGGCCACCTGGATGCCGCCGCCCACGTCCTGCACCGGTGACGACAGCACGCCGCCCAGGGCGACGATGCGCGCCACCTCGGCCGCGATATCGTCCACGCCCCAGTAGACCCGGCTGCCGTCGCTGCCCGGGGTGCCGTCCGGCACCAGGCCCAGCTCGAAGCCGCCGACCGCGTACCCGGCGTAATAGGGCTGGTCGAAGTAGGGCGCGACGCCCAATACCGCGCTGTACCAAGCCTTGCCTTGTTCCAGGTCGCCGACCGGATAAATGGCGGTGCGCAATCCTTTGATCATGCTGTTCTCCCGTGAGGTGATGAAAGCCACAGCATGCCACGCGCGCGCGCC
>JAYVUV010000494.1:0-5355 GCA_043787615.1 Janthinobacterium sp. | reverse complement strand
GCTGTTGCGGCAAGTCGGGCCGGCCTTGCTGCTGTGGCTAGCCTCGCTGGGCGCCGCCTTGCTGCTCGGCTGGCTGACCTGGCGCTGGATCGAGGGGCCGGGCCGGGTGCTGTTCGTGCGCCTGATGCCAAAATGAGCCACAGGCTAAACCGTTTCAACAATTGATCGAGACATGAAATCGCTTACTTACAGAACTGATATTGATGGATTGCGCGCCATCGCCGTGGCGGCGGTGGTGCTGTACCACGCCGGCGTGACCGCCTTGCCCGGGGGCTTCATCGGGGTGGACGTGTTTTTCGTCATTTCCGGCTTTCTCATTTCCGGCATCATCTTCAACGATCTGGAGCAGGGCCGCTTTTCCCTGGGCCGTTTTTACGAACGCCGCATTCGCCGCATTCAACCGGCCTTGCTGGCCGTGGTGGTGGCCAGCGTGGTCGGCTTCGCCCTGATCTTCACCCCGGTCGATTACAAATTGTTCGCCCAAAGCGTGGGTGCCACCGTCACCTTTTCCTCGAATATTTATTTCTTCGTCAAGAGCGGCTATTTCGATCCCTTGTCCGACACTAAGCCCTTGCTGCACACCTGGTCGCTGGCGGTGGAGGAGCAATATTATTTGTTCTTCCCGCTGTTGGTGGCCTTGCTGTGGAAGTATTGCCGCACCCGCATCAACTTGGTGCTGGTGTTGATGACGCTGGCCTCCTTCGTCTTGTCGGTGTTCCAAGCTCGCCACGCGCCCAACGCGGCGTTTTATCTGCCCTTCGACCGGATCTGGGAATTGCTGATCGGCGCGCTGCTGTCGCGCGGCATCGTGCCGGTCGTCAGCGACACCAAGCTCAAGGATGTTTTGTGCCTGGCCGGGCTGGGCTTGATCGGCGCCGGTCTGACCCTGCTGTCGCCCACCAGTGTGTTTCCGGGCGAAACGGCGCTGCTGCCTTGCGTGGGCGCCGGCTTGTTGATTTATGCCGGCCAGGGCAGCCGGGTGGCGCGGGCGGTGCTGGGCAATCCGCTGATGGTTTTCATCGGCAAGATCTCGTATTCGATTTATCTGTGGCACTGGCCCTTGTTTGTGGCCATCCGTTACCTGACGTTCCGCGAGCTGGACGCCGGCGAGACCGTGGCTTATCTGGCCGTCACCGTGTTGCTGGCCTGGAGTTGCTGGAAGTGGATAGAGCAACCGTTCCGCCATCAAACCAGCGCCTCGCTCACCCGGCGCGGCTTGTTCGCGTCGACCGCGGCGGTCACGGCGGCCGGGCTGGCGATCGCGCTGGTGGTCCATTTCGGCAACGGCTTCCCCTCGCGTTTCGACGCGCCGGCGCGCGCCTTCGCCGCCGCCGCGCTGGACACCAATCCGAAGCGCGCCGATTGCGACCGCCGCGCAGTGGCCCGTGTGGCCGCCGGCGACGTGTGCCGGATCGGCGTGAGCGACGGGCGCGCGCCCACTTTCGTGCTGATCGGCGACAGCTTCGGCGACGCGATTTCGCCCGGCTTCGACGACGCGGCCAAAAAAATGGGCGAGAAGGGCTTGGTCATGACCAACAGCGGCTGCTTCCCGCTGCTGGGCATCCACCAAAAAGACCATCCCGAGTGTGCCGCCTTCAACCAGGCCGCCGTCGATTATGTGTTGTCCCAACCCTCGATCACGCGCGTGGTGCTGGTGGGGCGCTGGACCTCGGCCCTGCTGGGTACGCGCTACGGCCAGTTCGCGGCCGAAGGCTGGTTCATCGAGGACGGCCAGTCGCCCGGCTACAGTTACGCCGAGAACGCGCGCGTGTTCCAGCGCGCCATGGTACGCACCGTGCAAGCGTTCGGCGGGCGCAAGATCAATATCATCGCCTACATCCCCGAGCAGCGTTACGACATTCCGCGCGCGCTGGCCATGTCGGCCAAGTTCGGCTTACCGGCGGCGGTGGCCTTGCCGGTGGCCGAGCACGAGCGGCGCCAAAGCCAGTTGCGCGCGGCGCTGACCCGTCTTCAAGACGAGCAGCATTTCCGCATCACGGACGTGGGCGCCGTGTTGTGCGACGCGAACAGTTGTGCGGCGCAAATGGACGGCACCGCGCTGTACGCGGACGACAACCATCTGGCGCGGGGCGGCGCGCTGTTGCTGCAACCCTTGTGGCAGAGCGCGCTGGGCGGGCAGTAGGCGGGTGCGCGGCCGGGCCCGGGCCGGTGCTCGGTTCCGGCGCCCATGAAATTATTTAACGAAAAGGTGTGATGTGAAATCCGCGATGCCAAATTTACAGATACTGCGCTTTCTGGCCGCCTTTCTGGTGCTGGTCAGCCATGTCCAGCATGAAGCGATGAAGGGCACTTTCTTGAACATGGGGGGGTATCAACCCTGGGAGTTCATCTATTTCGCCGGCGGAGTCGATATCTTCTTCGTCATCAGCGGCTTCATCATGTACGCCATCGCCAGCGGCGACTTCGGCCAGCCCGGCAAGGCGCGCACTTTTTTCCTGCGCCGCCTGGTGCGCATCGTGCCGCCGTACTGGTTGTTCACCACCGCCATGGTAGGCGCGGCGCTGGTGTTCCAAAGCCATGTGACGCACTCGGCGCTGGCGCTGGACCATATTCTGGCCTCGTATTTCTTTTTGCCGTATCCGAATCCTTACGGCCAAGCGTATCCGGTGCTGATGCTGGGTTGGACCCTCAATTACGAGTTCTTTTTTTATGTGATCTTCGGCCTGGCCTTGATGTTCCCCAAAAAAATCGGCATCGGCGTGATTTTCGGCATCATCGGCCTGTGCGGCGCGCTGGGGGCGGCGCAATTGGTGCAACGCCAGCCGTTTTTCTTTTGGAGCAATCCGATCGTGTTCGAGTTTTTGTTCGGCATCGCGCTGGCCATGTTGCGCGAGCGCGGCGTGCGCTGTGGCGCGGCGGCCGGCTGGGGCATGATCGCGCTCGGTTTCGCCGCCATGTGGTTGCTCAAGAGCGCAGGCATCGCGGGCGATTTTTGGGTCATGCGGGCCTTGTGGATGGGCTTGCCGGCCGTGCTGATCTGCGCCGGCGTGGTGCTGGCGCGCGAGCCGTCCGCCGCCGTGATCGCCGCCGGTCCGGGTCCGATCACGCGCCGGCTGGTGTTGCTGGGCGACGCCTCGTACGCGATTTATCTATCCCATCCGTTCGCCTTGAACGCGGTGGCGCTATTGTGGAAACGCCTAGGGTGGCACGATCCCTGGGTGTATGTGACGGTCGCCTGCGCCGTGTCGCTGGCGGTCGGGGTGCTGGTGCATCTGTGGATCGAAAAACCGATGACCCGTTATTTGAACACGCGCCTGAGCAAACGGCTGGCGCGGCCGGGTGCGCCAATCTCGCGTCCGGCGTGAGCGTAGCGGGCATTTACTATCGGAACACGCCGCGCGCATGTGCTTGCGGGTACAGTGTGGTTTGAAACCGGCTCGCGCGCCCTCGCGAGCGGTGTGGCATACGGAGAGAACACATGTCTAAAAAATTGTATGCGCCGCTAGGCCATGCCCCGCCGGCCGCGCAGGCGCTGCGCAGCGCCGCCTTGCGCCAGCGCTGGTGGACCATCTTGCTGGTCTTGTTCACGGTGCAATTCACCGGCGCTTGGCTGTTTCCGCCGGCCAGCATCTCGGCTTTCGACAATCTGGTGGCCACTAAAGTGGGCGGCACGCCCTATCAATTGTCGATGTGGGGTTTGATCGTGCTGGCGTTTATCGTGCATTGCCGCACCCATGGTTTCGGTAAGATCGGTTCGGCCCTGATGCTGTTTGCGCCGTTTTGGGTGGTCGGCTTGTTGGCCGGCGCCTTCGGGGTCGATCCCGTCAAATCGCTGCGCTCGCTCACCATGTTCGCCTTGAGCATGGCGGGCGCGGCCCTGATCGGTATCGAGCTGGCGCCGAAGCGCGCGATCCAAACCCTGTGCTGGACCTTGTTCGGCATCATGCTCGCTTCCACCTTGCTGGCCTTGATCGTACCCAGCATCGGCACCCAAATCTATGGTTTCACCACCGTATGGCGCGGCGCCTTCACCAACAAAAATCAGCTGGGCTGGATCGCCGCGCTGACGATCTTGATCGCGGTGGCCATGATGCGTGGCGGCGCCATGCGCTTGAGCGGGATCACCGCGCTGCTGGCGCTGGTGTGCCTGCTGGCGTCCGGTTCCAAGGGCGCGCTGGTGGCGGCCCTGGTCACCATGGCCTATGTGTATGTGGTATCGAAACTGGCGCGCCACGTGACCACCGGGTTTGGCATGGGCGTGCTCGGTTTCATCTTGTTCGTGGCGGCCATCTTCGGCTTTCTGGTCTTGCCGTACGCGCTGGAAGCCTTGGGGCGCGATATGACGCTCACCGGCCGCACCGACGTCTGGCGCATCTATTTCAACGCCATGACCGCCACGCCCTGGCTGGGCGAGGGCCCGGCCGCGTATACGACCATTTCCACTTTGACCACGCCGCTGGCCAGTCAGCTCGAATCGCTGGGCGCCATCGTCACGCCGCACAATACTTACCTGGGCGTGTTCGGCGACACCGGTTTGTTCGGCTTGGTGTGTTTCTTGTTCCCGATGATGTATTTGACGGCGATGGTGCCGTTGTCGCGGCCCGGCTTGCTGAGCACCCTGTGCGCCTCGGTCGGTTTCTTGATGTTGGCGCATGGAACGGTGGAAACCCATGAAGTGCTGGCGCCCGGACCGGGTTGGTTCTTCCTGATGCTGATGTGGGCCTTGTTACAACAGGAAAAGCTGCAGGCGCGCAATGGCGCCGCGCCGGCCCCGCAAAACATCACCTCTTTTGACTCGGCTCCAATGGCGCGCGGTATTAATTAGAAAGAATATGATATTCAACAAGTGGCTTGCGATTAATGAAAACATTTCCCGCCGAGAAAAATTTTTATCCCGAAATGTATGTCACTTAAAAGCAACATGTCATATTTAACGTTTTAGCGAGCTCTTCAGGGCGTAGCGAATGAGTAGTTGGTATATCCATATGATTTCATTCAAGTTTTTCCTGCGTGCGAATAATTCCGAGAGTAAAATGAATTTCGTTACTGGCCTTCATTTTGCAATCGCACCTGATTCACGGACCCCCGGGTGCTCTTTTTAATCATGTCATGGAGGAATTATGACTCAGGCAATTCAGCCCTTGCGCCGGCTTTCTTTCACGCTGGCCGTGTTAGCGGGCTTGGGCGCGGTGGCCGCTAATTCGCAGGCGCAACAGGTATTGACGTACCAGTCGTACGCGGGCCAGATCACCATCGACGTCCCACAAGCGGCCGCGACGGCAACGTGCACCAAGGTGCCGACCGGCGCGGTGGTCGACAAAGTGGCGGTGAAACGCACTTTTTTTGAGGCTTTCGATGGTCTGGACTTGAAAACCAATCGCTGGACCCCCCACT
>JAYVUV010000493.1:0-4257 GCA_043787615.1 Janthinobacterium sp. | reverse complement strand
ACGCTGGACACGATGATGCCGGTGCGACATTTCGCTTCGCTCAACTGGCGCATCAAGCCCAAGCCGTCCAGCCCCGGCAAGGCCAGGTCGATGATGCCGATGTCGGGCGCCTGCGGCGAACCGCAGCGAAAGCCGCACAAGGCGCTGTGGCCGTCGGCCGCCTCGCTCAAGCCGACCGCGCCGAGCCGGCCCAGCATGGCGTTCAAGTTTTGGCGCTGCCCGTGATCGCCCTCCGCCACCAGAATACGCAAATGTGCGATATCCATTTCTCATCCCTGTCATGCGCATGATCAAGGTTTTGAACTTAGCAAAGAAAAACGGGGTCAGTTTTGATTTTGCCTCAAGTGTTCGAAGAAACAGACCGCCGCGCAAGCGGCCACGTTGAGCGACTCGACCTGGCCCAGATGGGGAATCACCACCCGGTGCGTGGCCAGGGCCAGTAGATCGTCGGCCACGCCCTGCCCTTCGTGCCCCAGCAGCCACGCCACCGGACGACGCAAGTCGAGCTCGTACAAGCGCTGCTCGGCGTAACCGCTGGTGGCCAGCACGGCCACCTGGGCCGCGCCGATCAGGGCCGCCAGATCGACGTTTTCAAAGATCTCGATCACGAAATGGGCGCCCATGGCCGCCCGCAGCACCTTGGGCGACCAGCAAAACGCGGTGCCGGCGCTGCAAAACACTTGATCGATGCCGGCCGCCGCCGCGCTGCGCAAGATGGAGCCGACATTGCCCGGGTCTTGCACGTTGTCAAGCAGCACGGCCGAGCGCGACAAGGAAACGGGCAACGCCCGTTCGGGCGTCTCGATCACGAACAGCACGCCGACCCCGTGCTCGACCTGGCTGACGGCGCCGTACAGCGCGTCCGGCAGCGCCACGCAATGGCCGCGCGCGGCCTCGCAGCGGGCCACGATGTCGGCCACTTCCGGGTCGGCCAGGGCGCCTTCGCTGACCAGGCACAGCGGCGGCACGCCGCGCAGCTGGAGATAGCTCTGGCACAGATGCACCCCGTCGAGCAAGGTGCGGCCGGCCTTGCGGCGCGCCTGCGAGCTGGTGGCCAGCAGCTTCCACTCCTTGTATTGCGCGTTCTCGCGCGAGGAGATCAGCTTCATGCGGCCGCCTGGACCAGGATGCTGCCCAGCGCGACCAGCTCGCGCACCGGCGCGTACGAGCGCCGATGCGCGGGCGAGACGCCATGCTGGCGCAGGCGCTCCAGGTGCAGCGCGGTCGGATACCCCTTGTGCTGGTCGAAACCGTACTGGGGATAACGGCCGTGCAGCGCCACCAGTGCCGCGTCGCGCGCCGTCTTGGCCAGGATCGAGGCGGCCGAGATCGAATCGACCTTGTCGTCGCCCTCGATGATGGCCAGGGTCTGGATCGTCATCACCGGGCAGCGGTTGCCGTCGATCAGGGCCAGGCCCGGCACCGTGTGCAGCGCCTCGACCGCGCGCCGCATCGCCAGCATGGTGGCCTGCAAAATATTATGCTGGTCGATCTCGGCCTCGGAACACTCGGCGATGGCCCAGGCCAGGGCGTCGCGCTTGATCAGCGGCGCGAGTTGGTCGCGCCGGGTGGCGCTCAGTTTTTTCGAGTCGCGCAGACCCTCGATCGGGCGCTCCGGATGCAGGATCACGGCGGCCGCGAAAACCGGACCGGCCAGCGGCCCGCGCCCCGCCTCGTCGACCCCGCAAATGATCTGGTCGAGGGAAAATGGCAGTTCGTCGAACAAACCGGGATAGATGTTTTTCATTGCGCCTTGATGTGGCTTGATGTTAAAAATACGCCGCCTGGCGATCTAACGCCGTGCGCCGATCACCTGGAGCACCGCCGCCGCGCTTTCCTCGGCGCTGTTGCGCAGCAGGCTGTGGTGCATATCGGTGAAACGCTGGACCAGGCGCAGACGGCCCGGCACATCGCTCAATTGCCGCCACATGGCGTCGGCCAGCGCCTGCGGATGGGCGGCGTGTTGCAGCAGTTCGGGCACCAGGAATTCGCGCGCCAGAATGTTCGGCAAGCCGATCCAGGGCTGATACCCCATGTGGCGCATGATCTCCCACGAGGCCCGCATCATCTTATAGGCGATCACCATCGGCTTTTTGAACAGCGCCACCTCCAGCGACGCGGTGCCGGAGGCCACCAGCACCGCGTCGGCGGCGGCGATGGCGGTGTGCGACTGGCCGTCGATCAGCATGATTTCGACCTCGCCCAGGCCGGCTTCGGCCACCAGCTCCAGAAAATACTGGCGCTGGCGCTCGCCCGCCATCGGCGCCACAAAGCGCAGCGAGCGGTCGCGCTGATGCAGCAGCCTGGCCGCGCCCACGAAGGCGGCCACGTTATATTTCAGCTCGCCCATGCGGCTGCCCGGCAGCAGCGCCACGACGTTGGCGTCCTCCGGCAAACCCAGGGCGCGGCGCGCGGCCGCCTCGTCGGGCACCAACCCAATCAGCTCGGCCAAAGGATGGCCGACATAGGTCACCGGCACCCCGGCCTGCCGGTAAATCTCCGGCTCGAACGGGAACACCACCAGCATGTGCGAGACGGCCTTGACGATTTTTTTGATGCGCCCACCGCGCCAGGCCCAGATCTGCGGGCCGATGTAATGCACGGTGGGGATGCCGGCCGCTTTCAGCTGCATTTCCAGTCCCAGGTTAAAGCCGGGATAGTCGGCGCCGATGAACACGGCCGGCCGCTCGGCCAGCAATTGATCGCGCAAGGCGTTCTGGATGCCCTTGATGTCGCGGTAGCGCGGAATCACCTCGAACAAGCCGCGCACGGTCAAGCGCTCCAGCGGCCAATGCGAGGTGAAGCCCTGCTGCGCCATATTCGCGCCGCCGATGCCGTGAAAGCGCGCCTGCGGCAAATGGGGACGCAAACCGGCCAGCAGACGGGCGGCCAGCAAGTCGCCGGACACCTCGCCGGCCACCATGGCCACGCTCACGTTGCCCTCAGCGGACGATGCCACGGCTCGCGCTATCCAAAAATTCGCGCATGGCGCGGATCTGCGGCGCCGCGTCCGGGGTGGACGCCTCTTCCGCCAGCAGGGCTACCTTGGCTTCCTCCAGCGTCAGGCTGGAACGGTAAATCAGTTTATAGGCGGCGCGGATGCCGTCGATCTGGGCGCGGGTGAAGCCGCGCCGCTTGAGCCCCTCGATGTTGACCCCGTGCGCGGCGGCTGGGTTGCCCGACAAAAGCACGAACGGCGGCACGTCCTGCGTCAAACTGGTGCTCATGCCGACGAACGCGTGGGCGCCGATTTTACAGAACTGGTGGACGTTGGCGAAGCCGCTCATGATCACCCAGTCGCCGATCTGGACGTGGCCGGCCAGTTGCGCGTTATTGGAGAAGATGGTGTTGTCGCCGACCTGGCAATCATGCGCCAGATGGACATAGGCCGAGATCCAGTTGTCGTGGCCCAGCCGGGTCACGCCCGCGTCCTGCACGGTGCCGGTGTTGAAGGTGCAAAATTCGCGGATCGTGTTGCGGTCGCCGATCTCCAGGCGGGTCGGCTCGCCGGCCCATTTTTTATCTTGCGGCGGCGCGCCGATCGAGGAAAACTGAAACAGCTTGTTGTCCCGGCCGATGGTGGTGTGCCCCTCGATCACCACGTGCGGGCCGACCCAGGTGCCGGCGCCGATGCGCACGTGCGGACCGATCACGGTGTACGCGCCCACCGCGACGCCGCTGTCGAGCTGCGCGCCGGGATCGATCACCGCTGTTGGATGAATGCTGCCCATGTTTACCCCGCTGGCTGGCTGGCGTCGGTGGCGCTGCGGATGGTGCACATCAGTTCCGCCTCGACCGCGACCTTGCCGTCGACCGTGCCGACCGCCTTGTATTTCCAGATTCCGCGCGACACGCGCAGGATTTCGACATCCATCCTGAGCTGGTCGCCCGGCTCCACCGGCCGCTTGAAGCGGGCGTTGTCGATGCCGACGAAGTACACCACCGAATTCTCGTCCGGCTTCACGTCCATGGTCAAGAACGACAGGATGGCGGCCGTTTGCGCCATCGCCTCGATCATTAACACGCCCGGCATGACCGGCTTGTGCGGGAAATGGCCGTTGAAAAATTCCTCGTTGACGGTGACGTTCTTGATCGCGCTGATGGTCTTGCCGGCGTCCCAGTCCAGCACCCGGTCGACCAGCAGCATCGGATAGCGGTGCGGCAGATACTGTTTGATCTGATGGATGTCGAGGCTCTTTTTTTCTGTGATGGTCATTTTCGCTCTTGATTGGTCAGTGTTTTGATGGTTTTTTCCAG
>JAYVUV010000492.1:0-10690 GCA_043787615.1 Janthinobacterium sp. | reverse complement strand
GTGAAATGACGGGCCGGCTCGACGAAGTGTTTTTGCGCCTGTTCGACCATCTGGAATTCGACCGCGACATGCGCGACCGGGTCAAGAGCGCCATGCGCTATCCGACTTTTGTCATTATCGCCATGGTGATCGCCATGATCGTGGTCAATATTTTCGTGATTCCCGCTTTCGTCGGCGTGTTCGCCAGCTTTCATGCCGAATTGCCATTGATGACAAGAGTGCTCATCGCCACCTCCAAATTCACGGTCGATTATTGGCCGCTGATGTTATTGCTCACCGTGGGCGGGTTTTTTGGTTTCCGTTCGTATATCGCCACCGTCAAAGGCCGTTATGAATGGGATAAGGTTAAATTAAAAATACCGATCGCCGGAAAGATTATCTTGAAAGGCACGATGTCGCGCTTCGCGCGCAGTTTCGCGCTGTCGGCCAAAAGCGGGGTGCCGATCGTGCAAGGCTTGACGGTGGTGTCGCAAACGGTGGACAACGCGTATTTATCGGCGCGCGTGGAACAAATGCGCGACGGAGTCGAACGGGGCGAAAGTATTTTGCGCACCGCCACCGCCGCAGGCGTGTTCACGCCGGTGGTGCTGCAAATGATCGCGGTGGGCGAGGAAACCGGCTCGCTCGACGATTTGATGGATGAAATCGCCCAAATGTACGAGCGCGAGGTCGATTATGAACTGAAAACGCTGTCGGCCCAGATCGAACCGATTTTGATCGTGTTTTTGGGCGCCATGGTGCTGGTGCTGGCGATGGGTATTTTCTTGCCGATTTGGGATTTGGGCAAAGCCGCGCTACGCAAATGACACGCGCCGCGCCGCCTCCGCCCGATATTGCTGCGCATGCCGTTGCGAAGCCGCAACAACGAAATCGGGCCGGCGCCACCTTGTTTGAATTCGCCGTGGCCATGACTGTAACGATAATCTTGGCAAGCGTGCTATTACACCGGGTGCGCTTTTATCAGGCGCAAGCGGAGCAGGCCGCGATGACGCGTTTCGTGGCCGATTTGCGCAGCGTTTTACATATGAAAGTGGCCCAATTACGTGCGCAAAACAAAGGCGATGAGATCGCCGCCCTGGCTGATCAAAATCCCATTGAATGGTTGGCGGAAAAGCCAATAAACTATCGCGGCGAATGGTATGCCCCCACGCCAAAAGATGTCGAAGATGGCAACTGGTATTTTGACCGCGCCAGCCATGTGTTGGTGTATTTGATACGCGACAGAAAAACTTTTGAAAAACCGGAGTCGAATCGGATAAGTTTCAAGGTAGAATTATCTCGCTTGCCCACAATTCCCGCCAAGCCATCAGGGACACCAGCTGCACAGTACGGTGTTGTCTTGAATCAAGTTAATGGATGATGCTGACGTACTTCGCTACGATTAGGTTGGTCCGGTTACTACACTCACATTTAAGATAGATTTTGGAGCTCCACATGAATATGACTCACATTCGCGCCATCCGTGCCACTCGCCAATCCGGTTTCACCTTGATCGAGTTGATCGTCGTGATCGTTATCCTCGGCATCCTGGCCGCCACCGCCTTGCCGAAGTTCGTCAGCCTGGGCGGCGACGCCCGCGCCGCCAGCCTGAACGGCGCGCGCGGTGCGCTTGCGGCCAGCTCTGCCATGGTGCACGGCAAGTTTCTAACCAATACCACCGGCACCGCGCTGACGACGGTCGATGTCGAAGGCACCGCGGTGGCTATTACCAACGGCTACCCCACCGCCAACGCTCTATATGCCACCGCCGCCGGCATCAATGCGTCCGACTACCTGGTCACGGTCAATGCCACCGCGACCCCGGTCGCCGCCACGGCCACCGCTCCCGCCGTGCCTGCAAACGGCATGACGGTGGTGCCTGTCAGTATCGCCAACACGGCGACATCGGTCCTGTGCTTCATCAGTTATGTCCAGGCGGCGAGTGCGACCGTTCAGCCAACTTTTAGCTCGGCTCCTTTGGCAGCCAATTGCGGCACCTAAGCCGGTATAACGGACACGGCGGAAATTGACCATCGTCCCCATGCTCCGCGTGCCAAGCTCGTCATCGCGCGAGCGGGCGCGCGCAGGCCGGCGGCGACCCGAATGCGGCAAGCGAGTCTTCGTCCGCCGCGGTTTCACGATGATCGAGTTGATCATGGTGATGGTGATCATGGGCATCATGGTGGCGGTGGGCTTGAGCCGTTTTTTCGACCGCAAGGCGTTCGACGCGGACGAGTTTGTCGAGCAAAGCAGGGCGATGCTGCGGTATGGGCAAAAAGTGGCCATCGCGCAAAATCGCCCCGTGTATGTGCGGCTCGACGGCGGCTCGCTGGCGCTGTGTTTCAACACCACCTGTAGCGCCGGCAATCGGGTGCAGGCGGCGGCCAACACCAATAGCACCGGCAGCGCCACCTTGGCCGCCTGCAATGCCGACACGACCTGGGCTTGCGAAGCCAAGCCGGCCAATGTCAGCTACACGCTGTCCCCGGCGGCGGCCTATGCCGGAGCGAATAACTATTTTTCTTATGACGCGTTGGGAAAACCGTTTGCCGCGGTCGACAGTCCGACCAGCAGTGTCAGCTCCAGTTTCGCCGCGCTCACGTTCACGGTGGTGGTCGATGGCGTCGGCCGCGCGATCACAGTGGAGCGGGAAACCGGTTATGTCCATTAATCGGGGGCGCCCGCGGGCCGGTGTGACCCTGATCGAACTCATCATTTTCATGGTCATCGTCGGCATCGCGGTGGCTGGCGTGATGCAGATGCTCAATTTGTCGGTGCGCCTGAGCGGCGATCCTTTGCGCCGCAAGCAAGCCTTGATGCTGGCCGAAGGTTTGTTGGAAGAGGTGGAATTGGCCGCTTTCACGTATTGCGATCCGCTCGATGCGAACGCCGAAACGGCTGCTTCGCCGGCCGGCTGCGCCAGCGTGCCGGAAGCGCTGGGGCCGGAAAGCGGCAACGAGCGGCCCTTCGACAACGTCAACGATTACGCCACCGCGTGGCGCACCGAACAGCGCGCCTTCGACAACGCCGGCAACACGGCCGTGCTGGACGCGGCCGGCAACAGCTTCACTTTGACTGGATACACGGCCTACCTCACCATCACGGGAAACCAAGCCTTGAACGCGATTCCATCGAGCGAAACCTCGGCCGGCATGAACGTGCTGCGCTTGACCGTGCGCGTCAACTACGGCACCAACCCGGACGACAACGTGGTGCTGGACGGTTACCGCACGCGTTATGCGCCAAAGGTGCAGGCGCCATGACGGGCCGCCGATCCGCCGCGCCGCGCCGGTCCGGCTTCACCTTGGTGGAGGCGGTGGTGGTGATCGTCATCACCGGCATCCTGGGCGGCATCGTGGTGTTGTTCATCCGCTGGCCGGTGCAAAATTATGTCGACAGCGTGGCGCGCGCCGAACTGGTCGACAACGCCGACATGGCGATGCGGCGCATGGCGCGCGAGGTGCGCCGCGCCTTGCCCAACAGCGTGCGCGTGAGCGGCGGCTCGGCCGTCGAATTCATTCCCACCAAGACCGGCGGGCGCTATCTGGCCGCCGAGGATGAAATCGATCCGACCGCCAACGCCGGATCGGGCGGCTCGCCCGCGCTCAGTTTCATCGACCCGGCCGCGCTCACGTTTCGGGTGGTGGGCGACATGCCGACCGGCCAGCAAGCCATCGTGGCCGGCGACGCCATCGTGGTCTACAACCTCGGCCCCGGCTTCGACCGCGCCGACGCCTACACCGGGGCCAACATGGCCACGGTGGCCGGGGTGTCGAACAACGTGGTGAGCATGAGCGCCAATCCTTTCGCCAGCGGCGACCCGGCCACCGCCGGCCTGAGTTCGCCCGGGCGCCGCTTCCAGGTGGTCAACACGCCGGTCATGTATGTGTGCGACCTGGCCGCGCGCAGCTTGACGCGCATGTGGAATTACGCGCCCAGCGCCAGCATGACGGTGCCGCCGGTCAGCGCCTCCTTGCAAACGGCCTTGTTGGCGACCAATGTGACCGAATGCAGTTTTAGTTACAGCGATTTGAAAAACATCCACAGCGCCTTGTTGGGCATGACGATCGGCTTGCGCCGGCTGAACAACGCCGACCCGGCGCTGCGGCTGGTGCACCAGGTTCACGTGGACAACGTGCCATGAGTGGCGTCGCCCGCCCGTTGTCGCCGTCGCCTTCGCGTCCGCGTTCTCGCTTGCGCCCGCGCGCGCGCGGGGTCAGCCTGGTCACCGCCATTTTTATCTTGGTGGTGCTGGCCGGCCTGGGGGTGGCCATGTTGTCGATCGCCACCTCCCAGCAAGCCAGTTCGGCTTTGGACGTGCAGGGCGCGCGCGCCTACCAGGCCGCGCGCGCCGGCATCGAATGGGGCTTGTATTCCCAGCGCGTCGATGCCGTGAAGCCGTGCGCGAGCGCCACGCCGACCAGTTTTCAATTGCCGGCCAACACCAGCTTGAGCGTGTTCCGGGTCACCGTCACCTGCGTGCTCAATAGCGTCACTGTGGGCACCCTGAGCCGCTACCGCATGACTTCGGTGGCGTGCAACCAGAGCGCCGGCAGTTGTCCCAATGCCAGCGCCAATCCCGATTACGTGCAGCGCCGCGTCCAGATCGAATTCGGAGACTTGCCATGAGGACCTATGCCCACCGCACAATGCTGCCGGCGCTGGTCTGGGCCCTGTGTTGCCTGCTGTCGCTGCTATGCCGGCCCGCCATGGCCGACACGCCCATCGCCCTGTTTAAGAGTTTCGCCGGCAACGTCAATTTCGTTGGCACGCAAAAAACCCTGCGCACCAAGGCCAACACCGTCGACCCCTGCTCCGTGACGCCGGCCACCACCGCCACCACCGCCGCCCTGTCGGGCATACCGAGCGGCGCCGTGGTGCTGAGCGCGCAATTGTATTGGGCCGGCTCGGGCGCGACGGCGGCGCGCGATTACACCATCAAGTTCGAGAACGTGGTGTTCACGGCGCCGGCTTCGCGTCAATACAGTTCGGCCACGGTGGGTTACGATTTTTTCGGCGGCGCGGTCGATGTCACCACCCAGGTGATCGCCAAGCGCAACGGCACCTACAGCTTTTCGGATTTGACCGTCGATACCAGCAATACCTTTTGCGCGGTGCAGGCGGTGCTGGGCGGCTGGGCGCTGGCGGTGATTTATTCGTCGCCGAGCGAGACTTTCCGCGTGCTCAATATCTACGAAGGCTTTCAATACATCCGCTCCAGCAGCGTGACCCTCACGCTGAGCAACTTCAACATTCCCGTCCTGACGCCGGCCAAGACCGGCCGCATCGGCCACGTGACCTGGGAAGGCGACGACTCGATCTCGGGCGGCGGCGAGGATTTACTGTTCAATAACGTGGCCTTGACCGACGCCATGAATCCTTCGGGCAACCAGTTCAATTCCGCCAGCAACGTCAACAACGACCCCTATTCCTACGGCGTCGATTTCGATGCCTACACCCTGACCGATCCCGTCATCCAGCAGGGCCAAACCTCGGCCACCACCGTCTACCGTTCCGGCACCGACCTGGTGATCATGAGCGCGGAAATCATCGCCGTGCCGAACACCCCGACCGCCGACCTGGGCGTTACCATGACGCGCGACCAGACCTTGACCCTGGGCCAGACCGCGAATTATTTCATCACCGTAAAAAACAATGGTCCGCAGGCCGATCCGGGGCCGATCGTCGTCACCGATGTGCTGCCGGCCGGCTTGAGCGCGGTGGCGGCGGGCGGCGACGACTGGAATTGCGTGATCTCGGGCCAGAACGTAACCTGCACCTATGCCTTGCAGCTCGAAGTGGGCGCCAGCGCGCCGGTCTTGACCTTGCTGGTGATGGTCAATTCGAATACCCCCTCGAGCATCACCAACACCACGACGGTGGACGGCACCTTGTTCGACAACGTCTCCGGCAACGACAGCGCCAGCGACACGGCCACCGTGGCCACGCCCTCGTATGTGTTCACCGACGCCATTTGCACCAACAATGTCGCTTTTGGCAGCAGCCAACCCTGCAAATTCATTTATTTCGGCAACCGCATCGCCGGCGTGCCGATCAGCCCGATTTACGTCACCAATTTGAACGCGTCAGGCGTGCCGACCTTCATCAGTTCCACCGCCAACACCACCTTGGGCTTGAAATTCGCGCTCTCTTGCCACAACCCGATCAAGGACGCCGGCACCCAGGCCAACTTTCCCGACACTAGCACCTTGCTGCCGCTGTGCGCCCAGTCCGCCGCCACGCCGACGACCTGGACCGCCAGCATGAATTTCACCTTCGTCAAGAGTATCCCCTCGACCTCGGTCGGCATGGTGTTCGACTATGCCGACGCCGGCCGCATCAAACTGTATTTGTCCGACACCAACGGCAAGACCGGCGCCACCGGCCCGTTCGTGATGCGGCCCGACAAATTCGTGCTGACCGCCTACCGCGTGCTCACGCCATCGGGCACCTGGAATAATCCGGCCGCTACCTTGCCCACTTTGGGCGCGGCCACCATTTTCGCGCGCGCCGGCGAGGTGTTCAGCATGGATGTGAAGGCCACCACCCGCCACGCCACCATCTTGCTGACGAAAAACTACGGCAACGAAACGCCGGTGGCGCGCGGGGTCACGCTGACCGCGACCCCGGCGCTCGATCCGCGCAAGAGCGCGGCCCAGGCCGCCATCAATCCCTATTTCGACGACATGAGTTACCAGCCCGCCCTGCAGGGCACGATCGGCGCCTTCAACGCCGGCATCGCCACCTACAACAAGTTCATCTACGACGAGGTCGGCATTCTGGCGGTGGCCGCCGCCGCGCCGGGCGCCGATTACCTGGGCGCCGGCAACATCACCAGCGCCTCGGTCAATGTGGGGCGGTTCGTGCCCAACCATTTCGACACGGCGGTGCCGGTGGTGGCGCCGTTGATCGCTTGCCCGCTCAAGCTGGCCTGCGTCGCCGCGCTCAAAAGCAGCATGGTGTATTCCACCCAGCCGTTCGGCGCCACCGTCACGGCGCGCCATTTGAACGGCAGCACCACCCTGATCAATTACCAGGGCGAATTCGCGCGCGCGGTGACTCTGGAGGCATGGGACAGCGTGGGCGGCACCACCCAAAAAAATCCGCCGGCCACGCCGAGCGGCAGCGCGCTCAAGCTCGGCGCCGGCGCGGCCACGGTGGCCGCCGCCAGCTTCGCGGCGGGGGTGGCGGCGCCGGCGGTCAATTACGCCTTGGCCAATCCGTATCTGGACAGCGCGCCGCGCGCCCTGAACTGGGCCCCGCCCACCGCTATTTACCTGCGCGCCACCGACGCCGAAGCGATCACCTCGCTGCGCGCGCCGGTCGGCGGCGTCAACCCGACGGTGGAGGGCGGCGCGATGATCGTCAACGGCCGCCTGCTGCTGGCCAACGCCTACGGTTCGGAATTGCTGGGCTTGCCGATCGGGGTCACCGCCCAGTATTGGAACGGCAGCGCCTGGACCATCAGCGACACCGACACCGGCGCGCCGGCCCTCACTGGGGTGACGTTTCAAAATTGCGTCAACGGCTTGAAGTCGAGCGCGGCGGCGCCCGCCAATTGCCAAAGCACCCTGTCGGCGGTGGGCAGTCCGCCCGTCTTGAGCTTGACGGCCGGCGCCGGCACGGTGCGGCTCAACCCCACCGGCAAGGGCAACGCGGGCAGCGGCGAGTTGTTGTTGATCGGCCCGTCCTGGTTGCCCAGCACCCATGGGCGGGTCACTTTCGGGGTCTATAAAAGCGGTCCTGTCACCTATGTGCGGGAGCTGTATTGACGGCCGGGATGGACCAGCTGTGGCTTTTTGGGACTTACTATTGGATATGTAGCAAAAAAAGGTGCAACTTGAATATAATCAATCATCTACCGCGTGTTGTTCATGTCGCGGTGACTATATAGGCTGTCGGCATGGGCTTATTCTCGAAAGCGAAACGCAAGGACGGCGGGCTGACCATCGCCATGTGCGGCGACGGCCTGGTCGCCGCCAGCGTGCGCCGGGTCGAGGCGGCCAAGCCGGTGGTCGAACTGAGCGTGTTCCATCCGGTCAAGGACGCGCTCGCCGTCGAGGCCTTGAGTAAACTGGGCAAGGAAACCCACGCCGCCAATTACCGCTGCGGCACCCTGCTTGGCGGCAGCGATTATCAGATCGTGGCGGTCGAAGCGCCCAATGTGCCGCCCGAGGAATTGAAAACGGCGGTGCGCTGGCGCCTGAAGGACATGCTCGACTTCCATGTCGACGACGCCACCATCGACGTGCTCGACATTCCCGTCGACAAGAACGCGCCGGTGCGCAATCACACCATGTTCGCCATCGCCGCCCGCAACAGCGTGGTCGAGGCGCGTCAGAATTTGTTCACCGTGGCCGGCATCGCGCTGGGCGTGATCGACATCCCGGAAATGGCGCAGCGCAATATCTCGGCCTTGATGGAGCCGGCCGGGCGCGGCCTGGCCATGCTGTCGTTCAATCACGAAGGTGGCTTGCTGACGGTCAGTTTCAACGCTGAACTGTACCTGGCGCGCCGCATCGACGTGACCCTGGCGCAACTGATGGCGCCCGATTCAGAAAAGCAGCACGTGTGCCACGACAAGATCACCCTGGAACTGCAACGCTCGCTGGACCATTTCGACCGGCAATTTCATTTCATCACGGTCGCCAAATTGATGCTGGCGCCCACCGGCGCGCCCGGTTTGCTCGAATACCTGGCCGGCAATCTGTACATGCCGGTCGAAGCCTTCGACCTGGCCGACGTGCTCGACCTGGACAAGGTGCCCGAATTGCTGGAGGTGGCCCAGCAGCAGCGCTGTTTCCTGGCCCTGGGCGCGGCCTTGCGCTTGGAAGAGGTGGTGCTGTGAGCCAGCAAATCAATCTATTCAACCCGATCTTTCTAAAGCAAAAGAAAGTGTTCACGGTGGTGCCGATGGCCGAGGCGCTCGCTTTGATCTTGCTGGGCGCCTTGGCGGTGGCGTTTTACGGCAATCGCCGGGTGGCCGGGCTGGAAAAAGAGGCGGTCGCGGTGAAGCTGCAACTGGCCGCGCGCGAGGCGCGTCAGAGTTCGGTGGACACCGAATTCGCGCCGCGCCAAAAAAGCCAGGACATGGAAACGGCCATCGGCCAGGCCGAAACCCGTTTGCGCGCCTTGCGCGAGGTGGCCGCCATCCTCAAGCGCGGCGAGCTGGGCAATATCTATGGCTATGCCGAGTATTTTCGCGCCCTGTCGCGTCAGAGCGTGCAAGGCTTGTGGTTGACGGGGGTGTCGATCACGGGCGCGGGCAATGAAATCGGGGTCAAGGGACGCGCCATGCAAGCGCCCTTGATTCCCCACTACATCGAGCGTTTGAAAAACGAGAAGGTCATGCGCGGCAAGGCTTTCGGCAGCCTCGATATCGTCCAGCCCGGCGCGCCGGCCGAGGCCGCCAAGCCGGACCCGGTCGCTGGACCGGCCATGGCGCCGCGCTATGTCGAATTCCAGTTGCAGACCACGGCGGCCGGCGTGGCTGACAAGGCGGTGCCGAAATGAAGCAGCTCTGGGCCAAATTGGCGGGCCGGATCGATGCCCTGAGCTTGCGCGAGCGGGCGCTGGTGTTCGCCGCGATCGCCGGCGCCATGCTGTTTTTGGTGTATTCGATGCTGCTGGCGCCGCTGTACGCCAGGCAAAAGGTCTTGCTGAGCAATATCAATCAACAGCAAAACCAGATCGGCGCCATCAACACGGCCATCACGCAAAAACTGGACGCGTTCGCGCGCGATCCGGACGCCGCCAACCGGCAGCGCCTGCAAACCTTGCTGGCCGATGTGGAGCGCGACGGCGCGGCCTTGCGCGCCGTGCAAAAGGGCTTGGTGCCGCCGGAACAGATGATTCCGGTGCTGGAGCAGCTATTGCGCGGCAACGGCAAGTTGCGCCTGCTTTCGCTGCGTAACTTGCCGGTGGTGGGCATGAGCGGAGCCGCCGTCCAGCCAGACGCGCCGACGCTGGGCGCGCCCTCGACCGCCGGCGCCGAGCGCGCCGTCGCCGCCGATATCCGGGCCGCCGCGGCGAAAGCCGTCGCGGCCAACGCCGCGCCGGCGGGCGCGCCCGCGACAGCGGCCGCGACGGTGGCCAAGCCGGCCGAATTGCTGTACCGGCACGGGGTCGAGATCACCTTGCAGGGCAGTTACCTGGACATGATCAACTATATGAGCACGCTCGAAGCGCTGCCGGCCCAGCTATTTTGGGGTAAGGCCCGGCTCGACGCCGGCCAGTACCCCGGCGCCACCCTGACCTTGACCTTGTACACCCTGAGTTTGGATCAGAAATGGCTGACTTTATGACGACCCGGCGCGCAGGGGGGGCGGCCCGGTTGGCGCTGTTGGCGGGCCTGGCGTTCGGCTGCGTCGCATCGGCGCAAACCTTGATCGATCCGACCCAGCCGCCGCCCGAGGCCGTGTTGGCCCGCCCGGGCGCGCCGGCCGCACCGGCCGAGCTCGCGTCGCGGGAAGGGCCGCGCCTGCAATCGGTGCTGGTGTCGCGCCGCGCCGGCGGGCGGCGGGTGGCGGTGATCGACGGGCGCGCCTGGCGGCTGGGCGAACTGTTCGACGGCGCCCGGCTGGTCAAGGTCGGCGACACGGAAGTGGTGTTGCAACGCGGCGCCACCTCCCAGGTGCTGAAACTGTATTCCGATGCGCCCGTGGCCGCTGCCGCGCCTGCCGCGCCTTCGCCCGCGCCTGGCGCGGCGGCC
>JAYVUV010000491.1:0-9848 GCA_043787615.1 Janthinobacterium sp. | reverse complement strand
CTGTCGTACAAGGCATTCTTCTTGCGCCCCGTGATCTGGGCCGTCAAATTGGCCGCTTGCTTGACCGAACACTCGGCCAGCAAGATCGTCAAGATGCGTTCGGCTTCCGCGTCTTCGGCATCCTCGGCCGCCGGCGCCCCTTCCAGCAACAGCACGAACTCGCCCTTTTCCCGATGCGGATCGGCCTGCAACCACGCCACCGCCTCCGACAATGGGCAGCGGTGGATTTCCTCGAACATCTTGGTCAGCTCGCGCGCGAACACCACTTGCCGGGCCGGCTCGAACACGGCCGCCAGCGCGCCGGCGCAATCGATGATGCGGTGGGGCGCCTCGTAAAACACCAGGGTGGCGCCGATCCCGCGCAAGCCAAGCAACATATTTTCGCGCTGCTTGGCCTTGGCCGGCAAAAAGCCGACGAAATAGAATTGATCGTTGAGCAAGCCGCTGGCCGAGATGGCCGTCACCGCGGCCGACGCGCCCGGCAGCGGCAACACCCGCAAGCCGGCCGCGCGCACCGCGTCGACGATGCGCGCGCCCGGGTCGGACACGGCCGGCGTGCCGGCATCCGACACCAGGGCGATCCGTTGGCCGGCCAGCAAACGGTCGATCAAGCTCCGCGCCACCTCGCGTTCGTTGTGCTGGTGGGCCGCGATCAAGGGCTTGTGCAAGCCGAAACGGGTCATCAAGTGGGCCGTGTTGCGGGTATCCTCGCAAGCGACCGCGTCGACCAGGCCCAACACGTGCAAGGCGCGCAGGCTGATGTCGGTCACGTTGCCGATGGGCGTGGCCACCACATACAATGTCGATGGGGGATAGACCTGGTGTGCCGCCTCTGTCATGATGGGCAGATTGGCAATCGAGCTATTTTCTTGTGCGGTCATTGGGGGTTGGATGCTTGCTAAAAGTGTAAAGGTGTTACTGGCCGGCGCGGCGCTCGCGCTGCTGGGCGGTTGCAGCACGCCGTGCGATTTGAACGGGGCCGGGCGATTGTGCGCGCCTATTTCATCAAATACAAGTGCGCCGCCCTTGCCGGTCAAGCCGCCGCCGGCCCCGCCGCCCGAGCCGGAACCGGAGCCGCAAACCTTCGCGGTGGAAAGCCCGGCGGGCGCCCCGGCGGCCGACGCGCCGGCGCCCGACGCGGCCCCGACCGCGGAGCCGGCCGCCAACGGCCAGCCGCCGGTGCGCATCGGCCTGCTGCTGCCGCTGCGCTCCGACGCCCTGGGCGCGGCGGCCGAATCCTTGCGCGCCGGTTTCATGGCGGCCTACGAACGCGACCGCGATGGCTTCGCCGTCACCGTGATCGAGACGGGCGACGCGCCCCAGGACGTGTTGGCGATCTACGCCAAGGCCCAGGAGGAACAAGACATCCTGGTCGGCCCGCTGGCGCGCTCGGCAGTGACGGCGGTGGCCGCCAGCCCGTTGGTGCGCAAGCCCACCATCGCCCTCAACTATCCGGAGGGACGCGGCAGCGCCAACGAAAGCCCGATGCCGGGCAATATGCTGAGCATGGGCCTGTCGCTGGAGGACGAGGCGCGCCAGGTGGCCGGCTGGGCGGCGGCCGAACAGCCGCACGCTTACGCGCTGGTGCTGTCGGCCGGCCCGGCCTGGCAACGCCGCATCAGCAGCGCCTTCAACGCGCAATGGCAGCGCCTGGGCTTGTCCAGCCAAAGCGTCGAAATGAGCGCCGTCAACGGTTATCTGAGCGACGCCGAGCTGGTGCAACTGCGCGCGCGCGTGCAGGCCGACCCGCCAGCCCTGATTTTCGCCGCCATGGACGCCGACCAGGCGCGCCAGTTGCGCGTGGCGCTGGGCAATGGCGTGCCGGTCTACGGCACCTCCTCGCTCAATCCGGGCCTGGCCCGCACCGCTTACGGTCCGGAAATGGACGGGGTGCGCCTGCTGGACTTGCCGTGGCAAGTCCAGCGCGACCATCCAGCCGTGATGGTGTACCCGCAATTGCTGCCCAAGGGCGAACGCAAACCGACCGCCGACATGGAGCGCCTGTACGCGCTGGGCATCGACGCTTTCCGGGTGGCGCGCGAAGTGGCGCTGCATCCGGGCGCCCGTTTCAATATGGACGGGGTCACCGGCCGCCTGGCGGTCGGCTTCGGCCAGGGCGCGGCCAGCTTCGAGCGCACCGAGCAGCAAGCCGTGTACCAGGACGGCGTGCTGCAACCGGTGGCCCTGCCCTGATCCGGCCATGCCCGGGCGCCCGAGCGACAAGCAGCGCCTGGGCCAGGCCGGCGAGGCGGCCGCCCTGGATCATTTGCTGCGCCAGGGCTTGACCCTGGTGCGGCGCAACTTCCGCTGCAAGGGCGGCGAAATCGATTTGATCATGCGCCATGGCGCCGAGCTTGTGTTTGTCGAGGTGCGCCAGCGCGGCGGCGCCAGCCACGGCGGCGCCGCCGCCAGCGTCACCCCGGCCAAACAGCGCCGCCTGGCGCTCGCCGCGCACGTGTATTTGCAGGCCCTGGCCGCCACCCCGCCCTGCCGTTTCGACGTGGTGGCCATCGACTCCGGGCGGCTTTCCTGGCTGCCGAACGCGATCGAAGTGTAAGCAATTTTAACCGTGCTTGTTCGCCGGAAGCGGCGGCTGCACTATAATCGGCAACTATGAATAATCAACGCATCCTAGCGCACTTCCATCAGAGTGCCGAACTCAAGATTCAGTCCGCCACCGTGTTGGCGCAACCGATCGCCCAGGCGATCGAACTGATGTTCGCCGCGCTGTCGAACGGTAACAAGATCCTGTCCTGCGGCAACGGCGGCTCGGCCGCCGACAGCCAGCATTTCGCGGCCGAGCTGGTGGGACGCTTCGAACGCGAACGCTTTCCGCTGCCGGCCATCTCGCTCACCACCGACACCTCGATCCTGACGGCGGTGGCCAACGATTACAGTTACCGCGAAATCTTTTCCAAGCAGGTGCAAGCCTTCGGCCAGGCCGGCGACGTGCTGCTGGCCATTTCCACCTCCGGCAATTCGGGCAATGTGATCGCGGCGGTCGAAGCGGCGCTGGAGCGCGAAATGCGGGTGGTGGCCCTGACCGGCAAGGACGGCGGCGCGATCGGCAAGATGCTGACCGACGCCGACGTGCATATCTGCGTGCCGGCCGAGCGCACCGCGCGCATCCAGGAAGTGCATCTGCTGACCATCCATTGCATCTGCGACGGCATCGACGTGGCCCTGTTCGGAGGCGACGCCAATGATTAAGCCCGCCGGCGCGCTGGCGCGCACGCTGCTGTGCGGCGCCCTGTTGGCCAGCCTGAGCGGCTGCGTGGGCGTGGTGCTGGGCGGCGCGGTGATGGGCACCGTGGCGGCGGCCGACCGCCGCACCCTGGGCGCCCAGACCGAGGATAAAACCATCGCCGTCAAGGGCGAGGTGCGCATTCCCAAGGTGGTGGGCGAGGACGGCCATGTCAATATCGCCAGCTTCAACCGCAAGGTGCTGCTGACCGGCGAAGTGCGCGACGAGGCCATGAAGGCGGCGGTGGAGCGCGAAGTGCGCGCCATCGAGGGGGTGCAAACCGTCTACAACGAGCTGGCGGTGGCCGGACGCGCCACTTATACCTCGCGCTCGAACGATACCCTGATCACCGGCAAGGTCAAGGCCAGCCTGGTCGACATGAAAACCATTTCCGCCGCCACCTTCAAAGTGGTCACGGAACGCGGCAATGTGTATCTGATGGGCCGGGTCACCCAGCGCGAAGGCGCGGTGGGCGCCGATGTGGCGCGCGGCGTGAACGGGGTGGAAAAAGTGATCAAGCTGTTCGACTATATCAGCGAGGAAGAACTGAAACAGCTGCTGTTGCAGCCGCCGCAAACGGCGCCGGCGCCGGCCGAGAAGCCATAAAGGGCTCGCCCGGCATGCAAGGGCGGAGCGGTCTATAATAGGCGCACCACCATTCACCGGCCCCTTTCATGTCGACCTCCACCACTTCCAGCCGCGCCTGGATCAAACCGATGCTTGCCGCCGTCCTCGTCGCCGGCTTGGCGGGCGCGGCTTATTTGTCTTTGAATACCCAAAGCAGCGCGCCGCAGGTCACTTTCCTGGGCATCAACGGCGAAAAAATCTCGCCCGAGAGCTTGCGCGGCAAGGTGGTGATGGTCAATTTCTGGGCCACGTCCTGCGCCACGTGCGTGGGCGAAATGCCGAAAATGGTCGCGACTTACAATAAATACAAGGCTCAGGGCTTGGAATTCGTGGCCGTCGCCATGAAGGGCGATCCGCCCAATTACGTGCTCAATTACGCCGAGACGCGCAAACTGCCGTTCAAGGTGGCGATCGACGTCAGCGGCGAGGCGGCCAACGCCTACGGCAACGTGCAAATGACGCCCACCACCTTCGTGATCGACAAGCAGGGCAAGATCATCAAACGTTATCTGGGCGAACCGCCGTTCGACGCCTTGCATCAACTGCTGGAAAAAAACCTGGCCGGTTAAAAACCCGCCTGCACCGAGAGATACAGGCCGCGCTGGCGCTTGGGGTTGAAGATGGTGATGTCGCCCAGGTTGGCATAGGCCGCCGTCACAGAAAAATGCTTGCTCGGAAAGTAGGCGATGAAGGCGTCGTAATAGGCTTTTTCATCGTCCACCGTCAAATTGTGTGGCTTGTTGCGGTATTCCAAGCCGGCCACCAACTGGCGGTCGATCAGATACGCGGCCGACACTTCCACCATCGCCTTGTAGCCGTCGTGACGGTCGCCGCCGAAGCCCAGGATGCCCATTTGATTGGCCTTGGTGGCGCGCAGCGTGCCGTTCAATAACAGGCTTTGCTCGAACAGCAGCTTGGTGGCCGCCACATAATAATCGGTGCCGTGGTCGTCGCTGGCGCCCAGCTGGGTCACATTGGTGACCCCCAGCGCGCCCAGGCCGCCTATCCCCTTGTTGCGCTTGTACATGGCGCCCAGCGCGATCTGGGGCAGCAAACGGTCTTGATCGTAGACCGCGTCGCCGATCACTTTCACCTTGATACCGAAGATGTCTTGCTTGATACCGAGCCGATCGAGTGGCGCCAGGCTGCCGTCGAATTGCTGCGTGGCCAGCGACAATTCGACGCGGTCCGCGATGCCCACCGCCACTCCGTAAGTGCCGAGCGCGTAGTCCTGGGTCTTGACGCGGGTGTAGTGCACATTGGCGCCATAGCTGTCGCGCGTGCCGTAGCCGCTGATCAAGGCCCACGGAGTCAGTCCGCCGCCGCCGGCGCCTTCCAGCTGGCTGACCCCGCCCGTGGCGAGGAATTTGCCCATGTCGGGCCGGGCCACCTGGGCCGTGGCGGCGCCGCCGCCCGACAGGGCCAGGGCCGCGCATAGCCATACGCGGCGCGACAGCGATGTATCGGTATGTTGCATGTTGTCTCCCATGAAAATGAGCGATTATTGCAAGCACTAGCTTGACGCAATTGCGCCCCGGACGCCAGAGCGGGGCGGCGAAGTGAGGCTTTTTCGCACGGAGTTAGCGCCGAGTAAAAATTTAAGCTACGCTCTGCCCACCTTCTTCCTCTTTCGCAAAGGCCAGCATTGTCGACCGCTCAACAACACGACCCGCAGCAGCTCCGAATCTGGTTGGCGGCCGCGGCCAAGCGCGACGGCGCCGCCTTCCGCCGCTTGTACGACGCCACGGCGTCGAATCTGTTTGGGTTCGCCTTGCGTATATTAAACAAGCAAGAGCTGGCCGAAGAAGCCTTGCAAGAAGCCTTCGTGTCGATCTGGAACAACGCCGGCGCTTATCAGAGCCATCTGGCGGCGCCCATGACATGGATGGCCACCATCGTGCGCAACAAGGCGTTCGACATCCTCCGTCGTAGCGGCGACACGGTGGAAATCGATGCCGATCAGTTTGATAGCGAGGTCGTCAATGCCTTACAAGATCCCGGGGCCAATCCCATCGAGGCCCTGCAAATGAGCGCCGACGCCAAGGCGCTGGCCTTGTGCATGGCCACCTTGGAGGGCTTGCACCGGCAAGTGGTGGCGCTGGCTTATTATCACGACTTGTCGCACAGCGAAGTGGCGCAGCGGATGGCGCTGCCGATCGGCACCGTCAAGACTTGGATACGGCGCAGTCTGGAACGCTTGCGTACCTGTCTGGCGAAACGGGAGGCCTCATGAATATCCGTGACAAGCCGGCCTTGCGCCAGAAACTGGCGGCCGAATACGTGCTCGGCACGCTCAAGGGCGGCGCGCGGCGCCGCTTCGAGGGCTGGATGCACCAGGACGCCGATCTACGCAACATCGCCGCCGAATGGCAGCAACGCCTGGCGCCGATGGCCGAATTCGCCACCCCGGCGCGACCGCGCCAACACGTCTGGCGCGGCATCGAGCGGCGCTTGAACCTGGGCCGCGCGCCCGCCGGCTGGCACTTCTGGCGCAACGAATCGCTGCATTTCTGGCGCAACCTCGGTGTCGCGTCCAGCGCCGTGGCGGTGTTGCTGGCGCTGGTCATGGCCGGCGTGGTGCTGGAGCGCCCCGTCATCACCGATGTGGCCAGCTTGAGCGACGGGCAAGCCAAGCCGGCGATGCTGGTGACCGCCGACCGCCGCCATCGGGTACTCGAAGTGCGCCTGGCGGGCGGGGTGGCGCTGCCGAGCGACAAGGAACTGGAATTGTGGGCCGTGCCGAAACAGGGCGAGCCGCGTTCGCTCGGCCTGTTGGCGCGCCACACCAAGCTGACGTTGTCGGGACTGGCCATCGGTCCCGATGTCGCGCTGCTGGCCGTGACGCTGGAGCCGCGCGGCGGCTCGCCCGATCCGCACGGGCCGACCGGGCCGATTCTCTACAAGGGCAACTGGGTCAGCCTGTGAGCGCCGCCGGACGCTTCAGCGGGTGACGATGGCGCGCTGCATGGGCGCCAGCTTGGCGAGCAATTTGTTTTGCACATGGGACGGCACGGCGTGACGTTCCATGGCCAGCTGCAAATCCTCGGCGATGGCGTTGAACTGGGCGTTGCTGATCTTTAAGTCGGCGTGGGCCGATTCCATGTCGCGGTCTTTATATTTGCCCGTGTATTTGCAGGGGCCGCCGGAGAATTCGCACAACTGCTCGGCCAGGCGCTGCTTGAGCTGCTTCATGTCGGTGTCCTTGAAACTCTCGTTGATGCGGACATCGGCCTGGATCAGCGGAATGAAGGCGGCGACGATTTGATCGATGCCTTCCTTGCCGCCCAGGCCGCGATAGGTCGAATCCTCGGTGTAGGGCGTTTGCGCCATGCTCAGCGAGGCCGTCAGCAACAAGCCGATGGCGGCGATTCTGGTTAGCGAAGTCATCATGTCGGCTCCTGTGGAAGAACGTTGATCGACTATCGGCGCGCCCGTCGCCGGGCCGCCGTGACTTCAATTTAGCAGATCGCGCCGGGCGCTCCCAGCAAAACCGGCCGCGCGCGCGGTTTGCGCGTTATTTTGGATACAGAATCATCTGGGTGCAACGGAACAGGGCGATGGTCTTGCCGCTTTCCTTGCTGGACACCACCGCGTCCCAGACCTGGGTGGTCTTGCCTTTATGCACCACCTTGGCGTTGCACACCAGCGTGCCCTCGCGCGCCGTGCCCAGATGGTTCGATTTCAATTCGATGGTGGTGAAATTGCTGGCCCCTTGCGGCAGGCTGGCCAGGCAACCGTAGCCGGACGCCGTGTCGGCCAGGGTCACCACGCTGCCGGCGTGCAAATAGCCGTTCGGCGCCAGCAAGTGGGGCAGCACCGGCAGCTCGGCCGTGGTTTCGCCGTCGGCGATGGCGGTGAAGTGGATGCCGAGATGGCCGGGCAGGGTGCCGATGCTGCTTTCGTTGTATTGGGCGAGGGTGAAATCGGTGTAAGGCATGACGGGTCCAGGATAGGGAGCGGGAACGAATGGGCGGCGTTTGTGTCGCGGCCTCGCCACTATGATAGCAATTTTACCGGGCTGCCAAACAAATAAGCAGGCTCATCCTTTTCTCATGCTAGTGTTGTGTTTTTATTACTTGGAAAAACGATGTCTTTCTTCAGTCCGTCGGCTCCCACCACCCGCCTCAATGAAACCATATCGGCACTGGAAAATCGCATGCTTGAGTTGCAAAACAAGCTAGATGCGCGCCAGGCCGAATGGAAGAACGCCGAAGCCGTCACGCTGAAAAATGTGGAGGAAGCGGCCGTCAAATCGAGTGATCGTGCGCTCGACCGGGTGATGAAATTGGTGGATTACACAAGGAATATCTTGATTCTCTTGTTGGTGTTGGCCGCCGCCGCCGGCTTCGGCGGCTATCTGCAAATACAAAGTCTGGTCAAGGAGTTCGCCATCGCGCAAGTGAAAAGCTGGCTCAATGTTACCGAGACTTCTTCTCCCCTGCACGCACCCCTGTCGCGCTTGACCACGCGCGTGGCGGTCGATGCGCTGATCATGGACAGGGCGCGTTACGGCACCCGGACCTTCGGTCTGGGTGAATTGAAAATCACCGCCGCATGGATCGATAAAATCCTGGCCGACCTGTTCGATGCCGCCACGTCCGACACCGATTTCGCCGACTTGGCGCTGGCGCTGGCCAGCGAGGCGCCCATGATGGGTGGTGGCGAACATCGCGGCCATATCATCGAAGCGCTTCAAAAAGGCTTGCTGGCCCCGCAGACTTCCGCTTACCGTAAGGCGGTCATCTTTCGCACCTTCGGCTTCGATCCGGCGTTGACCGACGTGGCCATCAAGCTGTTTCAGACCAGCGACAATATCGAGGTGCAAAGCGCGGCGTTTCGCTATTTACGCCTATCCATCTCGGCCGCCAGGCTCGCGGTGTTTGCCGAGCCCATCGTCAACAGCGCGCTTCCCGACCCGGATGGCACGCAGCGCACGCTCAAAGTGGAGGCCGCCGAAGTGTTGGCGGAAGCCAATCCCAAGAATGCCGAACTGGCGCGCTTTTTAAGGCAGAAGGACCGCAGCCAGGGCGTCGCTGTGGAAAATGCGATCATCGGGCTAGCGGCGCTCAAGCCGATCGCGACCAAATCGGACTTGAACTTTCAAGCGGTATCGGACGCGGAGCAAAAACTGCGTTTGAATTTCGCCGTGCCGCTGATGGCGGCGGCCATCAAAAGCGGCGCGGCGATCTGCTGGTCCGACAACTACGCCGGCCATCCGGTCATCGCACTACAAATAAAAGACAAGAACCGCGCAGCCTACTATCCGGTGCCGGCGCCCACGACCTTGCTCACCGCTGCATTGGGCAATGCCCTGCTTGGCGATTTTGGCCGCGATGGCGCCGGTTTGTCGATGCTGGTGCGCGCCGTTTCCGGCTCCGATGCGCACAAGGAGAATTTCGGCCATCCGTATCGCATTCAACTGGTGCTGAACGACCAAGACAGCGTCACGACCACCAGCGGCGAAGTGCTGAGCAAGGCCAGAATCGGCAATCCGATTTTTCTGGAGCGCGACCTGGAAAACGACCCGGCGGTGCTGATGCGCTGGCGCGACGCAGGCGGCGTGTTCAAGCTGGCCTATCTGGATCAGGCCAGCTTGGGCAAGGCGGTCGCCACCATCGTTGCCGCCTCGGCGGGATCGGACAATTACATCGCTAATTATGCTTACAATGCGACCGTACCTTGACAGCCTTAGACCGGGGTCAACACCCCGTGCGCCTGCTGGTCGGCGTGATACGAGCTGCGCACCATGGCACCCACGGCGGCGTGCTTGAAGCCCATCTTGTAGGCTTCGGCCTCGAACATCTTGAACACGTCCGGATGCACATAGCGGCGCACCGGCAAATGGTCGCCCGACGGCGCCAGATACTGGCCGATGGTGAGCATGTCGATATCGTGGGCGCGCATGTCGCGCATCACTTGTAGGATCTCCTCGTCGGTCTCGCCCAGGCCGACCATGATGCCAGACTTGGTTTTGACG
>JAYVUV010000490.1:0-14214 GCA_043787615.1 Janthinobacterium sp. | reverse complement strand
TTGCAAATGACCCATTTGCTCGACCGCAAGCCGGCCATGTTGTCGGGCGGCCAGCGCCAACGCGTGGCCATGGGCCGTGCCATCGCGCGCGACCCGTCGCTGTTCCTGTTTGACGAACCGCTGTCGAATCTGGACGCCAAACTGCGCGTGGAAATGCGCGCCGAGATCAAGCTGTTGCATCAACGCCTGGGCACCACCATCGTCTACGTCACCCATGACCAGATCGAGGCGATGACCTTGGGCGACCGCATCGCCGTCATGCGCGACGGCGTGGTTCAGCAATTCGGCAGCCCGCAGGAAATCTACGACCGTCCCAACAATCTGTACGTGGCCGGCTTCATCGGCTCGCCGTCGATGAACTTCTTGCGCGGCAAACTCGTGGCCCAGGGCTCGGGCAGCGCCTTCGCGCTGGAAACGGGCGGCCGCACCAGCTCGCTGCCGCTGCCGGACGACGCGCTCGACGCCGCCACTTTGAAGGCTTACCACGGCAAGGAAATCATCCTTGGTATCCGTCCGGAGCACGTGACGGACGCCCTGAGCGCGCGCAAATCGGCCACCACCGAGAGCTATACCCCGACCGAGGTCGAGTGCCTGATCGAAATGACCGAGCCGACCGGCCCGGACACTCTGGTGTTCGCCTGGTTCAACGGCGTGCGCGCCACTTGCCGTACCCATCCGCGCGCCGGCGCCCTGCCCGGCGCGCGCATCGCGCTGGCGTTCGACTTGTCGAAGGCGATCCTGTTCGATCCGACCACGGAAATGCGATTGGGCGCCACCGCTTAACACGCGTCGCGCCACGCTGAAAACCCGGCCCGCATCGACGACGATGCGCGCCGGGTTTTTTACGTCCGCGCAACGGAATGGGAACGACATGCGCGTGGTTTCCGCGATCCAGGGCGGGCTTGGCATATCGGTTCTCAGATGGTTTGGCAATATATAATCTGAGTTGGCTCAAAAGATATAGAGCGCCATGCGGGCAAAGGCGCACCAACCGAACACGGAGTGTCGATGATTTATGATGTAGGCGATACCGGTCGCGTGTGGAGCGATCTCCGACGCAAGGAAGACGACTTGAAATGGGGCGGGCACACACCCGGCTTTGGAAGGCACGCCGACAGCATGGGTCGTCCCGCCAGCACCTCCTCAAATTTCGGTTTCGCGTGGGGACATGAACAGATGGGTCGCGTGAGCCGCGTGCGCCGCGCGTTGGACGAGTCGGGACCCATGTCGCAGCGCATGATCGCGCAATCGCTTTCCCACATCGATCTATCGACGATCTGGTATATCCTGGTTTCGGCTTGCCAAGATATCGCGCTGTATTACGGCGGCTCGGTGCTGGCCGGCGGCTTCATTGGTGGAGCCGGCGGCGCACTACTTGCCGGCGTGGGCGCGGTTCCGGGCGCTGCGCTCGGCGCGGCGGCGGGTGGCCAGGTTGGCGGCTTCGTATTGACGGTGCTGGGCTTGGAATCCTTTGTCGAAGGCGTGGCCCATGCCATTCCCGAAGCGTTGGATTGTTACGCAAAAGGTTTCGTCGAGGCGTGGGGACCAACCCGGCAGGACCGCCATCAAAGCTTCGGTGGCGGCGCGAGAGGCGATCCATCGTCCGGCGCCTTCCATTTGGCGCAAGGACACGTCGTCCTGATCGGGATTATCCTCGCTTTGCTGGCGACGTACGTCATGTCGGGCAGAGCCGACCTGATGAACAAGATCGGCCTCAGCCCGCGTCTGGGACCGAAAGTGGCGAGATGGGTCGAGGAAAACAAGGATAAGTTGCGTCAGTATCTTGCTAGCCGAACACGCGGGCGCGGGGCATTGGCCAACGAAAAATTGCCCCCACCAAAACCGAAGCGCGAACCCATGAGGGAACAAGAGCGTGACACGTCGGGGGAGTCGGAACGAAATTCAAAAACTGCGCAGGAAGCTAACGCTGAAAACGGGGCAAATGCACCAGCGGTCGGTGATGGCTTAGCATTCCGTGCGGATTTGCAAAAGCATATGATTGGTCCTGATGGTTTCACAAAGTCTGGCCAACTAAGTGGAACACACAATCTTGACAACGCGACAGCGGCGCTTAATTCACGAGGCGCCACATACACTGTTAATACAACAAACACACCCGGGATTTCGGAACTTCAATACACCTACACTAATCCTGCGACTGGAAAACTGGTTTCTGGTAACAAGACTGTGTACGACCCGGTTGTCCTTAGCGACAACATGATGATGGACAATGCGCAACAAGCTGGCCAAACGGCATGGACACAGCATTTACAGAATCCAAGTGTAAAAGTTTTCGATGGCATGCAAGGCGGAGTTAATTTTCGTTCGTATATTAATATTGACAAGAGTGGAAATGCGTTTATCGGCAACGTGCACCCCATCAAATAAGGAGCTACAAAATGGATTATTTTAATGACGCATTCGGTGACTTTAATCCGCAGACCGATCCGCACGCTGCCGTCAAATTTGTGATTAACAACATGTTAATGGATGATCGCTTAAATGAGTTGATATGCTTGCTCACTGATGGCCACGACATAGGTGGGGTTGAGGGGGAGCCGGGTTGGATTGTTGAGCGCAGAGATACAGGGCCATCTGGTGATATGCCGGGCTATGCTGATTGGCCAATTGGCGTAAATTTTCGTGTGTACGTAGATCAAGATTCATTTCATTTGGCACACCCGCAGCAATTCTTGAAAATTGATGACTTTCACAACTATGTGCATAAAGCGATTGACGCGTACCTAGTAAAAAATCCTTCGAAAACTTCCATAGGAAACGCTGTAATTTCCAAATTGGCGAAATAATTTTTTGAAGTAAACGTCGATGATATTGAGAAAATATGATGCGGGGCACGCTTGCCAAAACATGGTACGCGTTGGATATGCTTTCGTGCACGCGTTACGCCTAAAGTCAGGTCAACGACACGCAATGCGCCTCAGATTCTTGACTGAAATGAAATCTAAAAACATCACCATATTACCCTGGCTCGGGATTGCACCAATAAACAGAAATATTGTTCTTGCCAAAAAATCGCACAATGAAGCATACGTGTCGATTCCGATGTTGATCGAATGAGGCCAGGCGAAGCTGGCGCGGCAGCAGAACTTCAAAATTATTTCAAAGGCAATCTGGAACGGGCTGCGCTAGGCAATCCTGGCGATTTTTAGGTAATAAAAATGGCCGGCGCAATTTTAGTCTCAGAACACAATGGCATTTCTTTAAATTCATTGGATTTCGACTACATCATCGAAAAAATCAGGCCAAATTTTAGAGATTAGGAGGACCTCATTAGGAACGAAATCTATAGCACAGTTGATGATGGCGGAATGTCATTCATTTCGCTTAAAGAGCAAAATAATGAAGATTTCAATATCTTCGCCAGAGCGGCGTCGATTGCATATGAAAACGAAACCAGAGAACAGCCATTGTCAGATCACAGAAGTTCGTGGGATGAGTTGATGATAGCGCTCCGCTCCGACCCGCGCACTGGCAAGACTAGTAAAGATTAATTGTCGCATGCCATTATTAATTCGACCCCACTTGCCAAGCGGGTAGTAACTTAATGACCTCGGATCATCACGTCCTCTCATCGGAAAGCAAATACGCCGAGAAAATTCCTTTTCGCGCTTAGGTCGGCCCGGCCGCTACTCGTCCCGCAGCAACGCCCGCTCTTTCGTCCCCATTAGCGATACGATCCAGCAACTCCTCCAACAAATGCCGCTCGCCGGCGCTTAGCACCCCTGTGTCACCCAAATGGGCACGCAACGCGCTGGCCAGCGTGCCGGCCCCGCGCTCCACCGGCACCACCGGATCGGTGCAGATGGCCGCCATGACCATCTCGCGCGCAGCCGCCGCTAATCCCGCGTCGCGCCGCTCGGCCGGCTCGCCCAGCAGCCTCAATACGGTGCCGAGACTGACCGATTGCAGCAGCGCGATGGCGCGTTCCTGACTGACACGCAAGCGCCCCGCCAGCGCGATATGACGTACCCGTCTGCGCAACACGTCCATCCCCGCCAAGGTGGCGGGGGACGGCGCGTCGGCTTGCCGGTCATCGCTCATGATGGAAAACAATCCCGGGTGGGACAGGCCGAACTCGATATGCATATCCCAGCCGTCGCGCAAATCCTGCACCGGGTCCGGATGCGGCGCGCGCGCCGATTTGGTCGCCAAATAAGCCGCCATGCCGTGTTCGGCGACAGCGTTGAGCAAGCCGCGCTTGTCGGTAAACAGTCGGTAAATCGCCGGCGCCTGCACGGCGGCGGCGGCGGCGACCGCGCGCGTGGTGGCGGCGTCGCGCCCGCCGGTGGCGATCAGCGCGGCGGCGGCTTCGACGATGCGCGCGCGCAGGTCCTCGGTGTCGATGGCGTCGGTGTGATTGGTTTCTTTCATGCCCACAGAATACCGCGTCTGCCCGGTTGACGTCAGTAATCGAAACCGGACCAACCAAAAATATCACTGATATCATTTTATAGATATCGATGATATTATCGTTTCGCCGCCCATCCCCGAGCGGCGCCAACGCGATTTGAAGGAGCAAAATATGATCATCGTCACCGGAGCGACCGGCCTGCTGGGCCGCGCCATCGTCGAGCAGCTAGTGAAGCGCATTCCCGCCAGCGAAGTCGGAATCAGCGTGCGCAATCCGGAAAAGGCCGCCGACTTGGCGGCGCTGGGCGTGCGCGTGCGGCGCGGCGATTTCGCCGACCCGGCCAGTTTGCCGCACGCCTTCGAGGGCGCGACCCAGGTCCTGATCGTGTCCTCGAACGCGCGCGCGTACGGCGGCGACACGCTGACCCAGCACGATGCGGCGATCGCGGCGGCGCGCGAGGCGGGCGCGCGACGCATCGTCTACACCAGCCACATGGGCGCGAGCGACGTTTCCGCCTTCTCGCCCATGGTCGACCACTTCGCGACCGAGACCATGCTGCGCGAATCGGGTGTGCCATGGACTGCGCTGCGGCACGGCTTTTACGCCGCCAACGGCCTTGCGCTGATGGGCGATGCCGCGGCCACTGGCCTGCTCGCGGCGCCGGCCGACGGCAAGGTGTGCTGGACGGCGCACGCCGACCTGGCGGAGGCGGCCGCCATCATCCTCACCCAGGCCCCGCACGAGCATGGACCGACGGCGCCGCTGACCGCATCGCGGGCGCTCGACCTGGCCGACCTCGCGGCCATCGCCTCGGATCTATCCGGCCGCGCCGTTCATCGTGAAGTGTTGACCGACGCGCAAGCGCGGGAAGGTTTTGCCGCGCGCGGTTTCCCGGAAGCCGTGGTCGGCATCATGATGGGACGCTATCTGGCGAGCCGACAAGGCGAATTCGCGCGGGTCGATCCGACGCTGGAGCGCCTGCTGGGCCGCCCCGCCATCAGCATGCGGCAGCTGATCGCCGACAAGCTGCGTTGATCGTGCCGGGGTTCGCGCCGGCGCCGGGGGGCTCAGGCCGGCGCCACCAGCGACACCAGCTGGTCGGCGATCGAGATCTTCCCGCTCGCATGCGCGCCGCCCAGCGCACGCATGATCCTTTGCTCGGATTCGGCCGTCGTTCTGGCGATTTTCAGCAGACGGCAAGCCGAGCGCGCCAGATCGGCGCTCGTGGTCTGGCCGTGCCGGCCCAGGATGAACAGCGCCAGATTGACGATTTCCTCGTCGCAGATTTCATCGATGGCGCGGCGCGATTCCTCCGACTCGCCGGCCACCCGAAAGCCCGGCCACTCGCCCGGCGACCGCGCAGCCGGCCAATAGAAGCGCGGATCGGCGCCGCTGACACGCGCGTCCCCCGGCACCAATCCGGCCAGCACGTCTTCGATGCGGCGTCCCATCCTGGCCAAGCCCCAGGCGCGTGCGACTTTTTTAAATAGCTGGGCGTCGGCGATCGGCCCCTCGCGATCGATCACCGTGCGCAGCTGCTCGGTCAACAGCGGCACCGAGGCCGGCGAATAGAAGTCGGCCCCGGCTTGCTGCTCCAGCGCGACAGATTGGTACACTTCGAGCGGCGCGTTGACGGGCGCGGCCAGCTCGGTGGAGGATTCCGCCGCCGTGGCGATCGAGGGCGCGGCCGGCGGCGCCGCTTCGGCTTCATCCTCCACTTCGGGCGCGCTCGCCAGCAGCTGCGCCAGGCGCGCCTCCAGCTTGCGGATCGGCTCTTCCGGATCGCGCCACCAGTCGGCCGACCAGACCCGCGTTAGCTGCCATCCCAACCCTTCGAGCACATGCTGGCGCAGCCGGTCGCGGTCACGCGCCGTGGCGCCCGAGTGATAGGTGCGGCCATCGCATTCGACACCGAGCAGATAGCGGCCCGGCACGCGCGGATCGACCACGCCCAGGTCGATCCGGTAGCCGGCCGCGCCCACCTGCGGGTGGACGGTCCAGCCCTTCGCTCTCAACACGGCCATCACTTCGCGCTCGAACGGGCTGTCGGCGGCCGCGCCGGACGGCGACGAGTGGGGCGCGATCGCGCCGGCTCCGCGCAAGGCGAATTCGAGGTAATTTTTTAAATCGCGCACGCCCGCCGCGCGCACCTTCGACAGGTCGATCTGCTCCGGCATCAAGGTGCTGAAGATGGTCACGCCCTGGCGCGCGCGCGATACCGCCACGTTCAGGCGGCGGTGGCCGCCGTCCAGATTGAGCGGGCCGAAATTCATGTTGACCTTGCCCGCCGCGTCCGGCCCGTAAGTGATCGAGAAGTAAATCACGTCGCGCTCGTCGCCCTGCACGTTCTCGATATTTTTGATGAATAGCGGTTCGTCGGCGACCCGGGCGATGGCTTGGTCGAGCACCAGCGACTGATGGCGGCGGGCGTCGAGCAAGCGTTCGATCAGGTTTTGCTGCGCTTGATTAAATGTGACCACGCCCAAGGTTTGACGGCAGTCCGGGGCCAGGAAATGGGCTTCGATGGCGGCCACGATGGCGTCGGCCTCGGCGCGGTTGGTGCGCGTGCCGCCACGGTCGTACACGCCGGCCACGCGCTCAAAGCGCACCGCCTTGTCCTCGGTCACCGGCGAAGGGAAGGTCACCAGCGCGTTGTCGTAGTAGGTCACGTTGCTGAAGGTGATCAGGCTTTCATGCCGGCTGCGGTAGTGCCAATTCAGGCTCAGTTTGGGCATGCCGATGCTGAGACACTCGTCGAGAATACTCTCCAGATCCTGCACATTGTCCTCGTCGGCCACGTCGTCCGAGTCGTCCAGCCGATTGAAGAAATTGGTGGGCGGCAGCTGCTTCGGGTCGCCCACGCACACCAGCTGGCGGCCGCGCGCGATGGCGCCCACCGCGTCCCAGACCGGGATTTGCGAAGCCTCGTCGAAGATCACCACGTCGAACTGGGCGTGCGACGGATCGAGATACTGGGCCACCGACAACGGCGACATCAGCATGCACGGTTTCAGCTTGGGCAGCAGGGTGGGCAGGCTGTGCATCAGCTGCCGGATCGGCATGTGCTTGCGCTGCTTTTGCAGCTCGCGCCGCAGCTTGCCCATTTCAGAATCGGCGCCCGGCACGATGCCGGCGCTGGACGGAATCTGGGCCGCCAGCTTGGCCGCGATATAGTGTTCCGACAGCTTTTGGAAACGGGCGTCGGCGGCGCGGAACTCGGCGATCTTGCGCTCATGGTCGGCGCTGGAAAACGCGCACAGCGCCGGCTCGCCGTCGATGGCCTTTTTCAGCCACCAGCTTTGGTAGCTGAACTCGAAAAACGGCGCGATCCCGGACAGCGCGACCTGGCCGCGCTCGACACAGGCCACCAGCCCTTGCAGTCCTTGCGCGAGCGCTTTGGCGCGCACCTTTTGCCACAGGCACCAAGGTTGAATCTGGCGCGCGCTCTGGCGCCAGCCCTGCGTCAAGGCGCGCAGTCGCGGCAGCGCGTCGGCGACGGCGGGAGCGAGGCCGAGCGCGTCCTGGCAGGCAGCGGCGGCGGAGGCTTCCCCCAGCGCCGCGACGAAGGCGCGATGCGCTTCGCGGTATGCCAGCAGCATCACCGCGAGCGGCGCGCCCGGCTTGAGCATGGCCCGGTTGCTGCTCACGAACGGCTCCAGCCTGTCCTTCAGCATGGCGTGGCGCGCCGGGTCGCCGCCGGCGAAGCGCAGCAACGTATCGGCGAACGACCGCGCCCACTCGGCGCTGGCCGCGACCATGTTCCAGTCGGTTTGATCGCCCGCGAACGCGTCTTGCAGCAGCACGCGCGATTCGCCCGCCATCGCATCGATGGCCGCATCCTCGGCATTGACTTGCGCCAGCGTCGCGCACAATTGGGGCAGTTGCGCGGCCGGTGGGCGCTGGCCGTCCTGGCGGAACAGGCGCAGGCGATTCAACACGGCGCGCTTGCCGAACCAGTTGCGCGGCCACCAGGTGGCGCTGGCGGCTCGCCACGCCATGCTCAGCTCCGATGCTCGCACGGTTTTGAATTCGTCGCGGTAGGCGCCTTGCAGGCCGTCCCAGGCCGAGAGACGCGCCACGCCATGCCGGTGCAGCGCGGCCAAACGCGCGTGCGCCGATTCGTCGTGCGCGGCCTTGGCCACGCCCGGCGGCACCGAGGGGGCGCGCATCAGCACATCGGCCAGCCGATCCAGTTCGGCCAGTTCGGCCAGCGACAGCGCGTGACCCGGCATGCCGAACAATTCCAGCAGCGGCGCGGCGCCCTCCTCCGCGGCGCCGGCGGCGCCCGACAGCGCGTCGGCCGCGTCGAGCAGCGCTTGCTGCCAGCTGGGAGTCCATTCCGGCTTGGCGATGGCCGCCAGCGGATGGCCGGACAGGCCGGACAACTGGCCCGCCAACGCGGCCATCTGACGCGACGTTTCGCGCAGCGTTTCCAACTCGTCGCGGCCGTGTTGATTGACGTCCTGCCAGGGCATGGGCGCCGGCGACTCGTCGCCACGTTCGACGCACAGGCCGATCGCGTCGTAGATCGTCAGGTCGTTCGAGTGAACCCGGTGCAGCGCCCGGGACAACCCGTTCAAGTCGCGGCGCAGCAAGGCCAGGCGGTCGGCTTCCCGGTCCCAATCCTTGACGCTACGCTGGCCGGCCGCGTCGAGCGCCGCGCCTAGCTGCTTCAACACGTCGACCTTTTTGGCCTTCGAGGAGTGCAGCTCGAAACAAAACGCCGCCAGGCCGATGGCGTTCAAGCGCCGGTGCACCACTTCGAGCGCGGCCATTTTTTCGGAAACGAACAGCACCGATTTGCCGGTGGCCAGCAGGTGGGCGATCAGGTTGGTGATGGTCTGGCTTTTGCCGGTCCCCGGCGGGCCGACCACCACCAGGTTTTTGCCTTCGCCGGCCAGGCAAATGGCGCGCAGCTGCGACGAGTCCGACAACATGGGCGCGAACAAATCCTGCGGCCGGTATTGTTCGTCCAGGGTGGCCGGATCGAAGCCGGTCTCGCTGTCGGCGAAGGCCTTGCCGGGGTGGTTGATCAGGTGCGCCACCACCGGGCTGGCCAGCAGTTGTTGGCGGCGCTCCTGCAGGTCTTTCCACATCAGGTATTTGGCGAACGAAAAGATACCCAGATGGACCTGGTCCTGCACTTCCCAGCCCTTCAACTCGGCCACCTGGAGCCGGAAGACCTGTAGAATTTTGTCGACATCGATGCCTTTTTCATCGGTCGGCAGCACCTCGAAGGACGGCAGCTTGAGGCTGAAATCCTGGCCCAGTTTTTGGATCAGGGTCGGATTGACCAGGGCGTCGTCGTCGTGCCGGGTCAGGCGGAAGCCGCTGCGCACCGATTGCCGGGTCAAGGTGACGGGGATGAGCAGGATCGGCGCCAGGTGGCGCGCCTCGGCGTCCTTCTCTTCCTGCCATTCGAGCAGGCCGAAGGTGAGGAACAGGGTATTGGCGCCGCCCTCCTCCAGGCTGGTGCCGGCGGCGCGGAAGATCTCCAGCAGGCGCAGGTCGAGCTTATCCTGGTCCACGTCGACCATGATCTCGCCGCGCGCCAGGGCGTCGGCCGCCATCGCGTCGCGCGGGGTGGCGGCGTGGCGGGCGGCGAACACTTCCGGGTCGCGCTGGTCGGCGCCGCCCACCGTCGCCGGCGCCGCGCGGATCTTGAAGTCGCGGCCTTCGGCCAGGCTGTCTTCCAGCGCGCAGGGATCGGGGCAGATCAGGCGCAGATTGGTTTTGCTGGGCTTGAAGTTGAGCAGGCGGTTGCGCAGCGTCAGGTCGAGCAGCTTGCTTTTCCATTGGCTCAGCCGCGCCTCGGGCGTGTCGGCCGGCGCCGTCTCGACGGCGGGCAGCCGCGCCAGGTCCAGGGTCGGCAAGGCCGGCATCGGCTCCAGTGCGGGCGCCGCCGTGGCCGCGACCTCCGGCGGCGCCGCCCGATCGGCGCCCGCGCGCGACGGCAAGGGCCGGATCTGTAACTCGCGCGCGCGCCGGATGTCGACCGCGTACAAAAACTGCGCATGCTCGGCCAGATAGGCGTCGGCCGCGAGGCAGGCCGCGCGCAGCGTGGGGCGCGCGCCGCCGGCCACGCCGGTGGTTTCGAAGGCCAGCAACTCGCCCGACTTGACGCGCTTGCGCACGGATTGGATGTCGTCCACCACGGCGGTGGCGAAGCAGGTTTCGACCAGCCACACGCCGACCCAGGCGTGGCCGTCCTTGAACAGCAGCACCGGGTGCAGGCCGGCCTGCTCGAAACAGGAGGCGAACAGCATGGCCGTGTCCAGGCAGGTCGCCAGCCGGGTGGCGAGAATGCGCTCGGGGGTGCGGATTTTCTGGCCGTCGGTGCCGAACGAGGCCGGCGGATTGGCGTAGTGCAGTTCCTCGGCCAGCAGGCTGCTGTAGATCGCCGAAATCTGCTTCCAGACCTGTTCCCGGTTTTTCGATTGGTAGCCGTTCATCGCGCCCGCCCCGTCGCCGGCCCGCAGCAGCGCCGAGGCGCCGGCGATCACGTGGTCGACCACGGGCGAATTAGGCATGCAAAACGCCGCCAGCAATTCGGGCAGCGCGCGCGTGCCGGGCCACTGGTCGTAGGCCAGCACCGCGATCTCGCGGCCGGCCTGGCCGACGATGGCGCCGTCGGCCCGCGCGACGGCTTCGATGACGGCCAGTTCGGTCTCGTCCAACCGGCTCAAGTACCCGTGATCGGCTTGCAGGTCGAGCGGCCCGACCTTGCGGCTTTCGCCCGGCGCCAGAATGTCGAACGGCAGGCTGACGCCGGCCGCGAAGCGCGGCGAGCAAGCGATGGTCACCGTCAAGCCGCTCACGGGCGCCTGGCCCAGGTTGGTCACCACCAGCGAGCGCAGCACGGGAATGGCGTTCTGGATCGCGGCATAACCGGTGGTGGGATCGGCCGTCAATTGCAGGCCGACGCGCGGATGTGGCGCGGCGATGGCGGGGGCGCCGTCGAGCGGCAGGATTTCGTTGGGCATGGGGAGCGGCAAATGCAGAGGGATGAATGGAGCGAATTTACGGCACAAAAACCATATTGTCTATTGGTATATCGCGCGTGCGACCGGTATAAAAAAACCCGGCGTCGGCGCCGGGTTTTTTGGGGCTCGGCCCGCCGAGCGGGCCGATCGTGGCAGCTTAGGCCGACGCGGCGCCGTCTTCGGCGGCGGCGGCTTTCATCGACAGCTTCAAACGGCCACGGTCGTCGGTTTCCAGCACCTTGACGCGCACTTGCTGGCCTTCTTTCAGATAGTCGGCCACCGCGTTCACACGCTCGTTGGCGATCTGGCTGATATGCAGCAAGCCGTCTTTGCCGGGCATCACTTGCACGATGGCGCCGAAGTCGAGCAACTTGAGCACGACGCCGTCGTAGCTCTTGCCCACTTCGACCGAGGCGGTCAGTTCTTCGATGCGGCGCTTGGCTTCCTGGCCGGCGGCGGCGTCGACCGAGGCGATGGTGACCACGCCTTCGTCGCTGATGTCGATCTGGGTGCCGGTCTCTTCGGTCAGCGCGCGGATCACGGCGCCGCCCTTGCCGATCACGTCACGGATTTTTTCCGGATTGATCTTGATGGTGATCAAGCGCGGCGCGAAGTCGGACAGTTCGGTCTTCACGTGCGGCATGGCTTTTTGCATTTCGCCCAGGATATGCTCGCGGCCTTCCTTGGCTTGCGCCAGCGCCACTTGCATGATTTCCTTGGTGATGCCCATGATCTTGATATCCATCTGCAAGGCAGTGATACCGGCGGCCGTACCGGCCACCTTGAAGTCCATGTCGCCCAGGTGATCTTCGTCGCCAAGAATGTCGGACAACACGGCGAACTTGCCGCCTTCCTTGATCAAGCCCATGGCGATGCCGGCCACGTGGGCCTTCATCGGCACGCCGGCGTCCATCAAGGCCAGGCAACCGCCGCACACCGACGCCATCGACGAGGAACCGTTCGATTCGGTGATTTCCGACACCAGACGCACCGAGTAGCTGAAGTCTTCCGGCGCCGGCAAGGCGGCCAGCAGCGCGCGCTTGGCCAGGCGGCCGTGACCGATTTCGCGGCGTTTCGGGGTGCCCACGCGACCGGTTTCGCCGGTGGCGAACGGTGGCATGTTGTAATGGAGCATGAAGCTATCGGTGAACTCGCCCATCAAGGCGTCGATCTTTTGGCTATCGCGCGCGGTGCCCAGGGTGGCGACCACCAGGGCTTGGGTTTCGCCGCGCGTGAACAGGGCCGAACCGTGGGTGCGCGGCAAGACGCTGGTGCGGATCGCGATCGGACGCACGGTGCGGGTGTCGCGGCCGTCGATGCGCGGCTCGCCGTCGAGGATTTGCGAACGGACGATCTTCGCTTCCATGTCGAACAGGATATTGTTCACTTCGGCCGCGTCCGGCGCCGAGGCGCCGATGCCGGCCGCTTCGGCGGCCAGGTCGGCCAACACTTCCGAGGTGGCCGATTTCAGCTTGGCGGTGCGTTCTTGCTTGTCTTTGGTTTGATAGGCGTCGCGGATTTTGCCGTCGGCGAAGTGGGCCACGCGCGCGATCAGCGCCTCGTTTTTCGGCGCCGGCGCCCATTGCACTTCGGGCTTGCCTCCGTCGCGCACCAATTCATGGATGGCGTCGATGACGGCCTTCATTTGATCGTGGCCGTAGACCACGGCGCCGAGCATGATTTCCTCGGACAATTGCTGGGCTTCCGACTCGACCATCAGCACGGCGGTTTCGGTGCCGGCCACGACCAGATCCATCTGCGATGTTTTGAGCTGGGTGACGGTCGGGTTCAAGATGTACTGGCCGTTGGCGTAACCGACGCGGGCGGCGCCGATCGGGCCGCTGAACGGCACGCCGGAGACGCACAGGGCGGCCGAGGCGCCGATCATGGCGGCGATGTCCGGATCGATTTCCGGGTTGACCGACAACACGTGAATGATGATTTGCACTTCATTCAGGTAGCCTTCCGGGAACAACGGACGGATAGGACGGTCGATCAGACGCGAGGTCAGGGTTTCTTTTTCCGAAGGACGGCCTTCGCGCTTGAAGAACCCGCCCGGAATTTTACCGGCAGCGTAGGTTTTCTCGACGTAATCAACGGTGAGCGGGAAGAAATCCTGGCCCGGCTTGGCATCCTTGCGCGCCACCACGGTGGCCAGCACGACCGTGTCTTCGATCGACACCAGCACCGCGCCGGAAGCCTGGCGTGCGATTTCGCCGGTTTCCAGGGTCACTTGATGTTGGCCGTACTGGAAGGTTTTGGTAACTTTATTAAACATGGGTAATCCCTTTCTATTTGCCGACAGATTTTCAGGAGCTGTCGTTCACCTCACCACAGACGGCGCCTCACGCATGGATTGCCGCCTTTACTGCTGAGTCGATGGCGCCCGGCGCGAAGCGGGACGGACATCCGGTTTATTGCCAAACGGAATTAAAAAGCGGCGCCGAAATGACAAAATGCCCGCGTCAGCGAACTGGCGCAGGCATTTCTGTATAAACCGTGTAAGGCAAAAATTACTTGCGCAGACCGAGTTTAGCGATCAGGTCGCGATAACGGGTAGCGTCTTTGGCCTTCAGGTAGGACAACAGGCTCTTACGACGGTTGACCATCATGATCAAACCGCGACGCGAATGGTGATCCTTGGCGTGGGCTTTGAAGTGGCCGTTCAGCTCGTTGATGCGGGCCGTCAGCAGCGCGACTTGCACTTCAGGGGAGCCGGTGTCGTTTTGACCACGCGCGTTGTCCGCGATGATGGCGGCTTTGTTGATGTTTTCTACTGTCATGATGAACCTTTCACATGCGGTGCAAAGAGTCTGAACCCCGCGCACCGTGAACTACGATTAAAAAATACTACCCCGG
>JAYVUV010000489.1:0-16058 GCA_043787615.1 Janthinobacterium sp. | reverse complement strand
AGTCAAAAAATTTACCCTCGGTGGGCATGAGGCGTCCAAACATGTCATTCTCCGTTCGTTGAATCGTGGTGATGCTGTAGAAACCCGGCCCCGGGAAGGGCGCCGGTGATAGCGGTGGCGGTGGCGAGGTGGCTAAGCTTAGTCGCCTTGATACATGGCCAGGCCGCCGCTGTAATTGCCGAATTTGGTGTACTGGCCCATCCAGGTCAGGCGCACCGCGCCGATCGGCCCGTTACGCTGCTTGCCGATGATGATTTCGGCCGTGCCCTTGTCGGGCGAATCGGGGTTATAGACTTCGTCGCGGTACAGGAAAATGATGACGTCGGCGTCCTGCTCGATGGCGCCCGACTCGCGCAAGTCGGACATCACCGGACGTTTATTCGGACGCTGCTCGAGCGAGCGGTTCAACTGCGACAGCGCGATCACCGGGCATTGCAATTCCTTGGCCAAGCCTTTCAAGCTACGCGAGATTTCCGAGATCTCGGAGGCGCGGTTGTCGCCGGGCTGGCTACCCGTCATCAGCTGCAAATAGTCGACGATGATCAGCCCGAGCTTGCCGCACTGGCGCGACAGGCGGCGCGCGCGCGCGCGCAATTCGATCGGATTCAAGGCCGGCGTCTCGTCGATATACAGCTGGGCCTCGTTCATCTTTTGAATCGCGTGCGTCAGGCGCGGCCAATCCTCGTCGTTCAAGCGGCCGGTGCGCAGGCGATGCTGGTCGAGTTGTCCGACCGAGCCCAGCATACGCATCGCCAGCTGGGTGCCGCCCATCTCCATCGAGAAGATGGCGACCGGCAAGCCGGCTTCGATGGCGACGTTTTCGCCGATATTGACGGAAAACGCGGTCTTGCCCATGGATGGACGGCCGGCCACGATGACCAGGTCGCCCGGCTGCAGGCCCGAGGTCATGCGGTCCAGATCGATGAAGCCGGTCGGCACCCCGGTGATCTCGCTTTGGTTGTCGCGGCTATACAATTCGTCGATCCGCTCGACCACCTGGGTCAGCAGCGGCTGCACCGCGATCCAGCCTTGCGTGCCGCGCGAACCCTGTTCGGCGATGGCGAAAATCTTCGATTCGGCCTCGTCGAGCATCTGCTTGACTTCCTTGCCTTGCGGGCTGAAAGCCTGGCCGGAGATCTCGTCGGCGACCGTGATCAACTTGCGTAAAATGCCACGATCGCGCACGATCTCGGCATAGCGACGGATGTTGGCCGCCGATGGCGTGTTTTGCGCCATCGCGTTCAAGTACACCAAGCCGCCCACTTCCTCGGCTTTGCCGAGCGAGGTGAGGGCCTCGAACACGGTGATCACGTCGGCCGGGCGCGAGCCATTGATCAGGCGCACGATCTGCTCGAAGATGATACGGTGGTCGTAACGGTAGAAATCCTCCGTATGCATGAAATCGGCGATACGGTCGAACGCCGCATTATCGCGCAGCAAACCGCCAATGACGGACTGTTCTGCTTCGATGGAGTGCGGCGGAATTCGGAGGGAATCGACTTGCGGATCGGATGGCACATTCATGGCGCGAATTATACCCGCTTCGGCGCCCCGGCAAAAAAATTGGCGTAAAAAAAGCCGGGCGAACCCGGCTTTTTTTTGCAGCGCGTCAATCGCCGGCCCTGGGGCCGGCGCGCGATTTATGCTGCTTCGCCAACAACAGCGATGGTCACTTCGACCACCACGTCGGTGTGCAGGGCAACCGAAACCGGATGCTCGCCGACGGTTTTCAAAGGGCCGGTCGGCATGCGCACTTGCGCTTTTTCGACGGCGAAACCTTGCTTGCTCAACGCTTCGGCGATATCGAAGTTGGTGACGGAACCGAACAAACGGCCATCGACACCTGCTTTTTGCGCGATCTGAACCGTCATGCCGGCCAGTTTTTCGCCCTGGGTTTGCGACGCGGCCAATTTGGCGGCGGCGGCTTTTTCCAGTTCGGCGCGTTTGACTTCGAATTCGGCGACCGCGTTGGCGGTGGCGCGGCGGGCCATTTTTTGCGGGATCAGGAAGTTACGGGCGTAACCGTCCTTGACCTTCACGACTTCGCCCAGGTTGCCGAGATTAACGACTTTTTCTAACAGAATGATTTGCATAGTTCTTCTCCAGGATTATCCGACCGTGTTACGCGTGGTGCAGATCGGTGTATGGCAGCAGCGCGAGGAAGCGTGCGCGCTTGATGGCGGTATCGACTTGGCGCTGGTAATGCGCCTTGGTACCGGTCAGGCGTGCTGGCATGATCTTGCCGTTTTCCTGGACGAAATCTTTGAGCGTATCGACGTCTTTGTAGTCGACTTGTTCAACGTGAGCGGCGGTGAAGCGGCAGAACTTCTTACGTTTGAACAGAGGATTTTGCTGTTTGCGCTTTTCTTTAAGCTTGAGCTTGTTTTTGTCGAACTTTTTACCGAATGCCATGTGAGGCTCCTGTATCTAATAAATGCGCTAGTCTGAATTGACCGCACTAAAATCAATGATGTGAAACACCAGGCTTTTGCTGTTGCGGCTTTTTTTGGCCAAGAATCCCGTGAACCGATACGCCCCGCCCAGGGCCGCCTGGCTGAACTTGCCTGAGATTTCGCCGGCTGCGAGCGCGGCGACTTCAAACTCGGTCAGGCGGGCGATGCCCGCTTCCATCTGCTGCGAACTGTGCTGCAATACCGCATTCACAATCGGCATGCCGGCCGGGGTAAAGCGCAATACTTCGCGCTCGGCGATGATGGCGACGACGTCTAGCTGGTTCAGCGCGGGATTCCCGAACAAAAATTACGCTGCGGCGGCGGCCGGGGCCGCGGCTGGTGCTTCGGTACGATGGCTTTTGGCCGCGTCTTCGCGCTGCACCGATTTCATCATCGGCGAAGGCGTCGTTTCCGCTTTTTTCAGCTTGACGGTCAGGTGACGCAACACGGCATCATTGAATTTGAACGCGGTTTCCAATTCGACCAGGGTCTCGTTGTCGCACTCGATGTTCAGGCAGATGTAATGTGCTTTGGCCAGTTTCTGGATCGAGTAAGCCATTTGACGGCGGCCCCAATCTTCGACGCGGTGAACCGAACCGCCGCGCGTCGTGACGCTGGCTTTGTAACGTTCGATCATCGCGGGCACTTGCTCGCTCTGGTCCGGATGGACGATAAATACTATTTCATAGTGACGCATGCAAACTCCTTTAGGACGGATTAATAATCGCCCACCTCGGCGTCAAGACGAGTGTGGGAAGGTCAGCCGACGATTATAGCCTGTTTCGGCGCGCACTTCAAGCCCCGCCGGCCGCTGCCGCCGGGCGCCGCATGCCCGGGAAGGCGAGTGCGGCCCCGGGCATGGCGCCAATGCGCGCTTATTTTGCGAAAACCAAGAAATATGCTTGCAATGTAACCGATACTGTACAAAAATACAGACTGTTTATATAGACAGCATTTCACTATGCGCGACCAATGATCAAGCTCACCGCACGGCAAGAACAAATTCTGAATCTGATCAAGGATGCGATCGAAAACACCGGCTTCCCGCCGACTCGCGCCGAGATCGCCCGCGAACTCGGTTTCAAATCGGCCAACGCGGCCGAGGAGCATTTGCAAGCCCTGGCCCGCAAAGGCGCCATCGAGATCGCGCCCGGCACCTCGCGCGGCATCCGCCTGCTGGGCGCGGCGGCCGAGCCGTCGGCGCCGCGGGTGGCCCCGCCTTCGATGATGTCGCTGCCGCTGATCGGCCGGGTGGCCGCCGGCTCGCCGATCCTGGCGCAGGAACACGTGGAAGCCAATTACAGCGTGGACCCGGCCATGTTCTCGGCCCGGCCCGACTTCCTGCTCAAGGTGCGCGGCGAATCGATGCGCGACGCCGGCATCATGGATGGCGATCTGCTGGCCGTGAAAAAGGTCGACAGCGCCAAGAACGGCCAGATCGTGGTGGCCCGCATCGGCAACGACGTCACCGTCAAGCGCTATCGCAAGACGGGCGGCTTGATCGAGCTACTGCCGGAAAATCCCGATTTCAAGATCATCCGGGTCGATCCGGAAGCCGACGAGTTCGCGCTCGAAGGCTTGGCCGTGGGCTTGATGCGCAGCTGGCATTGAAACGGCGCGCCGCCGGTCAGGCTTGGTCGGCCAGGGCGGCGCCGAAGTCCTCCAGCAAGTCGGCTTCATCCTCGATGCCGACCGAGACCCGTATCAGCGATTCGGCGATCCCCATCGACGCGCGCCGCTCGGCGCCCATCTCGAAGAAAATCGTGTGCGCCACCGGTATCACCAGGGTCCGGGTATCGCCCAGATTGCTGGCCGGGATGGCCAGGCGCAGGCGATTCAAGAAGTCGAAGCAATCGATCCCCTGCTTCAACTCGACACTGAACAGCGAACCGTAGGCGCGGAACAAGTCGCCGGCCAGGGCGTGCTGCGGATGCGAGGCCAGGCCCGGGTAATACACGGCCGCCACGCGTGGATCGGCTTCCAACATGGCCGCCAGCGCCAGCGCGTTGGCGCAGGTGCGCTCCATGCGCAAGGCCAGCGTTTCGGCGCCGACCGCGATATGGTGGGCCGCCTCGGGCGCGAGCGAGGCGCCGAAATCGCGCAAGCCCTTGGCCCGGATCTGGGTGATGCCCCATAGCGCCGGCGCCGCCTTTTTGTAATTGGCGGCGATATTGGCGAACAGGCTCCAGTCGTACATGCCGGTGTCGGTCAAGCTGCCGCCCAGCGCGTTGCCGTGGCCGCCGATCGACTTGGTCAGCGCGTTGATCACCAGGCCCGCGTGCACGCTCTTGGGACGAAACAGATACGGGGTGGTCATGGTGTTATCGACCACGTACAAAATGCCGCGCGCCTTGCACAATTCGCCGATGCGCTTCAAGTCGGCGATCTGGGTGCGCGGATTGGCGATGGTCTCGACGAACACGATGCGCGTGGCGGGCGTGATGGCGGCCGCGACCCGGTCCGCGTCGGTGGCGTCGACGAAGTCCACAGCCACGCCCTGCCCGGCCGCCGTTTGCCACAGGCTGTTGGTGTTACCGAACAGGAAAGCGGACGACACCACATGGTCGCCAGAGCGCAGCAGGGCCTGGAACACGGCGCCGATGGCGCCCATGCCGGTGGCGAAACACAGGGTCGCCACGCCGTCTTCCATCTTGGTGATCTTGTCTTCCAGCGCAGAGATGGTGGGGTTGCCCTGGCGGCCGTAGCGAAAACCCGGCTCCTTGCCCTGGAAAACGGAGGCCAGTTGACGCGCGTCGGCGTAGCCGAAGGCCACCGAGTTGTGGACCGGCTTGTGCAGCGAGCCGTGCTCGATCTCCTTGCGCCGGTCGTTGTGCAGGATGGTGGTGGTGAAGCCGTATTTTTTTTGATCGTTCATGATGGGACCCAAGACAGGCCTGGCGTCCCCGCCGCGCGTGGCGGCCGGGCGGAGGCGCCAGGCGCAAAACAAAACCGGCGCGCGCGGCGCCGGGCGGCGGGAGGCGGGCTTACGCCTCGCTGGTGGCCAGGTTCAAATTGAGCTGCGAGCGGGCCGCGTCTTCAAACGGCGCGGCCTTCGGATTGTGGCGCGCGTGCTCCAAGCGGTCCAGATACGCCTGCGACACGTCGCCGGTGATATACACGCCGTCGAAGCAGGACGCCTCGAAGCTGGTCAAGGCCGGATTGACGTCGGAGATGGCGCGTTTGAGCGCGTCGATGTCTTGATACACCAGGGCGTCGGCCGTGATTTCGCGGCACACTTCCTCGGTGCTGCGGCCATAGGCGATCAATTCGTCGCGGGTCGGCATGTCGATGCCGTACACGTTCGGGAAGATCACCGGCGGCGCGGCCGAAGCGAAGATCACTTTCCTGGCGCCGGCCTCGCGTGCCATCTGCACGATTTCGCGGCTGGTGGTGCCGCGCACGATGGAGTCGTCCACCAGCAGCACCACTTTGTCCTTGAATTCGGAGCCGATCGCGTTAAGCTTTTGGCGCACCGATTTTTTGCGCATGGCTTGGCCGGGCATCAGGAAGGTGCGGCCGATGTAGCGGTTCTTGATGAAGCCTTCGCGGTAAGCGATGTTCAAGGCCAGCGCCAGCTGGATCGCGGCCGGGCGCGAGGAATCGGGAATCGGCATCACCACGTCGATCTCGCCATCCTTGAATTCACGCTTGATCTTCTCGGCCAGGTACTCGCCCATCTTCAGGCGGGTGGCGTACACCGAGGCACCGTCGATGATGGAGTCGGGCCGCGCCAAGTAGACGAATTCGAACACGCAGGGATTCAAGCTCGGGTTGTCGGCGCATTGCTGGCTGTGCAGTTTGCCATCGAGGTCGATGAACACCGCCTCGCCCGGCGCGATGTCGCGCATGAAGTGAAAGCCCACCCCTTCCAGCGCCACCGATTCGCTGGCGATCAGGTATTCGGTGCCTTTGTCGGTCTCGTGGGAGCCGATGCACAGCGGCCGGATGCCGAACGGGTCGCGGAAGGCCAGCAAGCCCAGGCCTGCGATTTGCGCCACCGCCGCGTAGGCGCCGCGCACGCGCCGGTGCAGCACGCCGACCGCTTTGAACACGGCGGCCGGGTCCAGCGTGAAACCGGTGGTCGCCTGCTGGATTTCGTGGGCCAGCACGTTGAGCAGCACTTCCGAGTCGGAATCGGTGTTGATGTGGCGCCGGTCGTTTTTGAACATCTCGTTTTTGAGCTGTTCCCAGTTGGTCAGGTTGCCGTTGTGGGCCAGCGTGATGCCGAACGGGGCGTTCACGTAAAACGGTTGCGCCTCTTCCTCGCTGGACGAGCCGGCGGTCGGATAGCGGCAGTGGCCGATGCCGGAATTGCCTTGCAGCGAACGCATGTTACGGGTGCGGAAAACGTCACGCACCAGGCCGTTAGCCTTGTGCATGGAAAACATGCTGCTGTGATTGGTCGCTATCCCGGCCGCGTCTTGCCCGCGATGCTGCAACAGCAGCAGCGCATCGTAGAGCAATTGATTGACGGGTTGATGGGAAACGATGCCGACGATGCCACACATGGTGTGCTCCTAGACTGGTACGACTGATTTAAAGAATTCAAAATTGCACATGCTGGGCGTAAGCGGCCGGCAAATACGGCTTGAGGGTGCGCGCGCCGGTCTCGGCCAAGGGACTCAGCAAGGCGTTCTTCCAGAATGGCTGTTGCGGAATCGCCGTCATGCCACACAATATGACGCCGGCCAACACAATCACAAGGCCGCGCGCCAAACCGAACAAGCCGCCCAAGCCGCGGTCGGCCAAATTCAAGCCGCTGGCCGCGATCAAGGCGTCCAGCGCCAGGGTCAGCAGCGCCATCAATAAACGCACCCCGACGAACAGCGCGGCGAAGCCTACCATCAATCGCAGCGCCTCGCCCGGCACCACCGCCGGCAACATGGGCGCCAGCACGGGGCCGTAGACGTTGGCGACGACAAAGGCGACCACCCAGCTCAACAGCGAAAGGATTTCCTTGATCAAGCCGCGCATGGTGCTGATGACGATGGACGCGATCAAGATGAACAGCACCAGATAATCGAAAATGGTCACGCCCGCCCTGCCCCGCCGTCACGCCGCGTCGCGCCGCTCGTACCGCTCGTACCGCTCGTACCGGTCGTGCCGGTCACGCCGGCACCAGACTGCCGCTCAAGCCGATCTTGACCAGCTTGGCGCGCACTTTTTCCGCCTCTTCGCGGCTGGCGAACGGGCCGACCCGGATGCGGGTGCGTTCGCCGGCCGCCGTCGGCACGCGCTGGGTATAGGATTTGATGCCGGCCTCCCGCAATTTGCCCTGCAATTCGTCGACCTTGTCCTGGGTGGCCAGCGCGGCCACTTGCACCACGAATTTGGCGCCGCCCTCGTCCTGGGGCTTGGCGTTGGGCCGGCCTTCCAGGATGGCCATGGCGCGCGCCGCGTCGTCGCCGTTCTTGACCGGCTTGGCATCGGCGTGCTCGGCGCGCTCCTCGGGCTTGACGGCCGGCTTGGCGGCCAAGGTCGCGGGCTTGGGCGCGGCCGGCTTGGGCGTGACCGGTTCGTGTTTGGGCGCGAGTGCCAGCGCGGCCGCCGGTTTGGCGTCGGCTGGCTCGCGGTGCACGCGCGGTTCGGCCGGCAATGGCACCGGGCCGGCCGCCGGCGCCCTGGCCGGCGTGTCGGACGGGGCCGAGACGATTTGCTCGGACTGGTCCAGGGCGGCGCTGGCGGCCACCCGCGACGCGCCGGTGGCGGGCGCGCTCGGCTGGGCCGAGGCGTGGGCCGGCGCCTGGGTCGGCGCGGCGCCGGCCGGTTTATCCTTGGGTGGAATTTGAATCGCGATGTCGGAGCTCAAAGGCTTCGGTTCGGAATCGAGCACCATCGGCAAGCCGACCGCCACGCCCAGGGCCAGCGCGATAGCGCCGACCAGGCGCCGGCGCGCGCGTTTCTTTTCGGGCAACACGGGATCGACCGCTTCCTTGCCGCCCCGGCGCGGGCCGGCGGCCGCGCCGGCGTTGGAGGCACGCTTGGCGCGCGCCTGGGCGCTGGCTTCCTTGTCGTCGGCGCGCGCGGCGTAAGCACCCTCCGCCGCGCCGGCCTTTTGCTTGTTTTTATGAAGGAAAGAGAACAAGCCCATGCGTATATTTTCAGTGGAGTGAGGATTTTCTGGCCGCCATCACGCCGGCGACGGTCAGGAACGATCCAAAGACCACAATTCTATCATTCTCACCGGCCCGGCTCAGCGCATTTGCAAAAGCTTGTGCCGGATCGGCGAAACCCTCAAAGCTGCATTCTTGGCTATTTTCTTTGTTCGACAACATGATTTGCACCTTGGCCGCCAGCTCGGCCGGGTCGGCCGCCCGGCTCGACGGCAAGCCGCACAGGCACCAGTGGTCGACATGCTCGGCCATGGCCGCCAGCACGCCGTCGATATCCTTGTCGCGCATGGAGCCGAACACGGCGTAGGTGTAGGGATGGAAACCCATATTGCCCAGATTTTGGTTCAGGGCGGCGGCCGCGTGTGGATTGTGGGCCACGTCGAGGATCACGGTGGGCCGCCCCGGCAACACCTGGAAGCGGCCCGGCAACTCGACCATGACCAAGCCGCTGCGCACATCCTGGGCGCCCACCGGCAGCGTGAGCTTGAGCGCTTCCAGCGCGGCCAGCACGGCGGCCGCGTTCAAAATCTGGTTGGCGCCGCGCAGGCTGGGGTAGGCCAGCGCGTTGCGGCGCTGGACCCGGCCGCCGTAATTCCATTGCTGCTTGTCGCCCGAATAATTGAAGTCGCGCCCCATCAGCCACAGGTCGGCGCCGATCGCCTCGGCGTGCGCGATCAGCGCTAAGGGCGGCACCGGATCGCTGCAAATGGCGGTTTTGCCCGGCCGGAAAATGCCGGCCTTTTCGAAGCCGATCGCCTCGCGCGTGTCGCCCAGATAATCGGTGTGGTCGATATCGATGCTGGTGACGATGGCCACGTCGGCGTCGATCACATTGACCGCGTCCAAGCGCCCGCCCAGGCCCACTTCCAGGATCGCCACGTCCAGATCGGCGCCGGCCAGCAGGTGCAGGATGGCCAGGGTGGTGAATTCGAAATACGTCAGGTCGGTGTCGGCGCGCGCCGCCTCCACCACGGCGAAACTGTCGATCAAGGCTTGGTCGCTGGCCAGTTCGCCCTGCATCCGCGCGCGCTCGTTAAAGTCGAGAAAGTGCGGCTTGATGTAGAGACCGACCTTGTAACCGGCGCGCAGCAGCACCGATTCGAGCATGGCGCAGGTCGAGCCTTTGCCGTTGGTGCCGGCCACCATGACGACGGGACAGGAAAACCGCAGGCCGAGCCGGTCTTTGACGGCGCGCACCCGGTCCAGGCCCAGATTGATCTCGATTTCGGCGTGGCGGCTTTCCAGCAGGGCCAGCCATTGCGGCAGTGTGGTCGGAAGGGTGGGCATGATGGAGACGCGAGGCAAGGTGAGGGACGTGAAATGACCGCGCGCGAGGGACAACCCTCGCGCGCATGGAGCCACTAGTATACAACAAGCGCCGAACGACGGCCGGCGCGCGACGCGTCAGGCCAGCACTTCCACCGCCTGGTTTTGCAGCAGGGCCAGCAGACGCGCGATCTCTTCGCGCATCTTGCGGCGGTCGACGATCATGTCGACCGCACCCTTGGTGACCAGGAACTCGGCGCGCTGGAAACCCTCCGGCAGCTTTTCGCGTACCGTGTTTTCAATCACGCGCGGGCCGGCGAAGCCGATCAGCGCCTTCGGCTCGGCGATCACCACGTCGCCCATGAAGGCGAACGAGGCCGACACGCCGCCCATGGTCGGGTCGGTCAGCACGCTGATGAAGGGCAGTTTTTTCTCGGCCAGCTTGGTCAGCATGGACGTGGTCTTGGCCATCTGCATCAGCGACAGCAAGCCTTCCTGCATGCGCGCGCCGCCGGTGGCGGTGATGCAAATGAACGGCACTTTTTGCTCCAGCGCGATCTGCGCGCCGCGCACGAAACGCTCGCCCACCACCGAACCCATCGAGCCGCCCATGAATTCGAATTCGAAACACGCCACCACCACCGGCAAGCTCATGATGGCGCCGCCTAGCACCACCATGGCGTCGGTTTCGCCGGTCGCCTCCATGGCCGCCTTCAAGCGGTCCGGATATTTCTTGCTGTCTTTGAATTTGAGGGTGTCGACCGGCAGGATTTCCTGGCCGATTTCATACCGACCACCGGCGTCGAGCAGGCTGTCGAGCCGCTCGCGGGCGCGGATGCGCATATGGTGCGCGCATTTCGGGCACACATGCAGGTTCGACTCCAGATCGGTGCGATACAGCACCGCTTCGCAGGATGGGCACTTGACCCACAGCCCTTCGGGCATGGTTTTGCGCGCGGCGGCGTCGGAACGCTGGATTCGCGGTGGCAGCAGTTTTTCCAACCAACTCATATAGTTCTCCTTAGACCCCTGTAGGGTGCGATTGCGGCGGCGGTCCGGTACGCCACGCCTTGGCGCGCGCGGCGCTGAACGGGTCTGCGGCGCGACGCCGGGATGCCCGTTTGAGATAAGACAGCTCGCTTTGGTGGCGCTAGTGTAGCCGGTTAGGGCCGCACTGTCGAACCCGGGGCGTGAAAACGATGCCACCAAGACAACTTCCAGGGGCCGCCCGGGTCCAGCGCCAGATATAAGCAAATAGTTTACAAAGTAAAATGTTTCCATATTACACTTATGACTGGCTCAACATCGCCATCCTTGCAAGCCTTCCGCCAGCTGGCCCGTCGCGCCGTCAACCATCGCCCGCGCGATGCGTCCGCACCTTGTCCGCCGGCCCCGCCCCGAGGGCCGCCTGGACTTTTCGACGTCACAAATACATTTGGAGACCAGCATCCCATGAACGATCGACCTATCCGATTCGTCTCGCGCCGGACCTTGCTATCGACGGCCGCCCTGCTCTTTTTGGCGGCCTGCGGCTCGGGCAGCGACACGGCCACCCCGGCCCAGCAAGACAACCCCACCGTCCTCAAGGCGCTCGGCGGCGCCAGCGCTGGCAAACTCAATCTGGCGGCCCTGGACCAGGTGACCGACGCCTCGCGCCTGATGCAGCAAGCCAGCTTCGGCCCTACTTTACAGGGCGTGAGCGAGATCCAGACCCTGGGAGCCAAGCAGTGGATCACCAAGCAGTTCGCCTTGCCGGCGACCCAGTACACGGTCGGCAAGGAGTTCATCCACAAGGTCTCGGGCGGGTGCGACAGCGGCAGCTTCGACGAGCACTACACGCGCGCCCATTGCGGACGCGACAACAACACCAGCGATCCCCTGATCTGGGAATTCTACCGCCAGGCGATCTACGGCGACGACCAGCTGCGCGGTCGCATCGCGCTGGCGCTGTCGGAAATTCTGGTCGGCATGGGCGAAGATTCGAACGCCACCTACGGCATGCGCATCCACCAGCAAATGTTCCGCGACAAGGCGTTCGGCAACTTTTTCGATATCTTGCGCGCCTTCACCCTCAGCCCCGTGACCGGCGACTTCATCAACTCGCTCAACAACGCCGGCAACGATCCGAATCAAAACTTCGGCCGCGAGTTCCTGCAATTGTTTTCGGTCGGCCCTTGCCTGCTCAACCGCGACGCCAGCTTGCAGGACGGGCGCTGCAAACCGACTTACACCGAAGAAGTGGTATTGAATTACGCGTACGCGTTTTCCGGCCTGACCTACCCGGCCGGCGGCTATTCGCGCTATTCCACCCACAACGCCAACTCTTGGAACACCACCTATTTCGGCGGTCCCATGGTCTTGGTCGACGCCAAGCACGACGACCCGGACGCCATCGCGCGCGGCGACCAGCGCACGCTGCTGTCCGGGGTTACCATCCAGGCCAGCCACGACGCCAAATCGGCCTTCGACGCCGCCTTGAACAGCGTGCAACTGCACCCCAACACCAGCCCCTTCTTCAGCAAGCAATTGATACAGCGCCTGGTCACCAGCAATCCGAAACCGGCTTACGTGACGCGGGTGGCGGACGCCTTCGACAGCGGCCGTTTCCAAGGCTTCGGCAGCGGCCGCAAGGGCGACATGCAAGCGGTGATCGCCGCCATCTTGCTCGATCCGGAAGCGCGCGACCCGGCCCTGGCCGGCGACAGCGCGTACGGCAAGCTGAAGGAACCGATCATCCACATGACCTCGCTGTTCCGCGCCCTCGACGGCTCCGTCACGGACGGTCGCCAAATGGGCCGCCACAGCATCGGCGAGCCGCTCGGCCAGATGGTGTTCGACTCGCCCACCGTGTTCAACTTCTTCAAACCGGACGCGCCCCTGCCCGGCGCCAACAGCAAGGGCTTGGTCGGTCCCGAGTTTGAAATCAACGGCTCCAACGAATTGGTGGCGCGCGCCAATTTCGACAACTATCTGCTGTTCAATCAATACAATCTGGGCGCCGGCATCTTGCCCAATTGCGACACGGGTGTGAAACGCAATAACAGCGGCGCCTGCCCGGCCGGCAAGGACGGCAAGCCGGTCTACAACTCGCCATGGGACGGCTTGACCCGGCTCGAATACAAGAGCCTGACATCGCAGGCGGCCGACGCGCCCACCTTCGTGCGCATGCTCAACGCGGTGTACGCCGCCAACGCCCTGCCGGAAGCGGACTTGCAAATCATCACCGACGCCGTCTCGACATGGACCCCGGCCAGCGATAGCGCCAACGGCGGCAAGCTGGTCAAGGTGCGCAAGAGCGATTACCTGACCGAACGCGTGAAAGTGGCCCTGTATCTGATCCGCAAATCCGCTTACTACCAAATTCAACGCTAAGGACATGCCCATGGACCGCCGAAATTTCTTAAAAACGGGTGCCGCCTCGACCAGCCTGGCCGCCCTGGGCGCCGGGGTGTCGCTGTTTTCCGTGAGCGACGCCCAAGCCCAAGCCGCCGACTATAAATGCCTGGTCTATATTTACATGACAGGCGGTAACGACGGCTTCAATTGCTTCGTGCCCTTGGACGAAGCCATTTACAAAATCTACAACCGCTCGCGCGGCGCGGTGGCGATACGCCGCGGCGCCGGCGACAGCGGTGCCGGCGGCGACAACGGATTTCTGCTGCCGCTGGACGGCCCCGAACACCTGGGCATGCACCCCGCCCTGGCCCCGCTGCAAGCGCTGTGGAACGACAAGACCCTGGCCATCGTCACCAACGTGGGGCCGCTGGTGCGTCCCATCACCAAGGCCGAATACGCCGGCCTGGTGCGCGACGGCGACACCCGCCAAATCCCCAGCCAGTTATTCGACCATGGCGGCCAGCAAAACTGCTGGCACAACGCCATGGGCGATCCCAAGGTACAAAGCGGCTGGGGCGGGCGCGCGCTGCAAAACGCCGGCCTGGGCACCTCGTATTCCTTCGCCGGCGACAAGCGCTGGGGCCAGGACCAGCGCGTGCCGCAATTGCGCCTGTCGGGCACCGCGCTCAAGTACAGCGACAACGCCCTGACCCAGCCCGACGTGGCCATGCCCAGCCGCATCAACCTGATCAAGTCGCTGGTCAATTCGGCCTTGGCCGGGGGTTCGGAATTGGTCAAGGCCTGGGGCGGCCAGGAAAAGAGCACCATCGAGGTGAGCGAAACCATCGGCCCGTTGCTGGCCGGCGATCCGTCGGCCGAGATCGCCGCCGGTTTCGCGGGCGCGCGCGACGTCGAATTCGTGCGCCACCTGATACGGGCGGCCACCATCATCGGCGCCCGGTCCCAGCTCAAAGGCGTGCGCGACATCATTTGCGTGGGCACCGGCGACTTCGACATGCACTCGAACCAGTTGGCGCGCCATCCCATTCTGTTGCGCGATTTGGGCGAAGCGGTGGCCGGCTTCAGCAAGACCATGCAAAACATGGGCTTGTCGGAGAAAGTCACGTGCATGACGGCATCCGATTTCGGCCGCTCGCTCAAGCCGAACAGCAGCGACGGCACCGACCACGCCTGGGGCAATTGCCATTTCGTGGTGGGCGGCGCGGTCAAGGGCCAAAAGACTTACGGCATCTGGCCCGACTATACCCTGGGCGGCCCGGACGACAAGGGCAGCGGCATCAACGCCAAGGGATCCTTGATCCCCAGCACTTCGGTGAATCAGTACGCCGCCACCGTGTTGAAGTGGTTTTTGCCGCAAGTGAATTTGGTGCAAACCCTGCCGGACCTGGTGAATTTCAAGGTGCAGGATCTGGAGTTCATGAAGCCGGCATAAACGCCGCGCGCAGCCCGGCCGTCGAACGGCCGGGCTGCGTTCCCGGCGGGACAAAATGCCCCGCCGGATTGCACTCTTCGCGCCGCCCTCCGGCGGCGCTTGCCTTACATGGACGGCGCGCCGATGGACGTCATCGCTTGCGCCGCGACGCACGATAAAGGCCGCGCCACGACCGTGGTGGGCAACTGAAGCGCGAAGTTGTCGAGCACGTTGCAGGCGATGCCATTATTGCCGCGCAAATTCACCATCACCAGCGAGCGCAATGCGAACAGCGGTTCGATCCCTTCCAGCAGATTGTTCGACAAATCGAGCGACTGCAACTGATTCAAACCCCAAAAGATTGCGAGATTACTCACGCGGTTGGCGCTGAGCTTAAGCACCCGCAGCGCATGGAACGACGCCAGGAAATCGAACCTGCCGCTGTTGCTGGCGTCGCGCAGCTTGCTGTTATTTAAGTTCAGTTCGGTCAACCGATAGGGTTGTCCCGTCTGCGCGTCGCGCAAGGCGCTCATCAAGGGATCAACATCGCCGATATCGATGCCGCCCAGGCCCAGGCTGGTCAAGCCCGGATTTTGGCTCAGCAGAGGCAGCACCTGAGCTACGCGCACGCCGACATTGCCGGACAAATCAAGGCGACGCAGACCATGCTGCGGAAGCGCCGGCACATCGACCATCCGATTATTCGACAGATCAAGATCGGTCAATTCGGGCAGCGCACCTAAAGGACGCGAATCGGTAATGCCATTGTCAGACGCGTTGAGCGACTGCAAATGGCGAAAGCGCGCCACGAAATCCAGGTTGCCGGCCTTGACGCCGCCGACCATTTGGGTATTGCCCACGTCGAGTTCCGTCATATCGTAGGGTAGCCACGTTTGCGTATTCAACAGGCCCAAAGTGCCGAGATCCCCGATCTCGATACCATGCAAACCAAGACTATGTAAGCCCCAGTTCTGATCGAGCAATTGATGGACCATGCCAAACCGCAAGCCGCTATTGCCCGACAAGTTCAGGCGCTCCAATGTACGCAAGCCAAGCAGCGGGAGGGGATCGATTATCCGATTGTTGGACAGATCAAGATCACGCAGGGCCGTCAAACCATTGAGCGGCGCAATATCGCCCAAGCCATTATTGGACAGATTAAGCTGACGCAAGTTACGGAAGCGGGATACAAAGTCGATCGCTTGCGCACTGCCCTGCGCGTTAAGACCGGCGCTGCCGAGATCGAGTTCGCGCAAATCGTAGGGCTGGCCAGTTTGCGGATGCCGGAAGCTGCCGAGCTGGTCAAAAGCACCAATGCCGATGCCGCGCACACCGAGCGCTTGCAAATCCCAGTTTTGGGCAACAATGGGACGCAGCTGCACGCCGCGCAGTCCACGATTACCCGACAGGACCAATCGATGCAAGCCGCGCAATCCAGACAAGGGGGCCAGATCGGTG
>JAYVUV010000488.1:0-15402 GCA_043787615.1 Janthinobacterium sp. | reverse complement strand
GGCACCGGAGCGGCTGGCACTGCAGACACTGATCGATCATACCCAGCAGAACGTGAATGGCTGGGTACGGGTGAAGCTCTACAAAGGTAATGTGATCGTGGTCTCGCGCGACTCCAAGACCGATTCCCTGTTCGACATGAACATCGCCACCTTCGACGAAGACGGCGGCGCCTACAACCAGGCCGACGCGGGCGGCTTCATCAAGCTCAACGCGCTGCGCATGCGCATCGCCGCCATCGCGCGCGAAAAACGGGGCGCGTAAGCACCCGCCGCCGGCGTCGACCGGCACCCCGCCCAGGCCGCTTTCGAGCGGCTTTTTTTATGGCCGAGGCACGCGGCCCGGCCCCGCCCCGCCCCCGGCCGTCGATTATTTGCCAGCACACCACACCCTAACGCGCCAGCCTCGCGCCGCCGTGCAAAAAATGCTACATTCCAAACAGATGCACCCAGTCCCCATACCGGAGCGGCCCATGTTGAAAGACTTCACCATCAAGAGCAAGCTGTATCTGGGCTTCGGCGCCATCGTCGCCATCATCCTCGTCCTGCTCGCGCTCGCCTACAATAACTTCAACCGCTTGTCCCAAGCCAACAGCTGGGATAAACACACGATGGAAGTGTTGTTGGCCATCGATGCGGTCAATATTGGATTGCTGCAAGTTCAAGTCGAGGCGCGCGGCTATTACCTGACCGGCAACGAAGAAAGGCGGGCCAAAATCAAGTTGGAAATGGCCGATTTGCCGGAAGCCATAGGCCGGGTGCAAACCCTGACGGCCGACAATCCGCGTCAGGTAGTCCGCCTCAAGCAGCTCAACGTGCTGGTCGATAGCTGGATCAAGGACGCCATCGAACCGCAGATGCAGCTGCGCCAGCAGCTCGGCAACGCCGCCAACGCGGCCGACACGGTGGGTCGCAGCGCCCAGTTGCAACAAGGCAGCCCGGCCGTCAAGGCGGTCTACAAGACGCTGGACGAGGCCACCGAGGAAGAAAACCGCTTGCTGGGCCAACGCTCGCAAACCTCCAAGGAATTGCAGCAATCAATGCTAATGGTGCTGGTGGTGGGCGGTATCGTCTGCATCGCCCTGGCCCTATTCATTTCCTACCTGCTGGGCCAGGCCTTGCTGGCGCCGCTCAACAATCTGACCGACGCCGTCAAGCGCATCGCCGCCGGTGAACAGTCGGCCCGCGCCGCCGTCATCTCGGGCGACGAGCTGGGCAAGGTGACCACGCAATTTAACAGCATGGCGCAAACCATCCAGGATAGCCAGGCCGCCGAATTGGCCGCCACCAATCTGCTGCGCGCCAAGGTCGACACCTTGCTGGTGGTGGTGTCGAAGGCCGCCTCGGGCGACTTGACCGGCAAGGTCGAGATCGGCGGCGGCGACGCCATCGGCCAGCTGGGCGGCGGCCTGGCGAAGATGTTCGACAATTTGCGCAGCCTGCTCAACAATGTGCAAAAGGCCGGCATCCAAGTCACCACCTCGGCCACCGAAATCGCCGCCTCGGCCAAGCAGCAAGAGGCCACCGGCATCGAGCAAGCCCAGACCAGCATCGAAATCCTCAGCACCACCAAGGAAATCTCGGCCAACACCACCCAGCTGCTGCGCACCATGGAAGACGCCACCGCCGTGGCCGACTTCACCACCTCGGCCACGGCCGAAGCGCAAAACAATCTGCGCCGCATGGACCAGACCATGCAGCACATGGTCACGGCCACCGATTCGATCAACGCCAAGCTGGCCGCGCTGTCCGAAAAGGCCAGCAATATCAACAGCGTGCTGATCACCATCACCAAGGTGGCCGACCAAACCAATATCCTGTCGCTCAACGCCGCCATCGAAGCCGAGAAGGCGGGCGAGGCGGGGCGCGGCTTTTCGGTGGTGGCCACCGAGATCCGGCGCCTGGCCGACCAGACCTCGGTGTCGACCTGGGATATCGAGCAGATGCTCAAGGAGATGCAGTCGGCGGTGTCGGCCAGCGTGATGGGGATGGACAAATTTTCCGAGGAAATTCGGCGCAGCGTGGGCGAGGTGCGTCAAGTGGCCGAACAATTATCTTCGGTGATGGACCAGGTGCAGAAACTGGCGCCCCAGTTCGACGCGGTTTTGCAGGGCATGCAGTCGCAGGCGGTCGGCGCCTCGCAGATTTCCGACACCATGATGCAGTTGAACGACGCCACCCAGCAAACCGTCGAATCGCTCAAGGCCACCAGCGAGGCGGTGCACCAGTTGCAGTACGCGGCCGGCGATTTGCAGTCGAGCGTGTCGAACTTCGCGGTGACCGTCTGAGCCCATGAAGGCGCTGATCTTCCATATCGGCCAGGATCGCTACGGCCTGGCGCTGCGCGCGCTGGTGCGGGTGCTGCCGGTGCTGCGCTTGAAAAGCCTGCCGCTGGCGCCGCCCTACGTGGCCGGCCTGCTCGACTTCCACGGCGACCCGGTGCCGGTGATCGATTTGACCCGGCTGGCCGGCCTGGAGCCGGCCGCGCCCTGCTTCGACACCCGCATCGTGCTGGTCGACTACGCGACGCCGGACGGCGCCGTCCATTTATTGGGACTCTTGGCGCAGCGGGTGCGCGGGGTGCAGGAGCTGGCCGAAGCCACGCTGGCCGAAGCCGGTGTGGCCGGCGCGTCTTTCCTGGGCCGGGTGGCCGGCGACGATGGCGGCATGATCCAGCTGGTCGAGTTGGCGCAACTGCTGCCGGCGTCCGTATGCGCCATCTTGTTTCAACCACCCGCGTTGATCGAGGCCGGGCCTGACCGGGCCGGGCCACGTGAGGCCGATCCAGGCCGGGCCGATCCTGGCCGGGCCGATCCAGGCCGGGCCGATCCAGGCCGGGCCGGCCCATGAGCGCCGCACACCTGCTGCGCCAAGCCAGCGGCTTGACGGTGGCGCCCGACGCCGCCGACCGCGCCGTGCGCCAGCGCATGGAGCTGCGCGGCTTCGCCGACAGCGACGCCTATCTGCAAGCGCTCACGCCGCAGGAAATGGCGGAATTGATCGAGCTGGTGGTGGTGCCCGAATCGTGGTTCTTCCGCGACCCGCTCGCCTTCGCCGCCTTCACCGGCGTGGTCCAGGCCAAGCTGGCGGTCGGCGCGCGCACGGTGCGCATCTTGTCGATCCCCTGCGCCGGCGGCGAGGAGCCGTATTCGATGGCGATGGCGCTGCGCGACGCCGGCGTGGCGGCGAGCGCCTTCAGCATCGACGCCTTCGACCTGAGCGCGGCCTGCGTGGCGCGCGCGCGCGGCGGCATCTACGGCCGCAACGCCTTCCGCTCGCGCGACGTGGCCTTCCGCGAGCGCCACTTCCGGCATCTGGGCGAAGGTGCCTACCAGATCGACGAGGCGATCCGGGCGCAGGTCAGCATCAAGCAAGGCAATCTGCTGCAATTCGACCGCATCGCCTGCGCGCGCTACTACGACGTGATCTTTTGCCGCAACCTGCTGATCTATTTCGATCCACCCACCACGGCGGCGGCGACCGCCTGCCTGGGCGCCCTGCTGGCCGACGACGGTGTGCTGTTCGCCGGCTACGCCGAGGTGCCGGCCTTCTGCCGCCATGGTTTTCAAACGCTGCCGCTGCGCCAGGCCTTCGCCTTGAAAAAGGCGGTCAGCCAGCCCGACGCGGGCGAGGCGGCGCGGCCGGCGCCGCGCGCGCCCGCCCGGCGCGGGGTGCAATTGACGCCGACGCCCTGGCCGGTGCGCCCGGAACGGCGCCGCGCCGACCCGGTGGCCGTCCCGACGTCGCCGTCGGCGCCGCCCAAGACGGCGGCGCGGGCAGCCGCGCCGGACCTGATGGCCCAGGCCCGCCAACTGGCCGACCTGGGCGAACTCAAGGAAGCGGGCCAGAAGTGCCACGCCCATCTGGCGCTCCATCCGGAGGCGGCCGAGCCCTATTTCATCCTCGGCATTTTGAGCGAGCACGCCGGCCAGCTCGACCTGGCCGGCCAATACTGGCGCCGCTGCCTGTATCTGCAACCGGATCACTACGACGCCCTGTGCCACTTGGCGCTGTTGGCCGAACGCCACGGCGACGAGCACGCGGCGGCCGCCCTGAAAGCGCGCGCGGCGCGTATTTTCCAACGTCGGCAAGCCTGATGAAAGCGTCCCATGAACCCATCTGAGGCGCCCGCGCTGCTGCTCGACGACTGCTGGAACACCATCGGAGTGGCCGGCGACCGCAGTTGCGACAAGCTGGCCACCCGCCTCCATTGCCGCAACTGCGAAGTGTACGCCGACGCCGCCAGCCGCAACCTGCAACGCCCGGTCGACCAAGCCTACCAGGACGAGTGGGCCGCGCACTTTCGCCGCGTGGAGGTGGGCGCCGCGCGCCAGGATCAATCGGTGCTGGTGTTTCGCATCGGCCGCGAATGGCTGGCGCTGCCGACCCGCGTGATGGTGACGGTGGCGCCCGAGGCGCGCCCCCACGCGCTGCCGCACCGGGGCGGCGGCGCCCTGTGCGGGGTGGTCAACGTGGGCGGCAAGCTGTATCCGTGCATGGCGCTGGCGGCCCTGCTGGGCATCGAGGACCAGGAAGCGGCGCCGGCCAAGGGCCGCCACACTTTCGCCCGCCTGTTGCTGATCGAATGGGAGGCGCAGTCGTATGCGCTGCCGGTGGCCGACCTGCACGGCATCGTGCGTTACGCCCAGGACGCGCTGCAAGCGCCGGCGGCCACCATCAACAAGGGCTTGACGCGTTTCGTGACCGGCGTGATCGCCCACCAGCAGCTACAGGTGGGTTGCCTGGACATGGCGCTGCTCGGCCACCAGATGGCGAGGGCGCTGCGATGAGCATCGAACAACAGGGCGATCTGAGCCAATTTTCCATGCTGGACCTGTTCCGCATGGAGGCCGACAGCCAGACCCAGGTTCTGACCGACGGCTTGCTCACGCTCGAACGCAGCGCCGGCGACGCGCGCGCGATCGAGCCGATGATGCGGGCCGCCCATTCGATCAAGGGGGCCGCCTCCATCGTCGGGCTGGACGTGATCGTGCAACTGGCGCACGGCATGGAGGACAACTTCATCGCGGCCCAACACGGCAAGCTGAGACTGACCCCGGAGCGGGTCGACGTGCTGTTGGGCGGGGTCGATCTGATCATGCAGATGTCGCGCCAGGACGACGCCGGCGCCGCCGCCTGGCTGCTGGCCAACACCGCGCAGATCGGCCGCACCCTGGCCGCCATCGCCGACCTGGCCAACCTGCCCGAGTTGCCGGGCCTGCCGCCCGCGCCCAGGCCGGCGCCGCCCGAGGCAGCGCCCGCGACCGGTCTTGCGGCCGATCCGGCGCCCGCGCCGGCCTTGCCCCCGGCCGGACCTAGCCCGGCCGGACCTAACCCGGCGGGACCTGTCCCGGCGGGACCGAAAGGCGCGGCGCAAAGCTTCGACCGCCTGCTGTCGCTGGCCAGCGAGTCGCGCATCAACGCCCATCTGCTGCATCCGATGATACAAGCGATGCAGCGTTTCAAACGCAATCAGAGCAGCCTGTTCGCCGCCATCGAGCAACTGCACGAGGAAATCGGCCGCGGCGGCGACACGCGCCTGAAGGACAAGTCGCTGCTGGCGCTGCAAAAATCGCAGCCGCTCAAGCAGTTCATCCTGGAGCACATCGCCGATATCGAAAGCTACGAGCGGCGCCTGCTGGCCGTGTCGACCGGCATGGTGGACGAGGTGCTGACGCTGCGCATGCGCCCTTTCCGCGACGGCGTCCAAGCCTTCCCGCGCATGGTGCGCGATCTGGCGCGCAGCCTGGGCAAGGAAGCGCAACTGCTGATCGAGGGCGAAGACACCCTGGTCGACCGCGACATCCTGGCCCGCATCGAAAGCCCGCTCAACCACATGCTGCGCAACGCCGTCGACCACGGCATGGAAACCCCGGCCGAGCGCGAGGCGGCCGGCAAGCCGCCCGTCGGCACCATCCGCATCGAAGCGCGGCACCGGGCCGGCATGCTCAATATCGAGATCGGCGACGACGGGCGCGGCGTGGACCTGGAAAAGATCCGCGCTTCCGTGATCGAGCGCAAGATGGCCAGCGCCGCCATGGCCGCCGCGCTGTCGCCGGCCGAGCTGCTCGAATTCCTGTTCCTGCCGGCCTTCAGCCTGAAGGCCTCGCCCAACCAGCTGTCCGGGCGCGGGGTCGGGCTCGATATCGTGCACGACACCATCCGCCAGCAAAACGGCACCGTGCGGCTCGAATCGGAACAGGGCAAGGGCTTTCGTACCTCGATCACGCTGCCGCTCACGCAATCGATCGTGCGCGCGCTGGTGATCGACATCGGCGCCGAGGCTTACGCGATCCCGATCGTGAAGGTCGAACGCGTGATCATGGTGGCGCGCGCGCTGATCCACACGCTCGAAAACAAGCAATTCTTCGAATTCGGCGGCGAGCATCTGGGCCTGGTGTCGGCGGCCCAGATCCTGGAGTTGAGCGAGGCCGACGCCGGCGCCGCCGAGCTGCCGGTGGTGGTGATCGGCGGCGGCGCGCGCCGTTACGCGATGGTGGTGGGCGCCATCCGCGGCGAGCAAAGCCTGGCGGTGCAGGCGATCGATCCCATCTTCGGCAAGATGCGCGACATCTCGGCCGCCGCCTTGCTCGACGACGGCGAGCCGGTGCTGATCCTGGACGTGCCGGACCTGCTGCTGTCGATCGACAAGCTGCTGCACGAGGGCGGCCTGCATCAACTGGCCAAGGGCGGCGCCAGCGAGCGGCGCAAGGCCAAGCGGGTGCTGGTGGTGGACGATTCGCTGACGGTGCGCGAGATGGAACGCAAGCTGCTGCTGGGGCGCGGCTTCGAGGTCGACGTCGCCATCGACGGCATCGACGGCTGGAACGTGGTGCGCAGCGGCGACTACGATCTGGTGATCACCGACGTCGACATGCCGCGCATGGACGGCATCGAGCTGGTGTCGCTGATCAAAAAGGATCTGCACCTGCACAAGCTGCCGGTGATGATCGTGTCGTACAAGGACCGGCCGGAGGATCGCGCGCGCGGCTTGTCGGCCGGCGCCGATTATTATCTGACCAAGGGCAGCTTCCATGACGAGACCCTGCTCGAAGCGGTCGCCGATCTGATCGGCGAGGCGCGCCTATGAAGATCGCCATCGCCAACGACGTCGCGATGGCCGCCGAGGCGCTGCGGCGGGTGGTGGCCAGCACCCAGGAGCACCAGGTGTTGTGGATCGCCCGCACCGGGGTGGAGGCGGTGCGCCTGTGCGCCGAGCAGCGGCCCGACCTGGTGCTGATGGACTTGAACATGCCCGAGCTGGACGGGGTCGAGGCGACCCGCCAGATCATGGAGCACAGTCCGTGCGCGATCCTGGTGGTGACCGGGCGCCCGCAAGACAATGTGAATCAGGTCTTTCGCGCGCTGGGCGCCGGCGCGCTGGACGTGACGGCCACCCCGGTGCTGCAGGGCCAATTGGGCGGCGACGCCGAGCTGCTGGCCAAGATCAAGACCATCGGCAAGCTGATACGCCACAGCGGCGGCGCCGACGGCATGTCGGCGCGCCCGGCCGCGCAGGCCGAACGCAAGGGCGGCGAGATCGACACCCTGGTGGCGATCGGCGCCTCCACCGGCGGGCCGGTGGCGGTGTCGAAGGTGCTGTCGGGCTGGACTCCGGGGCCGGGCTGCGCCTTCGTGGTGGTGCAGCACATCGATGAAAACTTCGCCACCCATTTCGCCAAGTGGCTGGGCGAGCAGCTCAGCATGCCGGTGCGGGTGATCGAGCAGGGCGACGAGCTGGTCGCCGGCACGGTGCTGGTGGCGCGCACCAACGACCACCTGGTGCTGGATCAGCACCACCGTTTGGGTTACGATGTGGTACCGCGCGACTACGCCTATCGCCCGTCGGTGGACGTGTTCTTCCATTGCGTGGCCCAGCACTGGCGCGCCGCGGCGGTGGGCGTGCTGTTGACCGGGATGGGGCGCGACGGCGGCGAGGGCTTGCTGGCCATGCGCCGCGCCGGCAAGGTCACCATCGCCCAGGACCAGGCCAGCAGCGCCGTGTACGGCATGCCGCGCGCCGCCGCCGAATTGGGCGCGGCCCAGATGATCCTGCCGCTCGATAAGATCGGCCCATGCCTGCGCGCCAAAGTCGGCGGCAAACCCTAACCTCCGCGTCGCGCGCGGCCCACATTGAAGGGAGTCCGATGTCCAGTATCGACCCAAGGCCGGAAGCGGCGCCAGCGCAGGGCGCGCCGCCCGCACCCGCCGTGCGGGTGCTGCTGGTGGACGACCAGTTGATCATCGCCGAGGCGATGCGCCGCCTGCTCGGCGGCCAGGACGACATCGCCTACCACTTCGTCACCGATGCCAACAAGGCGCTCGAGACGGCCCTCGCTTTCGAGCCGAGCGTGATCCTGCAGGACCTGGTCTTGCCCGACATCGACGGCTTCGACTTGATCGCCTCTTACCGTCTTCATCCGGCCTTGGCCGAGGTGCCGGTGATCGTGCTCTCGTCGAAAGAAGACCCGGCGCTCAAGGCGCGCAGTTTCGCGGTGCTGGCCAACGATTATCTGGTCAAGCTGCCGGACCGCGCCGAGCTGCTGGCGCGTATCCGCTACCACTCGGCCGCGTACACGCTGCGCCAGCGCTTGCGCGTGAGCGAACAGGCGCTGACCGAAGCGCGCCTGGCGCCGCCCGGGCCGGGCGGGCCGGACCCCGTCACCGGCATCGGCATCGGCGACCGGCGCTGTTTCGAGCGGGCCGCCGACGCCGCGTGGCGGCGCGGCCAACAAGACGCGGCGCCGGTGGGCCTGCTGCTGTGCGAGCTCGATCCCGTCGCGGCCGGCGGACCGGCGAACCAGGCCGACGCCGACTGGAACGCGAGAAAAACGGCCGCGCTGCTCGGCGCCATGCTGCGCGGCCCGGACGACCTGGCCGCCCACCTCGGCGCGGGGCGCTTCGCGCTGCTGCTGCCCGGCGCCACGGCGGCCGACGCGCTGGCCCTGGCGCAGCATTGCCGCCGCCAGCTCGCGCAACTGCTACACTTCCGGCCGCAGGCCTCGCGCGGCGCCGCCACGTTGTCGATCGGCGTCGCCGGCGCGTGGCCGGGATCGGCCGTCGGCGCCACGTTGGCGTCCTGGATCGAACAGGCCGAGCTGGCTTTGCAACAAGCGCGGGACGGGGGCCGCGACCGCGTCGTCGAGGCGGTCGATCCCCCGCCGTCTTCACCCTCTCAATAACAAGGAATCAGGCATGAGCGAACAATTGGACCAGGTCAGCGTGGTCAAGAAATCGAATATTTATTTCGACGGCAAATGCGTCTCGCACACCGTGCTGCTGGCCGACGGCAGCCGGAAGACCGTGGGCGTGATCTTCCCGTCCAGCCTCACCTTCAACACCGGCGCGGCCGAAACCATGGAAATCGTGGCCGGCGCCTGCAAGATCCGCCTGGCCGGCGCCAGCGAATGGCACAGCTATGGCGCCGGCCAGCGTTTCGAGGTGGGCGCGAACACCCACTTCGACATCGACACCACCGACACCCTCGACTACGTTTGCCACTTCAACTAACAGCGACGGCGCGGCGCTAGACCAGCACCGGTTCCGGCTCCAGCCGTACACCGAAACGCGCCGCCACATCCTCCTGGATGGCGGCGGCCAGGCGCATGACGTCGGCGCCGCTGGCGCCACCGTGATTGACCAGCACCAGGGCTTGTTTGGCATATACGCCGGCCGGCCCCAAGCTTTTTCCCTTCCATCCGCATTGATCGATCAGCCAGCCCGCCGCCAGTTTTTCGCCGCCGTCGGGTTGGGCGTGGTGTACCAGGGCCGGATGGCGCTCCAGCAGGGCCGCGCATTGCTGGCGCGAGACCAGTGGATTTTTAAAAAAGCTGCCGGCGTTGCCGATCACGGCGGGGTCGGGCAATTTGCGGCGGCGGATCGCCATGACAGTGTCGGCCACGCGCGCGGGATAGGGCGCGGCGCCGCCCTGTTCGGCCAGCGCCTGCGCCAGTTCGCCGTAACGCAGATTGGCTTGCCACCGTTTGGGCAGCGCCAGGGTCAACGCCAGCACGATCAAGCCGCGGCCTTCGGGCTGTTTGAAGATGCTGTCGCGGTAGCCGAAACGGCACGCGGCCCGGTCCATCTCGAACACGCGTCCGCTGGCGCCGTCCAGCACTTGCGCGCTGTGAAAACAATCCTGGAGTTCGACCCCGTAGGCGCCGATGTTCTGGATCGGCGCCGCGCCCACCGTGCCCGGAATCAGGGCCAGATTTTCCAGGCCGCCCAAGCCCTGCTCCAGGGTCCAGAGCACGAAACCATGCCAGCTTTCGCCGGCGGCCGCGCGCACATAACTGAAGTCGGCGTCGCTGGCGACGATGGCCTTGCCGGCCATGGCCATATGCAGCACCAGGCCGGCGAAATCGCCCTGGAACACGATATTGCTGCCGCCGCCAAGCAGTAGGCGCGGCATGGCCGCCAGGCTCGGGTCGGCCAGCACGGCTTGCAAGTGGGCCGGCGAGCGCAGACGCACATACGCATGCGCGCGGGCCGCGATGCCGAAGCTATTGTGCTGTTGGAGCGGAAAATCGTGTTCGATGGCGAGGTCTGGATGCATGGGATACCGGGGATTTTTGCTCGATTATAGAGCCTATCATGCAAAAAACCAGCGTCCGGCCGGGGCGGCCGGGCCGTTGTCCGTTAAAATGTCGCATTCTCTCGGCGGCGCCGTCGCCGACCCGGCCTCGCCTTCCGGCTGACGCCCGCCCCACCAATAAAAGGAAAAACCATGCCCTCATTTGATGTAGTCTCCGAAGCCGATATGATCGAGGTGAAGAACGCCGTCGAGCAATCGAACAAGGAAATCACCACCCGCTTCGACTTCAAAGGCAGTTCCGCCAAGGTCGAGCAAAAGGACGCCGAGCTGACCGCCTTCGCCGATTCCGACTTCCAGCTGAGCCAAGTGCGCGATGTATTGACCAATAAACTATCCAAGCGCAAGGTCGATGTGCGTTTCCTGGACGAGGGCAAGATCGAGAAAATCGGCGGCGACAAGGTCAAGCAAGTGATCAAGGTCAAGAACGGCATCGAAACCGACGACGCCAAAAAAATCGTGCGCGTCATTAAAGATAGCAAGATGAAAGTGCAAGCGAGCATACAGGGCGAATCGGTGCGGGTGACCGGCGCCAAGCGCGACGATTTGCAGGCGGCCATGGCCATGCTGCGCAAGGACGTGCCGGAAATGCCCCTCGAATTTAACAACTTCCGCGATTGACGCTGGCGGCATCGCCACGGGCGCGGGGCGTGTCAAGCGGTGTCTGAGGTAGAATTGAGCTTGCGTAAAAGTGTCTTGCCGACCATCCGCTGCCGCACGCGGCGGATTTTCGCATGGCTGGCGCAGTGATAACCATGGCAGTCTAAGGATAGCAATGAAACGTGTTGATGATTTCCGCCTACGATTTGGCAAACAGGAATATGTGCCCATCATGGTCGGCGGAATGGGAGTGGATATTTCGACTTCGGAATTGGCGCTGGAAGCGGCCCGTCTGGGCGGCATCGGCCATATTTCCGACGCCATGGTGGAAGATGTGTCGGACCGCCGTTTCGATACCACCTTCGTCAAGGATAAAACCAAGTTTTATAAGTTCAATATCAATAACACCGACAAGGCCGTGGTGCAGTTCGATCTGGGCCGCCTGGCCGAAGCCCAGCGCCGCCATATCGGCGCCACCATGGAAGCGAAAAAAGGCCCCGGCCTGGTGTTCGTCAATTGCATGGAAAAGTTGACCATGAACGGGCCGCGCGAAACCCTGCGCGTGCGCTTGAACGCGGCGCTCGACGCCGGCATCGACGGCATCACCTTGTCGGCCGGTCTGCATTTCGGCTCCTTCGCCCTGATGGCCGACCACCCGCGCTTTCGCGACGCCAAGCTGGGCATCATCGTCTCGTCGGTGCGCGCCTTGCAAATTTTCCTGCGCAAAAACGCCAAGCTGAATCGTCTGCCCGATTTCATCATCGTCGAAGGCCCGCTGGCGGGCGGCCACCTCGGTTTCGGCATGGACTGGGCCGATTACGATTTGCACACCATCGTGGTCGAGGTATTGGCGTATTTGAAGGCGGAGCAGCTCGACATTCCGCTGATCGCGGCCGGCGGCGTCTTCACCGGCAGCGACGCGGTATCGTTTTTGGAAGCCGGCGCCGCCGGGGTGCAGGTGGCGACGCGTTTCACCATCACCCACGAATGCGGTTTGCCGGACAAGGTGAAGCAGGAATATGTGAAGGCGACCGAGGACGATATCGTCGTCAACGGCATTTCGCCGACCGGCTATCCGATGCGGATGTTGAAAAGCACGCCGGCCATCGGCGCCGGCATCCGCCCGGGCTGCGAATCCTACGGTTACCTGCTCGACGCGACCGGCAATTGCGCCTATATCAATGCGTATAACCGCGAGGTGGCGGCCCATCCGAACGAGAAAAACGTGGTGGTGATGGATAAGACCTGTCTGTGCACGCATATGCGCAACTTCAATTGCTGGACTTGCGGCCACTATACTTATCGCTTGAAGGACACCACGCACAAGCTGCCGAACGGCGATTATCAATTGCTCAGCGCGGAACACGTCTTCAAGGATTACCAGTTCAGCGTCGACAATCAGATCGCCTTGCCGGAATTGGCCTTGCCCGCATAGGCGCCGCCGCGTCAGGCAAATGAAAATCGGCGCGCTCCGCGAAGAGCGCGCCGTTTTGCTTTTCACGCCCGCCGCACCTCAGCCGGCCGCACTCAGCCGGCCGCATTGATGCGTGCAATTAACTCTTGGAGCACCGTTTCGGCCGCGTCGTTCGCCACCTGACAAGTGCCGGCGTTTTCATGTCCGCCACCGCCATATTCAAGCATCAACGCGCCGATATTGATGCTCGCGCTGCGGTTGAGGATCGACTTGCCCGTGGCAAATACCGTGTTTTGGTTCTTCAAGCCCCACAACACGTGGATCGAGATATTCGTCTCGGGGAACATGGCGTAGATGATAAAGCGGTTGCCGGCGTAGATCAGCTCTTCCTGGCGCAAGTCGAGCACCACCAGCTTATCGTGCAAGGTGGCGCAACGGGCGATCTGCTGCTTGCATTGTTCGCTGTGCTCGAAATACAGGTCCTTGCGCTCTTTTACATCCGGCAGGGACATGATCTCCTCGATCGTATGGTTTTTGCAGTAATCGATCAAGTCCATCATCAAGTTGTAATTCGAAATGCGGAAATCCCGGAAGCGTCCCAGCCCGGTGCGCGCATCCATCAAAAAATTGAGCAAATCCCAGTTGTGCGGATCGAGCACTTCCTGGCGATTGAAACGGGCCGCGTCGCCCTTGTCCACCGCCGCCATCATGTCCAGCCACGCCGCGGGGAACGCTTGTTCGGCGCCGTAATAGTCATACACCACGCGCGCGGCGGACGGCGCCTCGGGATGGATGATGTGGTTGGGGCGTTCGCCGGTGTTGCGTATGGTTTCTGACAAGTGGTGGTCGAAAGCCAGGTGCACGCCCGGTACGAACGGCAGATTGGTGGTGATATCGTTATCGCTGATGGCGATCTTCCCGTCCTGCATATCCTTGGGATGGACAAATAAAATGTCGTCGATCATATCGAGGTGTTTCAAGAGCACGGCGCAGACCAGGCCGTCGAAATCGCTGCGCGTCACCAGACGATATTTTTTCGTTTCAGCGGACATGACACCACCTTTAAAAAAAGAAACGGATAAGCGGATGGCCTCACTCCCGCCAACCACGCCGGACGCGCCGCTACCCGATCAATTGTAATGCGCTCCACTGCGGCGCAGATCGCACACAATCAATTTCTTTCTCCCGACGCAACGGCCAACGCCATGCGCCCGTCGATATGCGCGAAATCCGTTGTCAAGCCCGCCGCTCGGGCGGACAAAACCCGGACACCCGCCCCATGCCGTGCTAATATTTTATGCATGATATTTATTCTACCCTTTTCGGTAAACATACCAACCGGGCAATGGCAGGACGGCCCCGGGCATTCCGTATCCAGGCGATGCTGCCAACCCGGTAGCCATTGTTTTTAGGATGGACGCCCACGCATCGATCGATGCGCGAGCGCTCCGGCAATGGGGAATCGACCCCGATCACTATCAAGAAGGAAAATAAGAAATGGGATATCAAACAACGCTTGTAAAGAACAAAGGTATCGCGCCACGTTTGCTGAGCGCGCTGCTGGGTGGGTTATTGTGCACGGCGGCCGCTTGCGCGGCGACGCCGGATGCCAAAACGGTCTGGATCACGGTGGGCGACGCCGCATATACCGAGCTGCAAAAGGTCGCGCCGCAAGCGATCGCGCGCGAGAGCAAGCTGACCCAAAGCGGAGAAGCGGGAACCCGTTTCGCCGCCACCGAAAAAGTGCATCTGGTCGAAGTCAACGAAGAGCAGTTGCTCAAATTGTCGGCCGCGATCCACAATGAACTCAAACGCTGTGGCGGCTTCATGTTTCACAGCAGCGAGACGGCCGGCAGGACCGCCCTGACCACCCCGGTCAGCAAAACCCTGGCGGCGGCCTCCCGCCCGGCCTATGTGATCGACAATCAGAGCCTGGTCACGCCGGCGCTGGCGCAAATGCAAGATAGTAATATCGGTCAAACCATCGTCGATATGTCGGCCTTCGCCAATCGCTATTACACCACCACCAATGGCGCGAACGCGTCCAATTGGCTCAAACAAAAGTGGACCACCATGGCCGCCGGCCGTAGCGATATCGCCGTCACCCAATTCGCGCACACCGGCTATAACCAGAAATCGGTGATCCTGACCATCACCGGCACCGACAACGCGTCGGAAGTGGTGGTGCTGGGCGGCCATCTCGATTCCATCAATACCAACGGCACCAGCGAAACCACCAAGGCGCCCGGCGCGGACGACGACGCTTCCGGCATCGCCAGCTTGACCGAAGCCTTGCGGGCCATCGTCGCCACCGGCTACAAACCGCGCCGCACCATCAAACTGATCGGCTACGCGGCCGAGGAAGTGGGTTTGCGCGGCTCGCAAGATATCGCCAAGAATTTCAAAGCCAACAATGTCAACGTGATCGGCGTGATGCAGCTCGACATGACCAATTACAAGGGCTCGGCCAGCGACATCTATATCTACACCGATTACACCGATAGCTTGCAAAACGACTTCGTGGTCAAGCTGATCACCACTTATCTGCCGACGCTCAGCATCGGCTACGATAAATGCGGCTATGGCTGCTCCGATCACGCGTCCTGGACCGCGCAGGGTTATCCTTCCTCGCTGCCGTTCGAGACGTCGTTCACGCAAGACAATCCCTATATTCATTCCGCGAACGATACCTATGCCAATTCCGGCAACCAAGCCGCGCACGCTTTGAAGTTCGCGCGCCTGGCCGCGGCCTATGCGATTGAATTGGGCAGCGACGGTCCGGGTGTGGTGGCGCCGCCGG
>JAYVUV010000487.1:0-13874 GCA_043787615.1 Janthinobacterium sp. | reverse complement strand
GATCTGCCGAACGCGATCGCGATCGCGGCGTTCGGCGGCATGGTCGATGTGCTGCCCTTCGTCGGCATTTTTCTGACCATCATTCCGGCCGTACTGGCGGCTTTGGCCATCGGCAACGTCGCCGCGACCGTGGTCGGCGTGCTCTTGTTGTGCTATGAAGAGTTCGAGAGCCGGGTATTGATTCCTATCGTGTATGGCCGTTCATTGCGGCTGCCGTCGTCGATCGTGCTGTTCGCCTTGATCACCGGCGGGGCGCTGTACGGTATCGGGGGTGCCTTGCTGGCCTTGCCGGTGGCGGCGGCGCTGCTGATGCTGATCGATGAATTGAAAGTCGGCTTGCCGGGCGAAACGATGCAGCCGGAGGAAAAGGCCGTGAAGCGCGACGACATGGTCGGCGAGGCCGAATACCTGCGCCGCACCGATGGTATGGCCGCCGGCGCGGCGGCGGCCATCGCTCTGGAAATTTCCGAAGAACAAAAGCTCAAGGAAGAGGCCAAGCCCTCATAGCAGCGCCCCTGCGCATGCCACGCATGCGCGGGCGATTCTTTCCGCTCTCCCTCGCCGAGAACACACGCCCGAAACGGACTCGAGCGTGTGTTTTTGTCATTTTCACATAGTAAAAAAATACTTCAAGTATCAAAAAAGAAAAAGAGTTGTGAAGCGTGTTTTTGATGTGTTAAAATGCCAACAAATTTCCTGTTGGGAATTTTCCTCGCTATCCGTTGCTGCTTTCCGCCCTCACAGCTTACTAGGTGATCGATGGTGACACCGGTTTCCAGGCTGTTTTTCTAGACAGTCCGGTTGCTGGCGGCTGCGTGTTCGATTGGTTTTTATGTAAATGGCATGACTCTCTAGGTCTCATGCCACGCTGTTTCCGTTAACTCTGAAGATTTGGCTAACATGGTTGCTCTCCCGGCATCGGCATCGAGTGGTAAGTTCCCAGGCGCTCACGCGACGTTTCAGCGGCTGCGCCGCTGGCTTTCCATGGCGCTGTTCCTGCTGGCCGGCTTGGCCGGCACCCTGGCCCACGCCGGCACTGATACGGGACTCAATTCCGATGATCAATACGCCGGGCCGTTTCCGGTCGGCTTCGGATTCAAGTTCTTCGGCAAAACGTATACCGAGTTCTACGCGACCAGCAATGGCTTGCTCCAGTTCAGTGCGCCGACTAACGCTTACAATAATGCCTGTAATGGCATCCCGGTCAATACCATCGCCGCGTTCTGGGACGACTTGATCCCCAACGTTAGCGGTTTGCCAACTGGAAAAGTTCACTATGAAACGGTGGGTGTCGCCCCCAACCGCAAGTTGATTTTGCAATGGACGAATCAGTATTTTTATAACACGGTCATTCCGATGGGAACGTTTCAGACGGTCTTGGTCGAAGGCAGCAACGAAGTCAAAATTCAATATCGCTACCTGCTTGGCGGCAGCCGCAGCACCGGCGATTCGGCCACCATCGGGATTCATGGCGAAGACCCGACCGATCTGGAGCATAGCTGCAACAAGCCCGACGCCATCGCGGCTCAGCAGGCGCTGTCGTTCAAACCCGCCACCGACCTCAGCTATCAATTGGACGCCGCCGCGCCCTACGATTTCATCGATATCTCCGGCCTGACCCCGGAAGCGCCCGTGGCCGCCGCCCGCTATGTCAAGACGGCGCCGCAATGGAGCTGGACCAAAATCTCCGATTTGAAGAGTTACCAGATCGAGTTGCAGACCGACGGCGGTACGGTGGTCGCCAGCGAGACGCTGGGCGATGTGGGGACGTATATCTGGTCCGCCGGCTACGAGCTCGGCAAAACCTATCTGGCGCGCGTGCGCGGCAGTACCAATAACGGCGCCACCTGGGAATTATGGTCGGCCCTGTCCGGCCCGGTCACGGTCGATCAAACGGCGCCGCAGGCGGTCATGCTGTCGGCGACGCAAGCCGGCGCCAACACCGTGCAATTGCGCTTCGCGGCCAGTGACCCGCTCAGCGGCCTGGACACGGTGCGTTTGCAGATCGCCACCGACGCCGCTTTCCAGAACCTGGTCTACGACGAGGCCAACGCAGCCAATAACGGCGGCGTGTACGACTACCTGGTCGCGGTCGCGGGCCAGCACCTGTATGCGCGCATCCAGTCGAGCGACAAGGCCGGCAACCTGTCGCCGTACTCGAACGTGGTCGATGTGCTGGTGTTGCCGCCGCCGAGCGCCAACTTCACCCCCAGCAAGCTGACGGGCGAAGCGCCGTTGGAGGTCGCCTTCCAAAACACCTCGACCGGTCCGGCCGTGTCGTACGCGTGGACCTTCGGCGACGGCCGCGCCAGCGCCGAGGCCGCGCCCACGATCCGTTTCGCCCTCGCTGGCACCTTCGAGGTCACCCTGCGCGCCAGCGGCGTGGCCGGTTCGAGCGAGAAAAAAGTGAGCATCGTTGTCACGCCCGACGTGACCAAGCCCGTGGTCGGCCCGATCGCCGTCGATGGCGTGGCCGGCGGCGCCGTGCTGACGCTCGACCGCACCCGTCAACTCACGTTTTCGGTGAGCGACGCAGGCGGTGTGGGGCCGGTCGGCGCCGTGTTCGCCGGCCAGTCCGTGACGCTGAGTAACCTGGGCGCGGGCCAATACCGCCTCACGCTCGATCCGCTGCTGTACCCGAACGGTAATTATAGTTTGCTCATCACCGCGCAAGATAGCGCCGGCAACAGCAGCTCCGCCACCCTGGCCATCACGGTCGCTGTGGCGCCGCCGGCCGCGCCCGTCATCGGTTCGCCCGCCAGCGGTTTGCGCACCAATAAAAAAGTGCTGAACGTGCGCGGTAGCGCGGCGGCCGGCGACCAGGCCCAGATCTGGCTGAACGGTCAAGCCCAGGGCGCCTGGGTGGCCATGGTCAATGTGGCCTTCGACCTGCCGGTCACGTTGAACGAAGGCGTCAACCAGATCACCGCGCTGGTGAGAAACAATCGCGGCAGCAGCGCCGCCAGCGCCGCCGTCGCCGTCACGCTCGACACTTCCGCACCGGCCGCGCCGCGCGCCTTGAACGCCATTTCCCAGCCGCAGGGCAAGGTGCGCCTGAGCTGGACCCCGTCCAGCGACGCCGCCTCGACCGGCACCGTGGTGCTGCGCCTGGACCATCCATTCGACGATCCGGAACAGGCTACCCGCCTGACCCCGAACGCGCTGACGGCCACCGTGTTCGACGACCTTCCGGCGAACGATGGCACGTACACGTATCGGGTGGCGTCGGTGAACCAACTCGGCAGCCTGAGCGCGCTGTCGAACAGCGTCCAGGCGACCGCCGACTCGACCGCGCCGAAAGCGGTCTCGATTGTCTACACGCCGACCGGCTTGACCGACCCGGCCACCGGCCGCATCGGCCAGGGCCGGGTCGATCTGGTGATGCAGTTGAGCGAAGCGTTGCAGATCGCCCCTTATTTGTCGATCGTGCCGCAAGGCGGCGCGCCGATCGCCGTCGAGCTGAGCAAAACCGGCGACCTGAGTTATAACGGCAGCTTCCTGATCGACGCCAACACCCCGTCCGGCCTGGCCAACGCCCTGTTTTCCGCGCGCGACGTGGTGGGCAATCGCGGCACCGACATCGGCAGCGGTGCCACGCTCAAGATCGATACCGAAGGTCCGTCTTTGTCGACCATCGTGCTCAGTCCGGTGGCGCCGATCAAGAACGACACGCCGCAAACCATCCAGGCCACCTTTACCTTCAGCAAAGCGCCGGCTGCGGCGCCGCAGGTGAGCTACCGCTTGTCCGGACCGGTGCGCGCCGCCACGCCGCTGCCGACCTTGAACAAACTTAACCCCACCACCTATGCCACCAGCTTCACCCTGCCCAGCGACGCCGGCCTGGGCACGCCCGAATCGTTCGGCTTCAGTTTTTCGGCGGGCGACGATTTGAACAACAATTCGAGCAGGATCGCGGCCTTCAACCGCTTCCAGGTCTATCAGGGCAATCTGCCGCCCTTGAATGTGCCGCTCTCGTTCAGCGCCAAAGCCCAGCCGGGCGGCAAAGTGAAATTGTCCTGGCAAGCGGTGGACGACGCCAGCGCTTATCAGTTGTATCGTCAAACGCCGGACCAAGCCGCGCTGCTGCCGTTGGCGCGCGCCGGCGGTGTGGACTATATCGATCAAACCCCCAAGGATGGAAGCTATAAATATGCGGTGGCCACCGTGCGCCAATCGAACGGCCAGGAATCGGTGTCCGGCCAAAGCGCGACGGTCGATGTTGTCTCCAGCGCCACCGCGCCGGGCGCGCCGCAAAATCTGGCGTTGCAACTGACCGGGCAGGGTATTTATGCGAGCTGGCAAGCCCCCTTGGCCAGCACGGTGGACTATTACAATCTGTATCGCGCCGGCGGGCAATCGATCGGCAGCATAGACGGTTTGACGCCGATCAAGACGCGCATCAAGGGCACCGTCACCTACGACACCAGTCCCTCGCCGCTGCAGGGCGCTTATGTCGTGAGCGCGGTGGACGCGGCCGGCAACGAGTCGGCCATCTCGAATTCGGCGTACTTGAACGCCAGTTTGCTGCCGGTGCGTAACCTGAAGGTCGAGCAGCTGGGCAACGCGCTGCCTGTGATCAGCTGGACCGCGCCGAATGGCAACGTGGCCGGCTATCTGGTCTATGTGGGACCGGACGCGGCGCGCACGCGCCTGACCGCCAACCCGATCACCGCCACCAGCCTGACCGACACCGGTTACAGCGCCGGCGAGCGGCGCTACACGGTGGCCTCGGTCGACGCCAACGGGGTGGAACTGACGCGCAGCGTGCTGCTGCCGAACGTATCGGCCCAGATCGCGGCCGGCTTGCCGATCAAACGCGGCGTCATGAACAAGCTGCAAATACAACTGAGCAATACCTCGGCCGCCACGCTCGACGGCGTGCGCGCCGTGGTGACGCTGCCGATCGACAAGGACGCCAGCCAGTTCAAGGACCACAAGTCGGAGCCGGTGACGTTGGCGCCGAATCAGACCCGGCTGGTTTCGGTGATCGTCGGCGGCTATGCCGATCTGGCCGGCGCGCCGCTGGCCCAGGTGGGGCTCGAGATCGCGCCCAACGAGGGTGAACTGGTGCGCGTGGCCAAGAGCCAGGCGGTCGATGTCAGCGAAGGCGCGCTGGTGGTCGGCATGGCCACGGAAGCCTTCACCCGTGGCGGCAGCGGCAAGGTCAAATTGACGATTGAAAACACCAGCGAGGTCGATGTCGAGCTGCTGACGGCCACCGGCAACGGCGCCAACGATTCGAGCGAGTTGCGCTTCAAACTGCTCGACGGCGATGGCAACGTGCTGGCGACCCAGCCGTACAAGCAAGTCTTCGGCGCCGGCGTGGTGAGCTTGACCAACGGCGCGACGGTGGCGCGCATCGCCGCCGGCGCCAGTTACGTGTCGGACGTGTTCGCGCTGAACGTGCCGGCCTCGAGCCCGAACGGCATCCGGGTCAAGCTGGAGGTGGACAAGCTGCGTTACCACTCGGGCCAGGACGACGAGGTACAAATCGCCGGTCGCGGTTCGGAAAAACAAGTGTCGCTGCTCGATACCGCCTACAGCGGCGAAGTGAGCGATGTCTCGCCGCTCAGCTCCTTCGGCGATGAGGACGTGATCATCAAGGGCCGCGCGTTCGAGCGTGGCAGCAACGTCGCGCTGGGCAACACGCGTCTCAAGCTGATTCTCAACCAGCAGGGCTTCGAGCGCGCGTTCAGCGTGCTGACCGACGCCGCCGGCCAGTTCAGCTATAGCTTCAAGCCGACCGGCACCGATGCCGGCTTGTACAAAGTCAGCGCGGTGCACCCGGACATCACCGACCGCCCCGAGCAAAAGGCCTTCACCATCAACCGCGTGACGGTCGGCCCGACCCCGTACAAACTCGACGTGCCGAAGAACTATCCGTTCACGATTCCGTTCGTGGCCAAGGCCGGTCCCGGCACCACCGCGACCGGGCTGCGCCTGACCCTGGACCCGGCCAGCCAGCCGACCGGACAGGTGCCGGCCGGAATTAACGTGGCGCTCGCCGCGCCGGTCGCTCTGGCCGAGCGGCAAAGCCTGAACGTGCCGGTGGTGTTTACCGCCAGCACCGAGGCGCAGCCGTCGGGCAGCTTGATCTTCAACGTCGTCAGCAATGAGCACAACGGCGCGCCGATCGGCCAGGTGAAGGTCGACTACACCTTGTCGGAAGCGAAGCCGTATCTGGTGAGTACGCCGAGCTTTGTCGAAACCGGCATGGCACAGGGCGGCAATCAGGTCGAATCGCTGACCATCAAGAACAACGGCTTGCAAGACGCCTTGAAACTGGTCGTCACCTTGAGCAAGGAAGACGGCGCCGCCGCGCCCGCCTGGGCCGCCATCGCCAGCCAAGCCGACGGCACGCTGCCGATCGGGAACACCCGCTCGATCGATTTGAGTTTCACGCCGCCGAGCGGCACGCCGGAAGGGGTGTACGCGTTCAATTTGAATATCGGCGGCGACAACATCGAGCCGCAAGTGATCAAGGTCTACGCCAGCGTCAGCCAGCTCGGCAAGGGCGCCACCTTGTTCAAGGTGTCCGACCTGTACACCGCGACCATCGGCAAGGACGGCAAAATGATCATGGGTCTGGCCAAGGCCAACGTGACGCTGCAAAACGAGGACGTGGCCACCATCACCCAGGATCTGGTCAGCGACGAATTGGGCGAGGCCTTGTTCCAGAACGTGCCGGCGGGGCGCTACAAGTTTCGCGTCCGGGCCGCCAACCACCAGGAGGTCGGTGGCAGGCTGTTGATCAAGCCGGGCATCACGGGTAGCCAGGCGGTGTTTTTGGATTACAACCTGATCACGGTCGAGTGGAGCGTGCGCGAGATCACCATCCAGGATCGTTACGAAGTCACGCTCAATACCACCTTCGAGACCGATGTGCCGGCCGCCGTGGTGGTGATGCAGCCGACCAGCGTCAATCTGCCGAAGATGAACGTGGGCGATGTGTATTTCGGCGAACTGACCTTGACCAACTTCGGCCTGGTGCGGGCCGACAACGTGCGCCAACAGCTGCCGCAAAACGACAATCTGTTCCGCTATGAATTCCTGGTCGAGGTGCCCCCCACGCTGGACCCGAAACAGCGCGTCAGCATTCCTTACCGGGTCATCGCGCTGCAATCGCTGGAAGGGGCGGCCAGCGGCGCCAACGCTTCCGGCGGCGGCTGCGTCAACTACAGCAACAAAACCGTCATCACCTGCAGCTCGAAGTGCGCCAATGGTGTGGTATCGAACAGCTGTGGTAGTTCGACGGCTTGGTTCGCCGTCAGCCAGAGTAGCTGCCCGGCGGGCGGCGGTGGTGGTGGTGGCGGCGGTGGCGGTGGAGGTGGTGGTGGAGGCGGCGGTGGTTATGGCAGCGCGACCACCAGCACCCCGTTGAAGGGACAGAAGTGCCAGTTCGTCCCGAACGGCGGCACCAAAGGTTGTCAATAAGCCGGCCACGCGGCCCCTTTTCCCTGGTATATCGGTTTGTGTCCGCTTACCGGGGGAGTTGCAAAGTCAGGGCAAGCTCTGTTGCTAGATTAACTATGATTGAAATGACCATGATTTCGGTGAGTGAGATGTTGCCCACATATATGACCCGCCGCGCGCGAATGACGCTCAAAGGGATGACGGGCGCAGTGCTGGCCGCAGCCTGCCTGTTGGCGGCGCCGTTGGCCCGGCCGCAGGAGACGGTGTGCGCCCGCGTCAAGATCGAGATCAAGCAGGAGCTGACGCTGGAGCGCCAAGCCTTCGATGCCGAAATGCGCATCAGCAATACGACCGACGGCAGCGCGATCGACAACGTCGGCGTGGTGGTCAAGGTCACCGACGAAAGCGGCACGCCGGTGCAAGTGAGCGACGATCCAAACAACACCAGCGCCAAGTTTTTCCTGCGCCTGTCGAGCAAGGAAAACATCGCTGCCGTCGACGGCACCGGCGCCGTGGCGCCGAAAACGGTCGCCACCATCAACTGGCTGCTCATTCCCGCGCCCGGTTCGGCCGGCAATAGCGCCCTGGGCAAGAAGTATCTGGTCGGCGCCACCCTGCGCTATCGCTTCGGCGGCCAGGACACGGTGCTGGAAGTGGCGCCGGATGTCATCACGGTCAAGCCGCTGCCCTTGTTGACGCTCGATTATTTCATCCCCCAGGATGTCTGGGCCGATGATCCGCTCACCCCTGCCGTCGAAGCGACCGAGCCGTTCACGCTGGGCGTGCGCGTGAAAAACAATGGCCTGGCCACGGCCAAGGGCTTGAAAATCGATTCGGCCCAGCCAAAGATCGTGGAAAACCTGCAAGGCTTGCTGATTAATTTTCTGCTTACTGGCAGCTACCTGAACGACGCGCCGACCCAGAACAGCCTGCTGATCAATTTCGGCGATATCGCCGGCGGCACCAGCAAGATGGGACGCTGGAACATGGAAACCACGCTGGCCGGCAAGTTTGTCGATTTCAGCGCCAGCTTTAGCCATTCCGACGAGCTGGGTGGCGCGCTCACCTCCATCATGCAGGCCACCAACGCCCACTTTCTGATCCATGACGTGCGCGTCGATTTGCCCGGGCGCGACAACGTGCGCGACTTCCTGGCTCGCGACGGCGACGTGGTGCGCATCTATGAATCGGACGGCCCCGACACGGTGGTGACCGACCAGAGCGCGCAAGCCAGCTTGAGCGCCGGCACCGACGCGAACGGCGTGGCGAGCTACCGCCTGCGCTTTCCCGCGACCGCCGGCTTCGCCTACGTGCGTTTAACCGACCCTTTCAACGGCGCCAAGGCGATCGGCACCGTGATGCGGGCCGACGCCAAGCAACTTGGCAGCGAAAACGCGTGGCTGTCAAAAACCCGCAACGCCCAGACCAAAAAATGGGAATACTGGATTAATTTCTTCGACGCCAACACGAGCGGCGTGTACGACAGCCAGTTCCAGGCCGCGCCGTCCGTGCCGCGCGCGCCGGTGCTGCAATTTATCGCAGACCGCACTGTCAAGGAAGGACGTCAAGTCTCGTTCATCGTCGAGGCCAGCAGCCCGGACGGCAAAGCGCTGGTCTTGTCGGCCTCGCCGCTGCCGGCCGGCGCCGGCTTCACCCAGCAGGCCGCCGACCCGAGCGCGCCCGGCTTGGTGCGCGCCGTGTTCGACTGGACCCCGGCCAAGGGCCGCGCCGGCAATTACCTGGTGGTCTACAGCGCCAACGACGGCGGCTTGACGACCACCCGTTCGGCCTCCATCAAGGTCGAAGCCGACACCACGCCGGCCGGCCCGGCCGCGCCGACCATCGACAGCCCCCTGGCCGGCGCCCAGGTGCGCGACCCGGCGGCGCTGGTCTTGTCGGTCAATAGCGCGCTCCAACCTGGCGCGGGCGCCACCGTGCAGTTCGAACTCTACGCCGATGAGGCGGCCAGCCAGCTGATTTCCAGCGCGACGCTGGCCCAGGCCGGCGGCGCCAACTCGCCGCAAGCGACCTCCTGGCCGGTGCCGTTGGCGCTGGCCGACAATACTCCCTACTGGTGGCGCGCGCGCGCTTTCGACGGCACGCTCTACAGCACCTGGACCGGGGCGCGCCTGTTCGTCAACAGCGGCAACGATGCGCCCGAGATGTTCAATCTGGCCAGCCCGCTGGGCGAGGCCGTGGTGGCCAGCCTCACGCCGCAACTGGCCTGGAATAACAGCGCGGACCGCGACGGCGACGCCATCACCTACCACGCCATGCTGTATCGCGACGCCGAGCTGCGCGAGCTGTTGGCGCAATCGCCCGAGTTGGCGCAGGACCCCAGCGGCATGGTCGGCTGGACGGTGCCGGTGGCCTTGACCGACCGCGCCAAATACTACTGGCGCGTTCAGGCCACCGATGCGCAGGGCGCCACCAGGATGAGCGTGCTGCGCGGCTTCACGGTGAATCTATCCAATCAAACGCCATCGGTGCCGGTGTTGCGTACGCCGGCGCAAAACGGGCAAAGCAGCACCACCACCGTCAAGCTCGAAGTGGCCAACAGTGTCGATGCCGAACGCGATCCCCTCACTTATGTCTTCGAGCTCGACAGCGTCAATAGCTTCGATTCGCCGGCCAAGGTCACCACCACGGTTGCGCAAAGCGCGGGCGCCAGCACAATCCGCAACATCGGCGGTTTGCTGGAGAATCAATCGTACTGGTGGCGCGTGAAGGCGCGCGACGGCCATACCGATTCGGCTTGGGCCGTTGGTCAATTCATGGTCAACGCCGCCAACCAGGCACCCGCCGTGCCGACCGTGAAAAACCCGGGCAACGGCGCCTGGAGCGCCAGCTTACAGCCGAGCCTGGAGGCGTATGCGGTCAAAGATCCCGAGAACGCCGCTGTTCGCTATCAGTTCGAGGTGTACCGCGACGCGGCGCTGAGCAGCCGGCTGCTCGAGGCCAGTTCGAGTAACAGCGCCGTGATCCTGCCGCAGGCCCTGACCGACAACACCAGTTACTGGTGGCGCGTGCGCGCGCTCGATACCCAGGGCGCGGCCAGCGCCTGGAGCCAAGCCGCGCTGCTGCTGGTGCGCGCAGGCGGCGTCCAGCCGCCGAGCGTGAACCTGAGCGCGCCGGCGGTGGCGCAGCAAGCCCAGACGCTGGATGGACGCAAACTGCTGGCCATCCGCTGGGAAGGCGCCGATCCGAACCGCAGCGCCAGCGTGGCCCTGTTCTATACCAGCAGCCGCACCGGCTTCGGCGGCACCCGCATCGTCGACGGTTTGCGCCTGGGAAGCGGCGCGACCACCGGCGAGTATCTGTGGGACGTGAGCGCCCTGGCCCCCGGCGCCTACTACGTATATGCGGAAACCTACGACGCCGGCGGCGTGAGCCGCGGTTACGCGCCGGGCGCGCTGGTGCAGCCGAACCCGGCATCGACGGCGGCCATTCAGATCAGCGCCGCGGCGCCATGGCAGGAGGCCGCCTTGCAAACGCTGACGGTGAGCGCGAGCGGCACCTCGGGCGCAGCGCTGAGCGTGCCGGTGCTGGGAGTGGCCCGCAACCTGGGTGCCGAGCTGGTGCTCCTGCCGCAGGCCGGCAGCGCTTCGCGCAGCATCCAGGTGGCCGTCCCTTACCAGTGCGACAAGCATCAAACCAGCGTCGCGGTGCAGGTCGGCCCGGTGGTCACCGAAGACGGCAATTTGATCGGTCGCGGCGGCGCCGCCATCGCCGTGCCGCTGACGTACGCCACCTCCAATATCAGCGATGAAACGCTGCGGGTATGTGAGCTGCGCATCGTTTCCGAACGCAAGGTCAACCCGACCCAGTCCGACTTCGTGGTGACGGGGAAACTGAGCAACTTCGGCGCGCCTGTGATCAGCGGCAAGGTGGTGCCCTACGGCGTTTCGCCGAGCAGCAGCGGCATGGAGGGCGTCACCCTGATATCGGGCGCGCTCACCTTCGGGCCGGTCGGCAAGGGCGAGGTGGGCGCGTCGTCGACCAGCGTGACGCTGCGCTCGATATCGGGCGCGCGCGGCGTCAATACCATCTTGACCAAGGGCGTCAAGTGGGCTTCCCAGCTGGCGCGCTGATGGCGCCGGCGCGCCGCGCGGCCACGTCGGCCGGCGCGGCGTGCATCGGCTGCCTCGAGGAACGCCACAACCGGCCTTGGCCAATTGAAAAATAAACTAGTCTGAAGCGAAATTATGAGCGATCAAAACCACCTGAGTCCGTCCACGCCCTGTCGGCAATCGGAAAGCCGAACGCGCTCCTTGAGGCGCTTCGCGCTTGCGATCAGCCTGATTTTCGCCTCGATCGGTCCGCAAGCGGCGGAGTCGCCGAATGGCGCGCAAGTGACCGTGCCGAACGGGTATTTGCACATCACGATCAATGACTTGAAAGTGCAAAGCGGCGGCGGGGCGGTGAGCTGGACGCGCAGCTGGGATGGACGTGAGTGGAAGTTCAACCCGCAGTGGGAAAGCTTGTCGCAGTCCTGGAAAAATCTGACCGGAAGCAAAACCGCCGACACCAGCGCGGGCAGCAGCGGCACCCCTTTGTCGAGCACCGGCGGCAGCGCCAGCAGTAGCGATGGCTGCTGGGTCATGGTCGATGAGGACTGGCAGCCATCGATCGGCACCACGATGGTCGGCGGCGTGCCGCAGGCGGGTCCCATGGTGGCCGTACGCACCACCCCGTTTAACCTATTGATGGGCGAGGCCAGCGGCGAATACCCGCCGGCCCAGCGTGTGAGCCTCGACTACGCCACCCTATGCATGGGTGCTGGTCTGAGCGGTGGCGCGGCGGTGCGCGACACCGAGGGTATTCGCAAGCAAAACCAGTTGTATTTGGGTGAAGAAGGCCGTTACGCGTACAACAACCGTACCGTGCTGGAAAAGCGCAGCGTGAAGCAATTGGCGCCGGCTGCGGCCGCGACCATGTATGCCAATTTGCAGACCGGCACCGTCGGCACGGCATCGGTCAGCGTCAAAGGCTTTCGCTGGATCGACAAAGGCAGCGACTGGATCGACTACAACACCCAGGGCCAAGTGGTGGCCTGGGGCGACAAGAACGACAATGTGCGTTGGCTGTGGCGCGACGCCGAAGGCATTGTGCGCGGCGTGGTCGATGGCAGCGGCCATGTGCTCTACAGCCTGCACTACAAGGGGGAGCTGGTGGCGGAGGTGCGCGATTACGGCGTCGATGCCAATGACCCGGGCCGGGTCGTGAAATACGACTACGACAGCAATAACCGTCTGTCGCAAGTGACCGACGCGCGCGGTTACTTCATCCAATATGGTTATGACGAGCGCAATCACGTGGTCAAAATCACCGACCAGGAAGGACAAATCGAAACGCTGAGCTACAACGGCGACATGGTCAAACAGCGCATCGCGCCGGACCAGGGCGTGACCGACTATGTGTTTGAATATGACGACGTCAACAAGCTCTTTAGCAGCAAGATCACCGGGCCGCAGACGGCGGCCGGCCGCCGTGTCGAAGAGTATGCGCACAACCGCGTCAGTCAATTGGTGCGGCGCGTCGTCAATGGCCGGATCGAACAAGAGCTGCGTTACGACACCGGCGCGCGCGTCAAAATGGAAACCGACGCACGTGGTTTTACCACACGCACCACGACCAACGAATTCGATCAAACGGTTGAAATCGCTTACCCCGACGGCGCCGTACAAAAGCTCGCTTACAGCGCGGTGCACCTCGGCGTGCAAGAAACCACGGACGCGTTGGGTTTCAAGACACGCTATACCTACGACGATAAAGCCAATTTGGCGCAAAAGACAGAAGCGCTTGGTACGCCCGAGCAAAGAGTCACCAATTATGAAGTCAACGGGCGCGGTCAGCTCATCAAGATGACCGTCAAAGGGCGCACCGAGAAGAATGGTTTTGTCACGCTGGACGCCGTTACCAGCTTTGACTACGACCCGCTCGGCCAGCTTAAAAAGGTGATCGATCCGGAAGCGTTCGAGTCGACCTATCATTTTGACCATGCCGGAAATCTGATGACCCTCACCGACGCCAACCGCCACACCACCACCTATCAATATGACGGCGCTCATCATATGATCAAGGAAACAGTTGCCACGAAGCCGGCGACGAGTTACACCTACGACAAAGCGGGACGTTTGACGGCCGTCACCGATAAGCGCAGCAAAGTAACGCGCGCCGCCTATGACGTGCTCAAGCGGACCATGATCGTGTCGAATGATATCGGTGGCGGATATACACTCGAGTACAACGCTGAGGGGATGGCGATTGCTAACATTGATGCTGATAGTAAGCGTACCGAGTTAGAGTATGATAATTTTCTGGATCAGATCAAAATAATCGATCCGGCGAGAAATGTGACCGAATTCGGTTATATAATTGCCGACGGTAGTGCAAATGGTCAAGCGGGGAGCTTGCATCTTCCGGTTCGCACTCGGTTTCCCACCTTCAGCGCCGAGAGT
>JAYVUV010000486.1:0-29396 GCA_043787615.1 Janthinobacterium sp. | reverse complement strand
CATCGCCGGCTCGCCGAGCCTCATCAAGGGCTTCAGTTCGGTTTTTCAAAACGCGCACGCCGGCACCTTCGACGAAGCGCAGATTCAAATCTTGTTGCTGACGAACGCCGTCACCAACGCCTGCTCCTGGGCCGTGGCTTTCCATACCCATCTGGCGTTGCAACAGGACATTCCGGCGTCCGATGTCGAAGCGATTCGCCATGGCGCCACCCCGGGCGACCCGCGCCACGCGGCCTTGTCGGCGCTCGCCAAGCGCCTCATCGAGCGGCGCGGTCATCTTGACGACGCGCAAGTGCAAGCGTTTCTGGACGCGGGTTTTTCACGCGAACAGGTACTCGAGGTGATTTTGGTGGTAGCAGCCTCGACCATTACCAATTATGTCGGCACGCTTGCCCAGCCACCGCTGGAAGAAGCCTTGCAGCCCCACGCCTGGAACGCAGCGCTGTGATGAACCATCAACCCAAACGCCGCATGTTGTTGGCCAGCGCGGCGCTGGCGGTGCCGTTGTTTCCGATGCCATTCGCCCGCGCCGCGCAGCGCTCCTCCGACATGGAACCCGGCGCCGCCACGCTGGGCGATAGCATCACCTTCACCAGAATGGCGCCGCCGGCGTGGTTGATGGCCTTCTGGAAAGAAATCGATGACAAGACCTGGGGCAAAGGGTTCGACTGCTTCGCGCAGAACGCCGTGGCCCATCTCGGCGTGAGCGACTGGCATGGGCGGGAAGGCATCCGCAAGGGCTTGCGCGACTTCGTCGACCGCAATTTGACGGCCAGTCACGACGTGACGGAATATTGGGACAGTCCGCGGCTAAAAGTGTTCCGCGGCTTCGTCACCATGGTGTTCAACGACAAGCGCATTCCAACCGCGCGGCCGGCCATGCAGCACTTCTTTTATATGGATGAAACAGACCCGGGCAAGGTCGCGGCGTGGTTCGGATCGGTCGGACCGACCGCTTTTTAACGCGCGTACCTTGTGTCCAAGCCCGGCTTGGCGCGGAACCGGGCGCGGCGATGCCCGGCGCCCGGGACATTTAGTGAGTGCCGTGGCCATTTCGGCGCAATGAAAGCCGAATCGTTGAGTCTGTCCCTATTTAATTTTCGGAGCAACTAAAATCCAATTAATAGCACTCCGACCCTAATTGTTGTAGTTGAGTTTTTCGACACCTTGCTCTACCCTGGCCCTTCGATTTCAAAAATGCAGCGGAGAGCGCCATGATTGCCCAAGGTTTGTACGATCCTTCCAATGAACACGATGCCTGTGGCGTCGGTTTCATCGCCCATATCAAGGGCAACAAGAGCCATTCGATCATCGAGCAAGGTCTCTTGATCTTGAAGAACCTGGACCACCGGGGCGCGGTCGGCGCGGACAAGTTGATGGGCGACGGCGCCGGCATCCTGATCCAAATTCCGGACCAATACTTCCGCGACGAAATGGCCAGCCAGGGCGTGGAATTGCCACCGCCCGGAGAATACGGGGTCGGCATGGTGTTCTTGCCGAAGGAAAATGCGTCGCGCATCGCTTGCGAGCAAGAGATCGAGCGCGCCGTGCGCATCGAGGGCCAGGTGGTGCTGGGCTGGCGCAACGTGCCGGTCGACGCCGAGATGCCGATGTCGCCCACCGTGCGCATCAAGGAACCGGTGATACGCCAGATTTTCATCGGCCGCGGCCCGGATATCATGGTGACCGACGCCCTGGAGCGCAAGTTGTACGTCATCCGCAAGTCGTCCGGCCATGCGATCCAAGCCTTGAAACTCTTGCACGGCAAGGAGTTTTTCGTGCCGTCGATGTCGGCCCGCACCATCGTCTACAAGGGCTTGCTGTTGGCCGATCAGGTCGGCCTCTACTATAAAGACTTGCAAGACGCGCGCTGCATCTCGGCCCTGGCCCTCGTGCATCAGCGTTTCTCCACCAACACCTTCCCGGAATGGCCGCTGTCGCATCCCTATCGCTTGATCGCCCACAATGGCGAGATCAACACCGTCAAGGGCAACTTCAACTGGATGCGCGCGCGCGAGGGCGTGATGAAGTCGGCCGTGCTGGGCGACGACTTGCGCAAACTGTTCCCGCTGATCTATGAAGGCCAGTCCGACACCGCGTGTTTCGACAACGCCCTGGAATTGCTGTTGATGGCGGGCTACCCGATCGCCCAAGCCATGATGATGATGATCCCGGAAGCTTGGGAAAACCATTCCACCATGGACGAGAACCGGCGCGCCTTCTATGAATACCACGCCGCCATGATGGAGCCGTGGGACGGCCCGGCCGCCATGGCCTTCACCGACGGGCGCCACATCGGCGGCACCCTTGACCGCAATGGTTTGCGCCCGGCCCGCTACATCGTCACCGACGACGATCTGGTGGTGATGGCCTCGGAATCGGGCGTGCTGCCGATTCCGGAATCGAAAATCATCCAGAAGTGGCGTCTGCAGCCGGGCAAGATGTTCTTGATCGACCTGGAGGCGGGCCGCATCATCGACGACAAGGAATTGAAGGACACCTACGCCAACGCCAAGCCCTACAAGGCGTGGATCAGCTCGGTGCGCATCAAGCTCAACGAGATCAAGCTCAGCGAAAGCCAATTGGCCCACAACCGGGTCAAGTACGCCAACGCGCCCGGCGAGAAGGCGCTGCCCTCGGTGCTGGACCGCCAGCAAGCCTTCGGCTATACCCAGGAAGACTTGAAGTTCCTGCTGGCGCCGATGGCGGTGGCGGGCGAAGAAGCCACCGGTTCGATGGGCAACGATTCGCCCCTGGCCGTGATGTCGAACAAGCTCAAGCCGCTGTACAATTATTTTAAGCAATTGTTCGCCCAAGTGACCAATCCGCCGATCGACCCGATCCGCGAAGCGATGGTGATGTCGCTGGTGTCCTTCATCGGCCCCAAGCCGAACCTGCTCGACACCAACAACGTCAATCCGCCCATGCGGCTTGAAGTGTCGCAACCGGTGCTCGGCTTCGACGACATGGCCCGCCTGCGCAATATCAGCCTGCATACCGGCGGCAAGTTCAAGGCGTACGAGCTCGACATCTGCTATCCGCTGGCCTGGGGCAAGGAAGGGGTGGAAGCTTGTCTGGCCTCGCTGTGCGCCGAGGCGGTGGACGCCGTCAAGTCCGGCCACAATATCTTGATCGTGTCCGACCGCGCCATCGGCGCCGAGCAAATCGCGATTCCGGCCCTGCTGGCCACCTCGGCCGTGCATCAGCATTTGGTCGGGCAGGGCTTGCGCGCCTCCACCGGCCTGGTGGTGGAAACCGGTTCGGCCCGCGAAACCCACCATTTCGCCCTGCTGGCCGGTTACGGCGCGGAAGCGGTCCATCCATATTTGGCGCTGGAAACCCTGGTCGAGATGGCGAACGGCATGAGCGGCGAGTTGTCGGGCGAGCAAGCCATGTACAACTACAGCAAGGCCATCGGCAAGGGCTTGATGAAGGTCATGTCCAAGATGGGTATCTCGACCTATATGTCGTACTGCGGCGCGCAAATCTTCGAGGCGGTCGGCTTGAACAAGTCGCTGGTGGACAAGTATTTCCGCGGCACGGCGTCCAATGTCGAAGGCATCGGCTTGTTCGAGGTGGCCGAGGAAGCCTTGCGTCTGCATAACCTGGCCTTCGGCAACGATCCGAGCCTGGCCAACCAGCTCGACACGGGTGGCGAGTACGCCTTCCGCGTGCGCGGCGAGGACCATATGTGGACCCCGGACGCGATCGCCAAGTTGCAGCACTCGACCCGCAGCAACAATTTTTCCAGCTACAAGGAATACGCCCAAATCATCAACGACCAGAGCCGCCGTCATTTGACCCTGCGCGGCTTGTTCGAATTCCGCCTCGACCCGTCCAAGGCGATCGCGCTCGACGAGGTCGAGCCGGCCAAGGAAATCGTCAAGCGCTTCGTCACCGGCGCCATGTCGCTCGGCTCGATCAGCAGCGAGGCCCACGCCACTCTGGCCGTGGCCATGAACCGCATCGGCGGCAAGTCGAACACGGGCGAGGGCGGCGAAGATCCGAACCGTTACATCCAGGAATTGAAGGGCATCCCCATCAAGCAGGGCGAGAGCATGGCCTCGCTGATCGGCGCCGAGCAAATCGTGGTCGATATTGCGCTCCAGGCCGGCGACTCCCTGCGTTCGCGCATCAAGCAAGTGGCGTCCGGGCGCTTCGGCGTGACGGCGGCCTACCTCAATTCGGCCGATCAAATCCAGATCAAGATGGCGCAGGGCGCCAAGCCGGGCGAGGGTGGTCAATTGCCCGGCCATAAAGTGTCGGAATACATCGCCAGCCTGCGCTTTTCGGTGCCGGGCGTGGGCTTGATTTCGCCGCCGCCCCATCACGATATTTATTCCATCGAGGATTTGGCGCAGTTGATCCACGATTTGAAAAACGCCAACCCGCGCGCCTCGATCTCGGTCAAGCTGGTGTCCGAGGTGGGCATCGGCACCGTGGCCGCCGGCGTGACCAAGGCCAAGGCCGACCATGTGGTGGTGGCCGGCCACGACGGCGGCACCGGCGCCTCGCCCTTGTCCTCGGTCAAGCACGCCGGCACCCCGTGGGAGCTGGGCTTGGCGGAAACCCAGCAAACCCTGGTGCTGAACGGTTTGCGCAGCCGCATCCGGGTGCAAGCCGACGGCCAGATGAAAACCGGGCGCGACGTGGTGATCGCGGCCTTGCTTGGCGCCGACGAGATCGGTTTCGCCACGGCGCCGCTGGTGGTCGAGGGTTGCATCATGATGCGCAAATGCCATTTGAACACTTGCCCGGTCGGCGTCGCCACCCAGGACCCCGTGCTGCGCGCCAAGTTTTCGGGCAAGCCGGAATATGTGGTCAATTACTTCTTCTTCGTGGCCGAGGAAGCGCGTCAACTGATGGCGCAACTGGGCATCCGCACTTACGACGAGTTGATCGGCCGGGTCGATTTGCTCGACAAGTCGAAGGCGATTTCGCACTGGAAGGCGCGCGGCCTGGATTTCTCGGCCATTTTCTACCAACCGCAAGTGGCCGACGGCCAAGCCATCCGCCACGTCGCCCAGCAAGACCACGGGCTGGAAAAGGCGCTCGACCATAAATTGATCGCCCAGGCCCGGGCCGCGCTGGAAAAAGGCGAGCGGGTGTCCTTCATCTCGCCGGTGCGCAACGTCAACCGCACGGTCGGCACCATGCTGTCCGGCGAGGTGGCCAAGAAATACGGGCATGCCGGTTTGCCGGACGACACCATCCACATTCAGTTGCAAGGCACGGCGGGACAGTCGGCCGGCGCCTTCCTGGCGCACGGGGTCACGCTCGACTTGGTGGGCGAGGGCAACGATTACGTGGGCAAGGGCTTGTCGGGCGGGCGCATCATTGTGCGGCCGAACACCGAGTTCCGTGGCTGGGCGGTAGACAACATCATCATCGGCAACACCGTGCTGTACGGCGCCATCGCCGGCGAAGCCTTCTTCAACGGCGTGGCCGGCGAGCGTTTCGCGGTGCGCAACTCGGGCGCCACCACGGTGGTGGAAGGCTTGGGCGACCACGGTTGCGAATATATGACGGGCGGCACCGTGGTGGTGTTGGGCGCCACCGGGCGCAACTTCGCGGCCGGCATGTCGGGCGGCATCGCCTATGTCTACGACCCGCTGGGCGACTTCGCCAAGAAATGCAACACGGCCATGGTGAGCCTGGAATCCGTGCTCAGCGGCGCGGAACAACAGTCCCAGCGCGACGCTTGGCACAGCCAGCAGCGTGGCGGCGCGCCGGAACCGGACGAGCTGATCTTGAAACGCTTGATCGAGCGCCACTTCAAGCACACGGGCAGCACCCGCGCCCGTTTCTTGCTGGACGACTGGGCCGCCGGCCGGGCCAAGTTCGTCAAGGTCTTCCCGAACGAATACAAACGGGCCTTGATCGACATGGCGGCCGATGCCGCCATGGAGGCGGTGGCACAGCCGATCGCCGCCTAAGCGTCGGTTCGCGATCTCGATCATGGCAAGGCGGGCGCCGGGCGCCCGCCGCGCAGCACAATTAAAGGATTATCGTGGGTAAAATTACCGGTTTTATGGAATTCAAGCGGCAAGACGAGGGTTATCTGGAACCCGCCGCACGCGTCAAGAACTACAAGGAATTCGTGCTTCATCTGGGCGACGAGCAAGCCACCGTGCAAGCGGCGCGCTGCATGGATTGCGGCATCCCTTTCTGCAATACCGGCTGTCCGGTCAATAACATCATCCCGGACTGGAACGATCTGGTATATCGCGGCAATTACCGGGAAGCGCTGGAAGTGCTGCATCTGACCAATAACTTCCCCGAATTCACGGGCCGGGTCTGTCCCGCGCCGTGCGAAACGGCCTGTACCCTTGGCATCAACGAAGCGCCGGTCGGCATCAAATCGATCGAGCACAAGATCATCGACGAAGGCTGGGAACACGGCTGGGTATTGCCGCAGCCGGCGGGTTTCAGCACCGGCAAGAAAGTGGCCATCGTCGGTTCCGGCCCGGCCGGTCTGGCGGCGGCGCAACAATTGGCGCGGGCCGGCCACGCCGTCACCGTGTTCGAGAAGAGCGACCGGATCGGCGGCTTGCTGCGTTACGGCATTCCCGACTTCAAGATGGAAAAAAGCCATATCGACCGCCGGGTCGAGCAAATGCAAGCCGAGGGCGTGCGCTTTCGCACCGGGGTGTTGGTCGGTAAGGACTTCCCGGCCAATGTCAATAACTGGGCCAAGGAAACCATTTTCCCGGAAGACTTGGAAAAAGATTTCGACGCCGTCATCATCGCCGGCGGCGCCGAGCAGCCGCGCGACTTGCCGGTGCCGGGCCGCGACTTGAAGGGCGTGCATTTCGCCATGGATTTCCTGCCCTTGCAAAACAAGGTCAACGCCGGCGACAAGCTCAAGGACCAGATCAAGGCCGGCGGCAAGCATGTGGTGGTGATCGGCGGCGGCGACACCGGGTCCGATTGCGTGGGTACCTCGAACCGGCATGGCGCCGCTTCCGTGGCCCAGTTCGAGCTGATGCCTCAGCCGCCCGAGCAAGAAAACAAGCCAATGGTCTGGCCCTACTGGCCGACCAAGCTGCGCACCTCTTCTTCGCACGAGGAAGGTTGCCAGCGTGATTGGGCGGTGGCCACCAAGCGCTTCGAGGGCAAGGGCGGCAAGGTCGATAAGTTGATCGCTTGCCGCGTCGAGTGGAAAGACGGCAAGATGAGCGAAGTGCCCGATTCCGAATTCGAGATGAAGGCCGATCTGGTCTTGCTGGCGATGGGTTTCGTGTCGCCCGTACAACAAGTGCTGGACGCCTTCGGGGTGGAAAAAGATAGCCGCGGCAACGCCAAGGCCGGCACCGACGGCGAGGGTTGCTATCAAACCTCGGCGCCCAAGGTGTTCGCCGCCGGCGACATGCGGCGCGGCCAGTCGCTGGTGGTATGGGCCATCCGCGAAGGCCGGCAGTGCGCGCGCGCGGTCGACGAGTTCCTGATGGGCGCGTCGGTGTTGCCGCGCTGAGCATGCCCGTCCGCTTGCATGACCGCCGCCGGGGCGCCGCCCCCGGCGCGGCGCGCGCCGTCCGCCCCGGGCGTCGCGCCTGAATTCCGGCGCCCGGCGTGGTCGAACACCAGGTCGGGACCCGCGCCCGCGCTACGATCGATTACCTTGTTTGGCGCAACATATTATTACAAATATCTATCTGACTATCTATTCATTAGTGTTGTATTCTCAACGCTTTGTCTCCGTCCCGACGGGTGCCAAGCAGAGGTTGGCGTTTCTGCACTACAATACGCCATCAAAAAAAATGAGCCTTCGTCGTGCCAAATCTTGTTGAGATCCGTGATTTACACTTTGCCTATGGAGAACGTTCGATTTTATCGGGCCTTCAAATGGACTTCCCGCGCGGGAAGGTGGTGGCGGTCATGGGCGGCTCCGGCAGCGGCAAGACCACGGTGCTGCGCCTGATCGGCGGCCAGTTGCGCCCCAGTTCCGGCTTGGTGCGGGTCGATAATCAGATCGTGCATACGCTCGATACCGACCAACTGTATCAATTGCGTCGCAAGATGGGCATGCTGTTTCAGCACGGCGCCTTGTTCACCGATTTGACGGCCTTTGAAAACGTGGCTTTCCCCTTGCGCGAACACACCGATTTGCCGGAGGAATTGATCCGCAATCTGGTGCTGATGAAGTTGCACGCGGTGGGTTTGCGCAACGCCGCCATGCTCAAGCCGGGCGAAATCTCGGGTGGCATGGGCCGCCGCGTGGCGCTGGCGCGCGCCATCGCCCTCGATCCCGAACTGATCATGTACGACGAACCGTTCGCCGGCCTGGACCCGATCTCGATGGGCGTCACCGCCAACCTGATCCGCAACTTGAACGACGCGCTCGGCTCGACCTCGATCCTGGTCTCGCACGACGTCAAGGAATGCTTCGCCATCGCCGACTTCGTGTATTTCCTCTCGGCCGGCAAGATCGTGGCCAGCGGCACGCCGAAAGAGATGTTGGCTTCGCATCATCCGTATGTGAAGCAATTCGTCAACGCCGAGCCGGACGGTCCCGTGCCTTTCCATTATCCGGGCAAGACCCTGGCCGACGACCTGGGCCTCGGAGGTCCGCTATGATCATCATCCATTTCTTCGCCTCCATCGGCTTGTGGGTGCGCAATTTCCTGGCCGGCCTCGGTTTCGCCACGCGCGCCTTTTTCACCCTGCTGGCCAATTCGGGCAGCGTGCTGCGCCGGCCGCGCCTGGTGATCGAGCAACTGCATTTCATCGGCAATTATTCGATGTTGATCATCGCCGTGTCCGGCTTGTTCGTCGGTATGGTGCTCGGCTTGCTCGGTTATTACACCCTGATCAAATACGGCTCGGAGCAGGCGCTCGGCTTGCTGGTGGCGCTGGCCTTGACGCGCGAACTGGGGCCGGTCGTGACCGGTCTGTTGTTCGCCGGCCGGGCCGGCACCTCGCTCACGGCCGAAATCGGCTTGATGAAGGCCGGCGAGCAATTGTCGGCCATGGAAATGATGGCCGTCAATCCGGTGCAGCGCGTGCTGGCACCCCGTTTCTGGGCCGGCGTGATCGCCATGCCGGTGCTGGGCACGATTTTCACGGCGGTCGGCGTCATCGGCGGGTATATCGTCGGGGTGCAATTGATCGGCGTCGACGAGGGCGCCTTCTGGTCGCAGATGCAAAGCGGGGTCGATGTCTGGAAAGATATCCTCAACGGCGTGGTCAAGAGCTTCGTGTTCGGCATCGCCGCCACCTTCATCGCGCTATTTCAGGGCTATCAAGCCCAGCCGACGCCGGAAGACGTGTCCGGCGCCACCACCCGCACGGTGGTGATTTCCTCGCTGACGATTCTGGCGCTCGACTTCATGATGACGGCCCTGATGTTCAGTAAGTAAGAAATGTTGAATGAGTTGATGCGGTAAGCATACGGTAAGCCTGGCGAATTTATGCTATAGATAGCGTGAAGTGGTGATGACCCGTCAAGGCAGTAGAAAATCACTATTGGGATGGTTATGGAACGTAAATCGTTGGATGTATGGGTCGGTCTGTTTGTGATGCTGGGCGTGGCGGCGCTGATCTTTCTAGCCTTGAAAGCTGGCAATATGAGTTCCCTGTCGCTGAGCCAGACTTACAGCATCAGCGCCAAGTTCGACAATATCGGCGGCCTCAAGCCGCAGGCGCCCGTCAAGGGCGCCGGCGTGGTGGTGGGCCGGGTCGCCGATATCAAGTTTGATGACAAAAGTTATCAGGCGCTGGTAACCTTGGACATTCAAAGTAACCACACCTTTCCCAAGGATAGCTCGGCCAAGATTTTGACGGCCGGTTTGTTGGGCGAGCAATACATTGGCATCGAAGCGGGCGGCGACACCAAGAACTTGGTGGCCGGCGACAAAATCAGCAGAACCCAATCGGCCACCGTGCTGGAAGACCTGATCAATCAGTTCATCTACAGCAAGGCGGCGGAAGGAAAGGACAGCAGTAAATGAGCCAATCGAGCGTCACATCGAGATTCACCCCGGCGGCCCGCTGGCGCCGGGCCGGCCTCGCCCTGGCCATGGCCGCCGCCCTGAGCGGCTGCGCCACCACCGGCCAGAGCAATCCGCGCGACCCGCTGGAAGGCTTCAACCGGGCCGTGTTCAAATTTAACGACACGCTCGACCAGGTGGCCTTGAAACCGGTCGCCACCGCTTACCGCAACGTGTTGCCGTCTTTCGTGCAAACCGGCATCAGCAATTTCTTCGGCAACTTGTCCGATGTGTGGAGCGCCGCCAATAATTTATTGCAGGGCAAGGGCGAAGCCGGCATGTCGGACGTGACCCGGGTCGGCTTGAATTCCACCTTCGGCTTGCTGGGGCTGCTCGACATCGCCTCCGAAGCCGGTTTGCAAAAGCATAACGAAGATTTCGGTCAAACCCTCGGTTACTGGGGCGTCAAACCCGGTCCGTATTTGATGCTGCCACTGCTGGGGCCATCGACCGTGCGCGACACGGCGGCCTTGCCGGTCGACTCGGTGGGCGATCCCTGGCATTACAAGCGGCCGGTCGATGTGCGCAATATCGGTAGCGGGGTGCGCCTGATCGACCGTCGCGCGTCCCTGCTGGACGCCTCCAATTTGCTGGAGGACGCCGCGCTGGACCGCTATGAATTCGTGCGCGACGGCTATTTGCAGCAACGCGAGAGCCGCATCAACGACGGCGAGAGCGGGCCGCGCAACCGCAAGGCCAAGCCGGCCGCCCCGGCCGCCGACGCGCCCGCCGGCCCGGTCGCGCCGAGCGAGCCGCCCAAGCCTTCGGCCGAAGCGGCGCCGGACGCGCCGGTGGCGCCCGCCGCGCAAATCGTCGCGCCCGTGTCATCCGATTCGGTCGTCCAAGAGTTAACCGAGGAAACACCGGCTGCACACCATGCCAGCTTGTGATCGTCGTCCACCAAACATGAAGGTAAAGTAATGAAATTGATTAAACAATTGATCGCCCTGGCCACCCTCTCGTTCGCCGTCGGCGGCGCCATGGCCCAAACCGAAGCCCCGGACGTGCTGGTCAAACGCATCAGCCAAGACGTGATCGACACCGCCAAGGCCGACAAGGAAATCCAGGCCGGCAACCAAAAACGCGTGATGGACCTGGTCGAAAGCAAGATCTTGCCGCACGTCGATTTCGAGCGCATGACCTCGCTGGCCACCGGCCGCTTCTGGCGCGACGCCACTCCCGAGCAGAAAAAACAGTTGCAGGATGAATTCCGCACCCTGTTGGTGTTTACTTACTCCGGCGCCCTGTCGCAGATCAAGAACGAAACCGTGGAATTCAAACCCCTGCGCGCCGACCCGGCCGACACCGAGGTCGAAGTGCGGTCCCAGGTCAATATGTCGCGCGGCGAACCGGTGCCGCTGAACTATCGCGTCGAAAAAACGCCCCAGGGCTGGAAAATCTACGATATCAATGTGCTGGGCGCCTGGCTGGTGGAAACCTACAAGGGTAGCTTCGCCACCGAAATCGGCAAATCCGGCATCGATGGCTTGATCAAGACCTTGTCGGCCAAGAACAAGACCCTGGCCAATCGTCCGCTCAAGTCGCCCGTCAATAAATAAGGTTTTCAGCCCCACCATGCCAGGCTCACTCGACACTTTGCAGTCTCTCAGCTCGCTGACCGTGCTCAACGCCAAATCGGCGTTGGAGCAGGGCCTGGACGCCATCAAGACCGGCCAGACCGTGTTTGATTTGCGTAATGTGCAGGCGGTCGATTCGGCCGCCGTCTCGGTGATGCTGGCCTGGCAGCGCGCGGCCCACGAGGCCGGCTTCAAGCTGGACTTGCGCAACCTGCCCACCAATCTGAAAAACTTGACCAAGCTATACGGCGTCTGTTCGCTGGTCTCCAGCAGCCTGGGCGAGGCCGACTGCGGCGCCGCTGCGAGCCTTCCGGCCTCCCCCGCGCCCGCCGATGCGCGCCATCATTGACCCTGTCCCGTCCCCCGCGCTCGACCTCGGATTGCCGTTCCGACTCTCTCTAAGTCAATTTCCAATATAATCGATGGCTGGGCCGCCTGCCGCAGGCCGCAGCGCGCGCACCAGCGACTCCTTTGGCCCATGGTGCGCCCGGCGCGCCACTACACAACACACAAGCATGAGTGCAATCCAAATCACGAAGGTCGAAAAGCGCTACAAGGCGCTCAAGGCGCTGGACGGGGTGTCGCTGACGATCGAGGAAGGCGAATTTTTCGGTCTGCTCGGCCCCAACGGCGCCGGCAAGACCACCCTGATCTCCATCATCGCCGGCTTGATCCGGCCCGACGCCGGCCAAGTCACCATTCACGGTCACGACGTGGTGGGCGACTTCCGCGCCGCGCGCAAGAAGCTGGGCGTGGTGCCGCAGGAATTGGTGTTCGATCCCTTCTTCACGGTGCGCGAAACGCTGCGCCTGCAATCCGGTTACTTCGGCCTGCCCAATAACGACCGCTGGATCGACGAGGTGATGGAGAACCTGGACTTGACCGGCAAGGCCGACACCAATATGCGCGCCCTGTCCGGCGGCATGAAGCGGCGCGTGCTGGTGGCCCAAGCGCTGGTGCACAAGCCGCCCGTGATCGTGCTCGACGAGCCGACCGCCGGGGTCGACGTGGAATTGCGCCAGACTTTGTGGAAGTTCATCTCGCGCCTGAACCGCGAAGGCCACACCGTGGTGCTCACCACCCATTACCTGGAAGAGGCGCAAGCCATGTGCCAACGGGTGGCCATGCTCAAGAGCGGGCGGGTGGTGGCGCTCGACACCATGTCGGCCCTGATCCGCCGCATCTCCGGCTCGCAACTGATCTTGCACCTAAAAAACGGCGGCTTGCCGGACGAGCTGCGCCACCTGGTGACCCATCCCGAGCAAGCCCAGGACGGCAAAAAATTCAGCCTGCGGGTCAATGAATACGCCGAGGTCGAGCAAATCCTGGCCCGCCTGCGCCAGGGCGGCGCCGAAATCGATGAAATGCAGTTGCAGCAAGCCGACCTGGAAGACATCTTCTTGCAGATCATGGACAAAGGTACCGTATGAGCATGCTGTCGACCGGATTCCGGACCCTGTTATACAAAGAAACGCTGCGCTTTTGGAAGGTGGCCACCCAAACCGTGGCCGCGCCCATCCTGACGGCCATGCTGTACCTGCTGATCTTCGGCCATGTGCTGGAAGACCATGTGCAAGTCTATCCGGGGGTGCGCTACACCGCCTTCCTGGTGCCCGGCCTGGTGATGATGAGCGTGCTGCAAAACGCCTTCGCCAATTCGTCCTCCTCGCTGATCCAGTCCAAGATCACCGGCAACCTGGTGTTCGTGCTGCTCACGCCCCTGTCGCACTGGGAGTTTTTCTCGGCCTATGTGCTGGCCGCCGTGGTGCGCGGCATCGCGGTCGGCGCCGGCGTGTTGTTGATCACCGCCTGGTTCGCCGGCCTGTCCTTCGTGGCGCCGCTGTGGATACTGGTCTTCGCCTTCCTGGGCGCGGCCATGCTGGGCACCATGGGCTTGATCGCCGGCATCTGGGCCGAGAAGTTCGACCAGCTGGCGGCGTTCCAGAATTTCGTCATCATGCCGGCCACCTTTTTGTCCGGGGTGTTTTATTCGATCCACTCGCTGCCGCCTTTTTGGCAGTCGATCTCGCATTTGAACCCGTTCTTTTATATGATAGACGGATTCCGCTATGGTTTTTTCGGCAAGTCGGATGTCAATCCTTTCATCAGCCTGGCCATCGTGGCCGGCTTTTCGATCGTGCTGGCGCTGATGTCGCACCGCTTGCTCAAGGGCGGCTACCGCCTGCGTCATTGAGGCGCGCCGCGCCATGCTCTTACCCCTATTCGTCAGCTATCGTACCCATTCGCATCAAGGAAAACACCGTGTCGACCACACCTGAACTGATTCACGGCTATATCGCCGCCGGCCTGCCCTGCACCCATCTGCAAGTCGATGGCGACGGCCAGCACTTCAACGCCGTCATCGTCTCCTCGGCGTTTGTCGGCAAGCGTTCGCTCCAGCGCCACCAGCTGGTCTACGCCGCCCTGGGCGACCGCATGCGCGAGGAAATCCACGCCCTGTCGATGAAGACGCTCACGCCCGAAGAATTCGAAGGATAGGCCATGGACAAGCTTTTGATTCAAGGCGGCGCGCGCCTGAACGGCGACATCGCCATCTCGGGCGCCAAGAACGCCGCCTTGCCTATCCTGTGCGCCGGCTTGCTCACCAGCGGCGACCTGGCATTGTCGAACGTGCCCAATCTGCACGACGTCACCACCATGCTCAAGCTGCTGGGCCAAACCGGCTTGAAGGTCGCGCAAAACGGCGACCGGGTGGTCTTGAACGGCGCCGCCATCGACAAGCTGGAAGCGCCCTACGAACTGGTGAAGACCATGCGCGCCTCGATCCTGGTGCTCGGTCCCCTGCTGGCGCGCTTCGGCGAAGCCAAGGTCTCGCTGCCGGGCGGTTGCGCGATCGGTTCGCGCCCGGTCGATCAGCACATCAAGGGCTTGCAGGCGCTGGGCGCCGAGATCACCATCGAAGGCGGCTATATCTACGCCAAGTGCAAAAAGCTCAAGGGCGCGCGCATCCTGACCGACATGATCACCGTCACCGGCACCGAAAACCTGCTGATGGCGGCCACCCTGGCCGAAGGCGAGACGGTGCTGGAAAACGCCGCGCGCGAGCCGGAAGTGACCGACCTGGCCAATCTGCTGGTGGCGATGGGCGCCCGCATCGAAGGCATCGGCAGCGACCGCCTGGTGATCCAGGGCGTCGAAGCGCTGCACGGCGCGGCCCACGCCGTGATCGCCGACCGCATCGAGACCGGCACCTTTCTGTGCGCGGTGGCGGCCACCGGCGGCGACATCACCTTGAAAAACACCCGCAACGACACCTTGGACGCGGCGCTCGACAAGCTGCGCGCCATGGGCCTGAGCATGACCTTCGGGCCGGACTGGATACGGGCGCAAATGTCGGCCCGGCCCAACCCGGTCAGCTTCCGCACCACCGAATACCCGGGCTTCCCGACCGACATGCAAGCCCAGTTCATGGCCGTGAACAGCGTCGCCAACGGCGCCAGCCGGGTCACCGAAACCATCTTCGAGAACCGCTTCATGCACGTGCAAGAGATGAACCGCCTGGGCGCCGCCATCTCGATCGAAGGCAACACCGCCATCATCGCAGGCGTGCAGCGCCTGCGCGGCGCGCCCGTGATGGCGACCGACCTGCGGGCCTCGGCCTCGCTGGTGATCGCGGCCATGGCGGCCGACGGCGAAACCCTGATCGACCGCATCTATCACCTCGACCGCGGCTACGACCGGATGGAAGTCAAATTGTCGGCGGTCGGCGCCAACGTCAAACGGATTAAGTGAACACTATGAGCGTAATGAACGGCGCGGCTTTCCAGCCCAGCGCGCAACTGATTTTGGCGCTGTCGAAGGGCCGCATTTTCGACGACACCCTGCCGCTGCTGGAGGCGGCCGGCATCGTGGTGACGGAAAACCCGGAAACCTCGCGCAAGCTGATCTTGGCCACCAACGATCCCGATGTGCGCGTCATCATCGTGCGCGCCACCGACGTGCCCACCTATGTGCAGTACGGCGCGGCCGACTTCGGCGTGGCCGGCAAGGACGTGCTGCTCGAGCACGGCGGCGAAGGCTTGTACCAGCCGATCGACTTGAACATCGCGGCTTGCCGCATGTCGGTCGCGGTGCAGGCCGGTTTCGACTACGCCAGCGCGGTGCGCCAGGGCGCGCGCCTGCGCGTGGCCACCAAGTTCGTCGAGACGGCGCGCCAGCATTTCGCCGCCAAGGGCGTGCACGTGGACTTGATCAAGCTGTATGGCTCGATGGAGCTGGCGCCGCTGGTCGGGCTGTCGGACGCCATCGTCGACGTGGTCAGCACCGGTAACACGCTGCGCGCCAATAACCTGGTCGAGGTCGAGGAAATCATGCAGATCTCTTCGCGCCTGGTGGTCAACCAAGCCGCGCTCAAACTCAAGCGCGCCCGTTTGCAACCCATCATCGAAGCCTTCGAGCGCGCCTCGCAATCCTCCTCTTCCAAGCCATGAAGCCGATCCAAGTTCGCACCCTCGATTCCAGCGCCCCCGATTTCCAAGCGGCCTTGCGCGCGCTGCTGGCCTTCGAGGCCGGCACCGATGACGCCATCGAAACGGCGGTCGGCGCCATCCTGGCCGACGTCAAGGCGCGCGGCGACGCCGCCGTGCTGGAATACACCAACCGCTTCGACCGCATTCCGAACGGCGGCGCGGCCGGCATGGCCGATTTCGATATCGGTCAGGCCGAGCTGGAGGCGGCCCTGGCCGGCCTGCCGCAGGCCCAGCGCGCGGCGCTGCGAACGGCGGCCGACCGCGTGCGCGTCTTTCACGAGCGGCAAAAGCAGGAACTGGGCGGCTTCACCTACACCGAAGCGGATGGCACGCTGCTGGGCCAGAAGATCACCCCGCTGGACCGGGTCGGCATCTATGTCCCGGGTGGCAAAGCGGCCTATCCTTCGTCGGTGCTGATGAACGCGATCCCGGCCAAGGTGGCCGGCGTGGCCGAGATCATCATGGTGGTGCCCACCCCGGATGGCGTGAAAAACCAGATGGTGTTGGCGGCGGCGGCCATCGCCGGCGTCACGCGCGTGATCACCATCGGCGGCGCGCAAGCGGTCGGCGCGCTGGCCTACGGCACGGCCAGCATCGCCGCCGTCGACAAGATCGTCGGCCCCGGCAACGCCTATGTGGCGGCGGCCAAGCGGCGCGTGTTCGGCATCGTCGGCATCGACATGATCGCCGGGCCGTCCGAGATATTGATCATCTGCGACGGCAGCACCGATCCCGATTGGGTGGCGATGGACCTGTTTTCCCAGGCCGAGCACGACGAACTGGCGCAAGCCATTTTGCTGTGCCCCGACGCCGCCTATCTGGCCCGGGTGCAGGACAGCATCGCCAAGCTGCTGCCGACCATGCCGCGCCAAGACACCATCCGCACTTCGCTGACCGACCGCGGCGCCCTGATCAAGGTGCGCGACATGGCCGAGGCTTGCGCCATCGCCAACGACATCGCGGCCGAGCATCTGGAAATCTCGGCCGAGGATCCGCAGCAATGGGCCGACCAAATACGCCACGCCGGCGCCATGTTCCTGGGCCGTTTTTCGTCCGAGGCGCTGGGCGACTACTGCTGCGGCCCGAACCACGTGCTGCCGACCTCGCGCACGGCGCGCTTTTCCTCGCCGCTGGGAGTCTACGATTTCCAAAAGCGTTCCTCGATCATTCACGTCAGCCACGCCGGCGCCCAAACCCTGGGCAAGGTGGCGGCCGAACTGGCTTATGGCGAAGGCTTGCAGGCGCACGCCCGCAGCGCCGAAATGCGCATCGATCCGGCGTCATGACGGACTGGATCGACCGGGTGCTGTGCGAGGATGCGCTGACCGGCATGGCGCGCATCCCGGACGCTTCCGTCGATCTGATCCTGACCGATCCACCCTACAATCTGGGCAAGGATTACGGCAACGCCTCGGACCAGCAAAGCGTGGCCGATTACCTGCGCTGGACCGAGCAGTGGATCGACGCCGCGCTGCCCAAGCTGAAACCGAACGGCAGCCTGTATATCTTCCTGACCTGGCGTTTCTCGCCCGAGATCTTCGTCATGCTCAAGCAGCGCATGACGATGATGAACGAGATTATCTGGGACCGCCGGGTGCCGTCGATGGGCGGCAGCGTGCGCAGTTATTCGTCGGTGCACGACACCATCGGCTTCTTCGTGCGCCGCAAGGATTATTACTTCGACCTGGACGCGGTGCGCATCGCCTACGACGCCGCCACCAAGAAGGCGCGCTCGCGCTCCATCTTCGTCGGCGCCAAGTGGCTGGAAATCGGTTACAACCCGAAGGATTTGTGGAGCGTCTCGCGCCTGCACAAGGAGCATCCGGAGCGCGCCGAGCACCCGACCCAGAAGCCGCTGGAAATCATCGAGCGCATGCTCAAGGCTTCCTGTCCGCCGGGCGGGGTGGTGCTCGATCCTTTCATGGGCAGCGGCACCACGGCGCTGGCGGCGCGCCGCTGCGGACGCCATTTCGTCGGCTTCGAACTGAACCCGGACTATTGCGCGATCATCGAGGCGCGCCTGGCCGCGTTCGCCGCCGCGCCGCCGGCCGCGCTCGCGCAACCGGCCAAGGCCCGCGCCAAGGCCGCGCCCAAGGCCCGCGTCAAGGTCGCGTCCAAGGTCGCGTCCAAGGACCGCGCCAAGGCCGCGTCCCCGCCCAAGCCGGGACGCAAATCCAAGGCCAAGACCGCATCCGAGGCCGGCTCCACACCCCAGCTTCAACTCGCGCTGGAGACCGAAGCACCGGCGCCGGTCGCCGTCAAAAAACCGGCCAGAAAATCGGCGCCCAAAGCCTTGCCGCCATGAGCAGTCCCCCACCACAGGAGCGTTTCCAGCATGTCCTTTATCGATAACCTCGTCAGCAACACGATCCGGGCCGACGTGCGCGCCATCGGCGGCTATCACGTGCCCGATTCGAGCGGCTATATCAAGCTCGATTCGATGGAAAATCCCTACCTGCTGCCGCCCGAACTACGCGCCGAATTGGGCCGTCACCTGGCCGAGCTGATGCTCAACCGTTATCCGGTCGCGTCCTACGCCAGCCTGAAGTCCAAGATTTGCGCCAAGCTGGGCGTGCCGGCCGGTTACGACGTCATCCTGGGCAACGGCTCGGACGAGCTGATCTCCATCATGGCCATGGCTTGCGCCCGTCAAGACCGGCGCGCCGTGGTGCTGGCGCCGGTGCCGGCCTTCGTCATGTTCGCCCGTTCGGCCCAGTTCGCGGGCATGGACTTCGTCGGCGTGCCGCTCCAGGCCGATCTCACGCTCGACAAGGCCGCCATGCTGGCCGCTATAGCCACCCACCGCCCGGCCCTGGTGTTCCTGGCCTACCCCAACAACCCGACCGGCAATCTGTTCGACGCCGGCGACATGGCCGAGATCATCGCGGCCCTGGGCCAGGACGGCATCGCCGTGGTGGACGAGGCGTACGAGCCGTTCGCCCAGGCCAGTTTCATGGCGCGCCTGCCCGAGTTTCCCAACCTGGTGGTGATGCGCACCTTGTCCAAACTGGGCTTGGCCGGGATCCGCCTGGGCTACCTGTCGGCCGCGCCCCAATTGCTGGAACAGTTCGACAAGGTGCGGCCGCCGTATAATGTCAATGTGATGACGCAGGCCGCGGCCGAATTCGCGCTCGATCATCTTGACGTGCTCAATGCCCAAGCCGCCGCGCTCAACCGCGCGCGCGGCGAATTGGCGGCCCGCCTGGCCACCCTACCCGGGGTCGAGGTGTTTCCGTCGGCCGCCAATTTCATCCTGATACGGGTGCCGGACGCCGAAACCGCCCATGCGAAAGTGACGGCCCAAAAGGTCTTGATCAAAAATGTGAGTAAAATGCACAGTGTGCTGGCCAATTGCCTGCGCATCACCGTCAGTACGCCGGAAGAAAATTCCGCTTTTTTCGATGCGCTCGCCGCATCGCTGTAGTCAGCCATATTAGCCCATCCAGAGTCGCCATGAACCGCACCGCAGAAATCACGCGCAGTACCAACGAGACCCAGATTCGGGTCGCCATCAACCTTGACGGCACCGGCGTCCAAAAGCTCAACACCGGCGTCCCGTTTCTGGACCATATGCTGGACCAGATCGCCCGCCACGGCTTGATCGACCTCGATATCGAAGCCAACGGCGACTTGCATATCGACGCCCACCACACGGTGGAAGACGTCGGCATCACCCTGGGCATGGCGGTGGCCAAGGCGATCGGCGACAAAAAGGGTATCCGCCGCTACGGCCACGCCTACGTGCCGCTGGACGAAGCCTTGTCGCGCGTGGTGCTCGATTTTTCCGGCCGGCCCGGCCTGGAATACCACGTGCCTTTCACCCGCTCGATGATAGGCGGCTTCGATGTCGACCTGGCGCACGAATTTTTCCAGGGCTTCGTCAACCACGCCCTGGTCTCGCTGCACATCGACAATCTGCGCGGAGTGAACGCCCACCACCAGTGCGAAACCGTGTTCAAGGCCTTCGGCCGCGCGCTGCGCATGGCCGCCGAACTGGACGCGCGCGCGGCCGGCACCATTCCCTCGACCAAGGGCAGCCTGTAAGATGCGACCCGGCGCCGCCGGCGGACGATTTCTAGTGTGATGGGCCATATGAATAAAATAGTAGTGCTGGACTACGGGATGGGCAATCTGCGCTCGGTGGCGCAAGCCCTGCGCGCGGTCGCGCCCGAGGCCGACGTGCGCATTTCCGGCAGCGCGGCCGACATCGATCAAGCCGACCGCATCGTGCTGCCCGGCCAGGGCGCGATGCCGGACTGCATGCGCAGTCTGCGCGAATCGGGCGTGCTGGAGGCGCTGCTGCGCGCGGCCGCCAGCAAGCCGCTGCTGGGCGTGTGCATCGGCGAGCAGATGTTGTTCGACGCCAGCGAAGAGGGCGACGCGGCCGGGCTAGGCCTGTTGCCGGGCAAGGTGGTGCGCTTCCGGCTCGACGGCCAATTGCAGGACGACGGCTCGCGCTTCAAGGTGCCGCAAATGGGCTGGAACCAAGTGCGCCAAACGGCGTCACATCCTCTGTGGTCCGGTATCGCCGACGAGGCCTATTTTTATTTCGTGCACAGCTATTTCGCCCAGCCCGAGGCGAGCGCGCACACGGTCGGCCAGACCGTGTACGGCGCGCCCTTCAGCTGCGCCGTCGCGCGTGATAATATTTTTGCCACGCAGTTTCACCCTGAAAAAAGCGCTGCGGCGGGATTGCAGCTGTACAAAAATTTCGTTCACTGGCAACCTTAGACGGACCGCCGTCGCGGCCCTCTCAACCGACCTTAACCATATCCGACCATGCTGCTCATTCCTGCCATCGACCTGAAAGACGGTCACTGCGTTCGCCTGAAACAAGGCGATATGGAGCTCGCCACCGTATTTTCCGAAGACCCCGCCGAGATGGCGCGCCACTGGCTGCTGCAAGGCGCCCGGCGTCTGCATCTGGTGGACTTGAACGGCGCCTTCGCCGGCAAGCCCAAGAACGAAGGGGCGGTCAAGTCGATCTTGAAGGCGGTGCAGGAATTCGCCATCGAGCACGATATCGACGAGATCCCGGTGCAATTGGGCGGCGGCATCCGCGACCTCGACACCATCGAGCGCTATCTGGACGACGGCATCACCTACATCATCATCGGCACGGCGGCCGTGAAAAGCCCGGGTTTCCTGCACGACGCCTGCGGCGCCTTTCCCGGCCATATCATCGTCGGCCTGGACGCCAAGGATGGCAAGGTGGCCACCGATGGCTGGAGCAAGATGTCGGGCCACGAAGTGATCGACCTGGCCAAGAAATTCGAGGCTTATGGCGTGGAATCGATCATCTACACCGACATCGGGCGCGACGGCATGATGGGTGGCATCAATATCGACGCCACCGTCAAGCTGGCCCAGGCGGTGCGCATCCCCATCATCGCCTCGGGCGGCTTGCATAACCTGGGCGACGTGGAAGCGCTGTGCGCGGTGCAAGAGGAAGGCATCGAGGGCGTGATTTGCGGGCGCTCGATCTACGAGGGCACCATCGACTTGAACACGGCCCAGTTGCGGGCCGACGAATTGAGCGGCGTGGCCGACGCGCCGGACCAGGCCGCATAACAGCCCGCTTGGCGCGGCGTCCGGGCGCGCCGCGTGCGGTTTTATCCGGGTCGCTTTTAAACGCGCTTTTATATTGGTACAGCATGCTTGCTAAACGAATCATCCCCTGCCTCGACGTGACCAATGGACGGGTCGTCAAGGGCGTCAATTTCACCGAGTTGCGCGACGCCGGCGACCCGGTCGAGATCGCGCGCCGCTACGACGAGCAGGGCGCCGACGAGCTGACCTTCCTCGACATCACCGCTTCCAGCGACAACCGCGACTTGATCCTGCATATCATCGAGGCGGTCGCGTCCCAGGTCTTCATTCCGCTGACGGTGGGCGGCGGGGTGCGCGTGGTGGAAGACGTGCGCCGCCTGCTCAACGCGGGCGCCGACAAGGTCAGCCTGAACACCTCGGCCGTGAGCAACCCGCGGCTGGTGTTCGAGGCGTCGCAAAAACACGGTTCCCAGTGCATCGTGGTGGCGATCGACGCCAAGCGCACCGGGCCAGACAAATGGGAAGTGTTCACCCATGGCGGGCGCAACGCCACCGGCTTGGACGCCGTGGAATGGGCGCGCGAGATGGAACGGCTGGGCGCCGGCGAGATCTTGCTCACCAGCATGGACCGCGACGGCACCAAGGTCGGTTTCGACCTGGGCTTGACGCGCGCCGTGTCGGACGCGATCGGCATTCCCGTGATCGCCTCGGGCGGCGTGGGCGGCTTGCAAGACTTGGCCGATGGGATCAAGATAGGCAAGGCCGACGCGGTGTTGGCCGCCAGTATCTTTCACTATGGGCAACACACGGTGCAGGAAGCCAAGCGCTTCATGGCGTCGCAGGGCATTCCGATGCGCCTGGTGTGAAACTGAAATGACAGGGATAAAGAATGTCGAGTGCGAGCAGTAGTGCCAGCAATGCCAAATGGCTCAAGAAGGTCAAGTGGGACGAACACGGCCTGGTGCCGGTGATCGCGCAGGAAGCGGGCAGCAACGATGTGCTGATGTTCGCCTGGATGAACCGCGACGCGCTGGCGCGCACGGTCGAGCTGGGCGAAGCCGTGTATTGGAGCCGTTCGCGCAAGAAACTGTGGCACAAGGGCGAAGAGTCCGGCCACACCCAAAAAGTGCTCGAAATCCGCCTCGATTGCGACGAGGACGTGGTTTTGCTCAAGATCGAGCAAGCCGGCGGCATCGCCTGCCATACGGGCCGTCATTCTTGCTTTTTCCAAAAGTTCGAGGGCGACGGCAAGGAAGGCGAATGGCAGGTGACCGAACCGGTGCTGCAAGACCCGGACACCATCTATCCCGAGAAAGCCAAGGCCAAGGCCAAGGCGGAGGGCAAGGCCAAACCGGCCGCCGCCAAGGTCAAGCCGGCGGCGGGCGAGCCATGAGCGCCACCCTGCGGCGCTTGGCCGAAGTGATCGAATCGCGCAAGCTGGCCAATGGTGGCGACCCGGCCGGCTCGTATGTGGCGCGCCTGTTTTCCAAGGGCGATGACGCGATCTTGAAAAAAATCGGCGAGGAAGCCACCGAATTGGTAATGGCGGCCAAGGATGCGCGCCACGACGGCCAGCACGCCAAGTTGCTCTACGAATGCGCCGATCTATGGTTTCATTCGATGGTTTTGCTGGCCCAGTTCGATTTGCAACCGCAGCAGGTGCTGGACGAATTGGCGCGGCGCGAAGGCTTGTCCGGCCTCGATGAAAAGGCGGCCCGTCAGGATGGCGCAGCGATTGTGGATTCCACGCAACTTCCCCATTTACCGGAGTAACCGTGCAAAACTGTATTTTTTGCAAGATCGTGGCCAGGCAAATCCCGGCCGGCATCGTCTACGAAGACGATGACGTGCTGGCGTTTAAGGATATTAATCCGGGCGCGCCGGTGCACCTGCTGATCATTCCCAAGCTGCATGTGGCGAGCTTGTCCGATTGCGACGCCAGCCATGTGGCGGTGCTGGGCAAAATGCTGGCGCTGGCGCCCAAGTTGGCGGCCGAGTTCGGCTGCGCCGTGTCCTACGACGCCGACGGCCGGCCCGGCGGCGGCTACAAGACCCTGATCAACAGTGGTCCGGACGGCGGACAAGAGGTGTACCATTTACATCTGCACCTGTATGGCGGCCCGCGCCCCTGGACCGGCCCGCGCATGTGACCGGCACATGACGCGCGCGCATGGCATATACTGGCGGGCGCGACGTACACGATTTTGAACGGCAAGGAGAAGATGATGGGTTCAATGAGTATTTGGCACTGGCTGATCGTGCTGGTGGTGGTGATGCTGGTGTTCGGCACCAAAAAGCTGGGCAATATGGGCGGCGACATCGGCAAGGCCGTCAAAGGTTTCAAGGACGGCATCAAGGGCGAGGAAGAAAAGCCGGCCGGCCATGCCGCGCCGCCCTCGCAAGTGGTGGACAAGAGCACCATCGACGTCGAAGCGAAAGAGAAAAGCAAGTTCTGACGGCGGCGCGGTTCGCCGCGCGCCGGTGGAAGTTGACCCTTTATGATCGATCTTGGTCTCTCTAAACTTGCCCTGATCGGCGTCGTGGCGCTGATCGTGATCGGGCCTGAAAAATTGCCGAAGGTGGCGCGCATGGCCGGTTCCCTGTATGGGCGGGCGCAGCGTTACCTGAACGAAGTGAAATCGGAAGTGAGCCGCGAAATCGAGCTGGAAGAATTGCGCAGTCTGCACAAGGAAGTGCAAGAGGCGGCCCACTCGATCAAGTCGGGCGTGGAAAATTCGATCTCCGATAATCTGGCTGCGGTGGAAAGCGCGTGGCGCGACGAGCAGCCGGCGCTGGTGTCGGCCAACGCCGACCATCTGGCGCGCAAGGCGCGCGAATTTCGGCGCAAGAAACTGGTGCGCAGCTCGGCCATTCCCGCCTGGTACAAACAACGCCATGGCGGCAAGCTGCATGTGGTTTCCGGCGCGGCCCGGGTCGCCAAGTTCCGCCCCCGCGGCAAATCCCACGCATCGTTTTATTAAATGACAGACCACGCTCCGGTTGAAGAAACCTTTATCACCCACCTCATCGAATTGCGCGACCGCCTGGTTAAAGCCTCGATCGGCATCGCGCTGGTGTGCGGCTTGCTGATGTTTTATCCGGGGCCGCGCGAGATTTACGACTTCATCGCCGCGCCCATGCTGGCTTCCTTGCCGGCCGGCTCGAAGATGATCGCCACCGGCGTCATCTCGCCTTTCCTGGTACCGATGAAGATCACCTTGCTGATCGCCTTCATCCTGTCCCTGCCCTGGGTGCTGTATCAATTGTGGGCCTTTATCGCGCCCGGCTTGTACGCGCATGAAAAACGCTTGATCGCGCCGCTGGTGATTTCCTCGTCGCTGCTATTCATCGCCGGGGTGGCGTTTTGCTATTTCTTTGTGTTCGGCCGGGTGTTCCATTTCATTAGCGCGTTTTCGCCGGATTCGATCGCGGTCACGCCCGATATCGAGAATTACCTCGATTTCGTCATGTCGATGTGCCTGGCGTTTGGCGCGACCTTCGAAGTGCCGGTGGTGGTGGTGGTGCTGGTGCGCATGGGCTTGGTGAGCGTGGCCAAGCTCAAGGAAATACGGCCGTACGTGATCGTGGGCGCCTTCGTGATCGCCGCCATCGTCACCCCGCCCGACATCGTCAGCCAGTTTTCGCTGGCCATTCCGATGTGCCTGCTGTTCGAGCTGGGCTTGATGGTGGCGCCGGCCTTCGTGCGCGCCACCCAGGCGCCGGAAGAAATCGGCTAGCCGGCCGAGTCTAGGTTGAATACCGCTGTGGTTCGTTCCAGCGGTTTTTGCTTTTTAAGGCAGGAATAATTTGAGTAAAATCGCGATATGCGAGGCGATCAAGGTAGCCATCATCCATTTCAAAAGATAAATGTCACCGGCTTGGATCAGCAACTGGTGGGTAAGCTTCAGTTCGAGCGCTGCAAGTTTTGCATCGATTCTGTTTTCCATCGCCATCAATTTGGCATCGACTTCATTCCCCAGCTTGATCAATTTGACATCAAATTTTTGCTCCAGCGAGTCGATATGACGTTCGATGGCTTCGAAGCGGCGGTCGATCGCTTCGAATTTGGCGTCGAATTTGCGCTCCAGCATGAGCAACTTATTTTCGTACTTTAGTTCGCCGGCCTCGATTTTGGCGATGATGTGGCGTTCCATGGCAAGCAAGTCGGCAGGCACCACCATCGACTTGCCCAGCACCTCGCCCAAGGCCTTGGCATGCGCTTCGGCCTGCTGGTCCGGCACGCCGGCCGCGAGCAGCTTGTTGGTGTAGTCCAGCGTGTCGAACTGGATCGGCATCGTCATGTACCCTCCCTGACGTCAGGCTAGCAGAAACCCGCGCGCTTTCCAGGCTTTTACGCGGCGTCCGGCCGATCGACTGCGCCATGTCACGCAAGCGCCGATCCGGCCCCCTTATTGCATCAATTCCTTGATGACACGCACCGGCGCGCTGCCGTAGCTGAGAAAACGTTCGTGGAAATCCTTGAGCACGAACTTGCCGCCAAGCGCTTGCTTGCGCTGTTCGCGCAATTCCATGATGTCGCTGTAACCGCTGAAGTAGCTGGTCAGTTGCACCGAGGTGAGCTGGACCCGGCGCCATTTTTCGGTGGCTTCGCGTTCGGTTTGAAACGCTTGCTTGGTGAGCAGATCGATGGCTTGTTCGCGCGACATGCCGAGCACGTGCACGCTGTAATCGAGGATGGTGTTGGTGACGCTGCGCAGATTCCACTTCGAGTACATCAGCCACATTTCGGGGGCGTTGTCGCCATAGCCCGATTCCAGCATCATGCGCTCGCCGTACACGGCCCAGCCTTCCACCATGGCGCCGTTGCCGAACAGGGATTTGACGATGGAGGGCGAACGGTTGCCGTAGATGAGCTGGGTGTAGTGGCCCGGAATGGCTTCGTGGATATTGAGGATCTGGAGTATCCAGTGATTGTATTCGCGCAGGCTGCTCTCGGCTTGCTCGGCCGTTTCGCCGTCGAGCGGGGTCACGTTGTAATAAGTGCGGTCTTGCGGGCGGTAGGGTCCGGGCGATTCGATGCCGGCCCCGGCCACGCCGCGCTGGTAGAGCGGCGTCTCGCGCACCACCAACGGCTTTTTCGGGTCCATGGTCAGCAGATTGTGGCTGGTCACCCAGTCTTGCAGCACGGGGATTTGGCGCCGGATCTCGGGAAAGAAGTCGGCCCGCGCCACGTGGTTGCTGGACAGCTTGTCGATCACCATGCCGATCTTTTGGTTGCGCTCGGCCGGCTTGGCGGCCTCGCCCATCGTCTTGGTCCACAAAGTGTCGGCCAGCTTGTCCATATTGACCAGCAAGGCTTCGCGCGCCGTCAGCGCTTTCTGATAAGTCTGTTCGGCGCCGCTGCTCGATTGGATGTCGTAATTGAATTTCTGCTCGTACAGTTCCTTGCCGATGCGGAAGGAGCGCGCCTCGCCGGTCTGGCCCATGGTCTTGTCGAGTTCGCTCAACCACACCACATAGCCTTCCACGGCCAGCTTGGCCGCGACGATGCGCTGGCTGTACAGTTGCTTTTCCTCGGCGGTCAAGATCGAGGCCTGGGCCACGCGGTCCAGGTCGCCGAGCACGCTCAGCACGCCGGCGCCCTGGCTGACCGCCAACTGGGTATGTTCGCGGGTGGGACCGACGATGCTGGCGCGGGCCGCCTCGTAAAAGGCCGGCACCGTGGCGATGCGTTTGAGCAGGGTGCGCAGGCGCTGCGGCTGGGCCGCATATTCGGTGTTGAGAATATAGTCGATCGGGCTGGCGATGTTGTACAGCGACGGGTTCCACTCGAATTCGCGGAACACGGTCAGGTTCCAGCGGTCACTATTGAGCTTGTTGGTCAGTAGCACCAGGTCGGTGCGCTGTTTGGCCGACAATTGTTTCGGATCGATCTTGGCGAAGCGTTCCAGCCAATTGTCGATGAAGGCCAGTTGCTGGGTGCGCGTCTCCGGGTTGGGAATGGTTAAAGTGGCGGCGGTGTCGTATTTGCCAGCCGCGATGGCGCTTTCCGGATCGATGCGCCACAGGGCGTTGAGAAATTGGCTGGCCAGGGTGTCGAGCGCGCGGTCTTGGCGCCGTTCCGGTCCGGCCGGCTTCAGGGCGAGCGGCTGGGGCGCCGCCTTGTGCGCCGGCGCGGCGGCGTGGACCGCCGGTTTGACGCTTTTGCTCTTGTTCCTGGCGACGCTGCTGCCGGTCTTGCTGGTTTTCTTGATCTTGGTGGCGGCGCCGGCCGGCGCCAGCGCTAGGCTGAACATCAACGCGCCCAGCGCAATTTTGGTGTGAATCATGGTCGGCCCTGTAATGAATCGCCCCAGCACTCGATGGCGCATGGAGGCGCGCCCGGCATGGGGCGGTAAATTGTTGACGCCGCGACGCAGCCGCGTTACGGACGGAGCCGTCACATTATCATCAATCGGTCGTCGCGGCGGAGCCAGTTACATAGTGGTACAAGCGTGGTACAAGCGCGGTACAAGCCCGGCGCCGGCCGGGCGGCGGCTTCACACGATGGCGTGGCTGCGTATCATTTCCTGGTGGCGGGCGTTCAATCTGATCACCGCGTCCTTGCCGCGCGCCATGCTGGTGAGGTAAATCTCGCTCGACTTGGTGAAGCGGTGGCCGATACGGATCGCATACGATTTGAACAACCAGCTCCAGAAATTTTGCTCGAAGGTGGCTTCGTCCATGTCGCGCCATTTCACGCCGGCCACGCCCTTGGTCCACGGCAGGATGCCGGAATACAGCCAGACGCCCACGTCGTCGTAATACAGCTGCACGCTGCGGGTGGTCAGCACCCGGTAGCCGACCAGCAGCGCCGAGACCACCAGCACGCCGGCCGCGGCCAGTTGGTTCCACATGAAGGCGGCCGGCAGCAGGCCGAAAAACAGCAGCGCCGCCAGTACGGCGGTGCCGATATAGGCGGTCCACGATTTGCCGCACACCAGGGTGGCGTTGGCGCGGATGCCGCTTGCGTTGTCTTCTTCCATAGCACTTCCCGTCGGGTCGAAAAACAGGAATCATTACATGGAAAGGCGCGCCGCTGGCGTCTTTTTGACGCGGCGGCGCGGCCGGCCGCCCGCCGCCTCAGGCGCGCATGCCTTCCTGTAGCATGTCGAGCATGTCGCCGGCCGACATGCGCGCCGCCGCGTCGCTGCCTTCCAGCAAGCTGTCGGCCAGGTCGCGCTTGTGCTGATGCAAGTCGACGATGCTTTCTTCGATGGTGTGGCGCGCCACCAGGCGGTAAATGGTCACCGGGCGCAGCTGTCCCATGCGGTGGGCGCGGTCCGAGGCTTGATCTTCCACGGCCGGATTCCACCACGGGTCCATGTGGATCACGTAATCGGCCGCCGTCAAATTGATGCCCATGCCGCCCGCTTTCAGGCTGATCAGAAACACGTCGCCCTGGCCGGCCTGGAAAGCGTCGACCCGCGCCTTGCGTTCGGCCATCGGTGTGGCGCCGTCCAGGTATTGGTAGCGCACGCCCTGCTGGTCCAGATGTTGGCGGATCAGGGTCAGATGGTCGACGAACTGGCTGAACACCAGCACCTTGTGGCGCGCTTCCAGCAAGCCCGAGAGCAATTCGGCGAAGGCCGCCAGCTTGCTGCTGGCCAAGCCCAGTTCGGGCGCCACCAGTTGCGGGTTGCAGCAAGCCCGGCGCAGTTTCATGATCTCGGCCAGGATTTGGATCGCCTTCTTGGTGGCGGGCCCTTCCACGGCCGCCAGTTTTTCCAGGGCGGCCCGGCGCAGCGATTCGTACAACGCGCTTTCCTGGGGCGACAAATCGACTTGCA
>JAYVUV010000485.1:0-13445 GCA_043787615.1 Janthinobacterium sp. | reverse complement strand
GAGGACGATCATCTCATCCATTCACCCTACATCTGACCATCGGAGCTTCCATGAGCCAATACCGTATCGCCGTCGTCGTCGGCAGCCTGCGCGCCGCCTCTTTCAACCGCAAGCTGGCCGACGCCATCGCGCGCCTGGCGCCGCCCGAGTTTACCTTCCGCCATATCGAAATCGGCGATTTGCCGCAATACAATCAGGACCACGACAATGCGCCGTCCGAGCCGGTCAAGCGCTTGAAGACCGAGCTGGCCGCCGTCGAGGGCTTGCTGTTTGTCACGCCCGAATACAATCGTTCGATTCCGGGCGTGCTGAAAAACGCCATCGATCACGCGTCGCGCCCGTATGGCCAAAGCGTCTGGAACGGCAAACCGGCCGGTGTGCTGGGCGTGTCCGTGGGCGCGGCCGGCACCGCCATGGCTCAGCAGCATTTGCGCAATATCTTGTCCTATTTGAACGTGCCCACCCTGGGTCAGCCGGAAGCGTTTTTGCAAGCCAAGGATGGCTTGTTCGATGAAGCCGGCAACATCGGTCCGGACAGCGTGAAATTCCTGCAAGGCTGGATGGATCAGTATGTCATTTGGGTCAAGAAACACGTCGATTTCGGCGTGCGCGAGTAAGCCGGCGCCGCGCCGGCGTGGCTGGAAATTGGCGCGATGCGACCAGTTTCTGGCTTAAGGTTGCGGTCGGCATGGGCCACCATCATGATCGCGGTTTTGCCACGGGTTAGCGATCGGCTTGGCCGGGCTCGGCCGGTGGCGTGGCCCTGCTGGCGTTGATGTAGTCCAGCATAGCGTGATCGACCCAGGTGCCGACCAGCAACTCCGGCTCGGCCAAGTGCGCTTGGCGAAATTTGCGCTGGGTTTCCGGCCGCTCGCCGGCATAGGCGCGAAACAAGGCGAACCAGCGTTGCGCCAGTTGCCGCACCTCCGCCGCGTGCGCGGGCTTGGCTTGGTCCATGGCGGCCCGGACCTGCGCGATCAGCGGCGGCCACTGCGCGCTGTGCTTGCCGTAATTGGCGCGCAAAAAGGCGAATTCCCGGTCCGATAAATAGTTGCGGTACAAGGCCAGTTTCGATTCCAGGAAAGCGGCCGCGACGAATTCCCGCATGGCGGGCGTGATCGCGGTCTCGGCCTGCATCAGCGGTTCGGCGCCATGCATGCGCCTCAAGGCATCGAACAAGGCTGGCTCGCCATTGGTGTCGCGCTCCACGCGCGTCATCCATTCCACGGCCAGGGCGCGGGCGTGCGGGTGGTCTGGGGCGGTGCCTTGTCGCAGCAGCGCTTGCGCCGACGCCACCAGCGCGCGCCAGGCGTCGGCCGACTCGGGCGGCCCTTGATGGCTGCGCAGGCGGCTCAATTCTTCCACCGAAAAATAATTGTCGTACAGCGCCATCAGTTCCAGCGTGCGCAGGCAATCGGACAGGGCGGGAAATTGCGCGTGTTCGAGCTGGGTGTGCAGGCCGGTCAAGCGGGCGCGCAAGGCGCTGGCTTGGTCGATCTGGCGTGTCAGCATGGCGATCTGGCGTGCCACGATGGCCGAAAACGACAGCCCGGGCGTGGCTAGCGCGGCGCCGATCTCGCCCAGCGACAGGCCGAATTTGCGCAAAGCTTGAATTTGATGCAGGCGCGCCGCGTCGGCCGCGTTGTAGAGCCGGTAGCCGGCGTCGCTGCGCGCCGACGGCAACAGCAGGCCGATCGCGTGATAATGGTGCAGGGCGCGCACGGTCAAGCCGGTGCGGCGGGCGAGCTCGCCAATTTTCAATAGCATCGCTTCCTTTCTGCATGGTGACCCCAGGTTGAAGGCTGACGCGGCGTCAGGGTCAAGCGGCTGCGATGGTGGATTCGATAAGTTTGCCGGCACGGTATTGTAACGGGTGAACATCGACGCTCGGGCTTGACCTTCCCCCATGGATAAGGTTTACAGTGGCGCGGTACCCATGTCTGGTGCGGTCACAGAGTGTTATACTTTTTTATGAACCGCTTTCTTGTCCACATTCTGTTGTGGTGCCTCGTCGCCGCGCTGCCCATCCAGGGCTACTGCGCGGCGATGATGGCCGGCGGCCAGCGCGCGCACGCGTCGGTGGCGGCCCATCACCACGCCACGGCGGCGCCGGACGGATGCGGCGACCATGGACAGCGCGCGCACGACGGCGCTTGCGGCGTGTGCGCCGCATGCTGTGTCGGCGCGGTCGCGCCGCCGTCTTGTTCGACTTTCCCCCGCGTCATTTTCGCAGCGTTCGTGCCCGCGCGGGCGCCGCCTTTATTGGGGGCCGGATTCATTCCGGAAAGACTCGACCGTCCACCTCGTTTTCGCTCGTGATCCCGGCCAACGGCGCCGGTTAAGGCGCGGCCATCCGCGCCGGCGCCAGCCGGGACGGCATCGTGCCGTCCCGCTTCCATCGATGACGAGGTTCAAAATGACTGTATTCATGACTAGGCTGGCGCTGGGCGCCGGTCTTGCCTGGGGTTTTATGTCGCACTGCGTCGGCGCGGATCGGCTCCCTGCCGATCCGGCCGATCCCCGCGCGGCGGTGGCGCCGGTGCATCGCGACGCCGGCATGGCCGGCTATCGTTCCTTCGACGAGCGGGACGGCACGCCGCCCGAGTTGTGGCGCCGGCTCAACGACGCGGTCGCCGGCCAGCCCGGCATGCCGGACGGGCATATGGCGCCGCCCGCCGCCGGCCAAACGACCGCCCGCGACCACCAGGGTCACGAAGCGCACAACGATCCCGATGCCGCGCGTACATCGGCCGGGCACGCCGCCATGGGCCACCACATGGCGCCAGCGGCGACGCGTCCATGAGCGCCGCCATCAAAATCGCCGCGCTCGGCCTGTCGATGCTGTTGCTGAGCGCTTGCGCCGCTTTACCGCCCGATGGCGGACGCGACGCGGTGGATGCCTTGACGCGCGAGCGCGGCGTGCCGCCTGCCGCGCTGGGCGGCCCGGATCAAGAGCGCGAGCGCGACGCGCTGCTGGCCGGCTTGCCGGAGCGGCCGCTCACCGTCGAGACGGCCGTGCGTCTGGCGGCCTTGAACAACCGGGGTTTGCAAGCCGATTTGGCCGAGCTGGGCATTTCCGAGGCCGACCTGGCGCAAGCCGGCCGGCTGCGCAATCCGAGCCTGTCGTTTTCACGCCTGGGCGACGGCGCCGGCGGCGAGATCGAACGCGGCGTCCTGTTCGACTTGGCGGGCTTGCTGACCTTGCCCATGCGTCAAGACATCGAGCGTGGCCGCTTCGAGCAAGCGGTCTTGCGCGCCGCCGCGCAAGTGCTGCAATTGACGGCCGACACAAGGCGCGCCTGGTTTCAGGCGGTGGCGGCGGCCCAGACGGCCGAGTATATGGAACAAGCCGTCGTGGCGGCCGAGGCGGCCGCCGAATTGGCGCGCGGCATGGCGCGGGCCGGCAACTGGAGTCGTCTCGACCAGGCACGCGAACAAGCGTTTTACGCCGACACCATGGCCCAGGCCGCGCGCGCGCGTTTGCTGGCCGGAGCCGGCCGCGAGAAGTTGATCCGCTTGCTGGGCTTGTGGGGGACGCATACCGCGTTCAGCTTGCCGGAACGCTTGCCCGATCTGCCCGCTTCCGCCGAGCGCATCGCGGACGTCGAGGCGCGGGCCATGGCGCGGCGGCTCGACATCCAGCTCGGCAAGCGGGAGACTGAATCGACCGCGCGCGCGCTGGGCTTGAGCCGGGTCAGCGGGGTCGTCAACGTGCTCGAACTGGGCTACGCCAACAAAAGCGGCGCCGGCCAGCCGCGTGAAAACGGTTACCGTGTCGGGATCGAGCTGCCGATCTTCGATTGGGGCGGCGCCCGCGACGCCAAGGCGCGGGCGCGCTATATGCAGTCGCTGCACCGCACGGCCGATATCGCCGTCGCGGCTCGCTCGCAGGTGCGCGAAGCCTACGCCGCCTACCTGGGCGATTACGACTTGGCGCTGCACTACCGCGACCACGTGGTGCCGCTGCGCAAAAAAATAGCGGACCAGGTCATGCTGCGTTACAACGGCATGCTGCTCGGCGTGTTTGAATTGTTGGCCGACGCGCGCGAGCAAGTGGTCAGCGTCAACGGGGCGATCGAGGCCCAGCGCGACTTTTGGCTGGCGCAGACCGACTTGTACACCGCCATGGGCGGCGGCCCCGCCGTGCCGGCCCCATCGAACACAGTCAATCCGGAGCGACCATGACTTCACGTAGAGCATTTTTCAAGGGCGCCGGCGTCGTCGCGCTGGGCGCGGCCGCCGTGAGCCGGGTCGGCGCCGCGTCGTTGCCGGAAGCGGCCAGCCGCGCCGACGCCGCCACCCAGGCCCCGCCGCCGCCGCCGAACGGGCGCCCGTTTCATCCGGTGGTCACCTTGAACGGCTGGTCGCTGCCCTGGCGCATGAACCACGGGGTCAAGGAATTCCATCTGGTGGCCGAACCGGTGGTGCGTGAGCTGGCGCCCGGCATGAAGGCCAATCTGTGGGGCTACAACGGCCAGTCGCCGGGTCCCACCATCGAGGTGGTGGAAGGCGACCGGGTCCGTATTTTTGTCACCAACCGCTTGCCCGAGCAGACCAGCATCCATTGGCACGGCCAGCGCCTGCCCAACGGCATGGATGGCGTGACGGGCTTGACCCAGCCCGGCATCGCGCCCGGTAAAACCTTCGTGTACGAATTCGTGGCGCGCCGCGCCGGCACCTTCATGTATCACCCGCACGCCGATGAAATGACGCAGATGGCGATGGGCATGATGGGATTTTGGGTGACCCATCCCAAGGACCCGCGCTTCATGCCGGTCGAGCGCGATTTCGTCTTCTTGCTCAATAACTATGACATCGATCCGGGCAGTTACACGCCCAAGGTCAGCACCATGACCGATTTCAATCTATTCACCTTCAACAGCCGGGTGTTTCCCGGCATCGATCCGATGGTGGCGCGCCAGGGCGACCGGGTGCGCATCCGTTTCGGCAATTTGACCATGACCAATCACCCGATTCACATGCACGGACACGAATTTAGCGTCACCGGCACCGATGGCGGCTGGACCCGGCCCGAGTCGCGCTGGCCGGAAGTGACCACCGACGTGGCGGTCGGGCAAATGCGCGCCATCGAATTCGAGGCCACCGAGCCGGGCGACTGGTCCTTCCATTGTCATAAGTCGCACCACACCATGAACGCGATGGGCCACGGCGTGCCGAACATGATCGGGGTCGATCAGCGCGAGGTGGCGCAAAAGATCAATCGGCTGGTGCCGGGTTATATGGCGATGGGCGAGCGCGGCATGGCCGACATGGAACAGATGCGCATGATGGCGCTGCCCGAGAACACCTTGCCGATGATGGGCGGGGAGGGGCCGTTCGGCGGGGTCGGCATGGGCGGCATGTTTACCGTGGTGAAGGTACGCAAGGACCAGCCGCGCGGCGATTATAGCGATCCCGGCTGGTACAAGCATCCGCCCGGCACGCAAGCCTATGAGTGGCGGGGCGGTATGCCGGAGGCGACGCGCAGTCACGACGGCGGCGGGCAATCGATGGCGCCGGCCGGTGGCCGGACCGAGGTGGAGATGACGGTGCGTAAGCCGAACGGCCACGGCGGGCACGAGTAAGTGCGGCGGTGGCGCGCGCCGCGTCGCGCGTCGCGGACCATGGGTACGGTAACGTACGGACGGTCGCCGCCCTGGCGTTAGAATATAGGCAGGCGATCAAGCAAGCCGACCCGGCGCCGCGTGCGCATGTTTTGAATATAAATAAAGGTGGCGTATGAAAATCCTGATCATGGTGGCGAGCTTGTGCGTCCTGAGTCTTCCGGCCTTGGCCGCCGACGTCGGGGTGTCGATCAACGTCGGTCAGCCCGGTTTTTACGGGCGCATCGATATCGGCGACTTTCCGCCGCCGCAAGTGGTGTATGCGCAGCCGGTGATCGTCGAGCGGCCGGTGCGCTATGTGGAGCAGCGTCCGATTTATTTGCGGGTGCCGCCTGGCCACGCCCGGCATTGGTCGCAGCATTGCCGGGCGTATAACGCTTGCGGCCAACGCGTGTATTTCGTGCAGGATAATTGGTACACCAACGATTACGCGCCGCGTTATCGGCGCGAACACGCGCACCGCGATCACGGCCGCGACCGCCAAGAGCGCGAGGAACGACATGAAGATCGGCACGACGACCGGCGCGACGACCGGCATGACGATGATCATGGGCACGGACGCGACAACGGACGGGGCCGCTAAGCCGCACACGCGGCAATCAACGGCGCGGCCGCCGGGCGCCGCGCCTCACCACCATGGGAGGTTGTTTGCATAGCAAAATTTTGATCGTTGGGGGCGGCGCTGGCGGCCTGGAGTTGGCTTGCAAATTGGGCCGCAAGTTGGGCGCGGGGCAGGTGGTGTTGGTCGATAGCCGGCTTTATCATATTTGGAAGCCGTCGCTGCACGAGGTGGCGGCCGGCACCCTGGATATCAACCAGGAAGGCTTGTCCTACCAAATGCTGGCGCACGATAACAGTTTTACTTATGTGTACGGGGCCTTGACGGCGCTCGATCCGGTCGCCAAGCGCATCACGGTGGGGCCGGTCCCTGCCGGGCCTGACGAGGTGCTACTGCCGGAACGGTGTCTGGAATACGACGCGTTGGTGATGGCGGTGGGCAGCATCTCGAATTATTTCGGCGTGCCGGGCGCCCAGGAGCACACCATTTCGCTCAACGCCACCGAGGACGCCGAGCGTTTCCGTCTGAAACTACTTAAACTGATGGCGATGGCCGAGTCGCGCAAGTCCAGCCAGGCGGCGGCCGGGGTCGATATCGTCATCATCGGCGGCGGCGCCACCGGGGTCGAGCTGGCCGCCGAGTTGCGCGAGGCCAGCGGCGTGTACGCGGCCTACGGTTTTCATCACCTCGACCCGCTCAAGGATGTCCGCATCACCGTGCTCGAAGGCGCGCCCAGGATCTTGGCGCCGCTGTCCGAGCGGGTCTCGGCGGCCGCCTTGCAGTTGCTGCGAGAGCGCGCCATCGAGGTCGCCGCCGATACCCGCGTCACCGCCATCGACGCGGCCGGCGTCACGGTGGCCAGCGGCGCGGTGTATCCGGCCGATATTTGCGTGTGGGCGGCCGGCATCAAGGCGCCCGATTTTTTGGCCAAGCTGGGCCTGCCGACCAACCGTGCCGGCCAGATCGAGGTCGACGCCATGCTCAAGGTCAAGGGCATGGCCGACATTTACGCACTGGGCGATTGCGCGGCCTGCGCCGACACCGGCGGCAAGCTGGTGCCGCCGCGGGCGCAGGCCGCGCATCAGCAAGCCGATTATCTGCGTACATTGTTTTTGCGCCAGGCGGCGGGCAAGCCACCCGCCAGCGCGCCGTTCCGTTACCGCGACTACGGTTCGCTGGTCTCGTTCGGCCATACCACCACGGTAGGCACCTTGATGGGCTCGTTAAAAGGCTTGACCTGGTTTGTCGAGGGTTTCTTGGCGCGCATGATGTATGTGAGCCTGCATTTGATGCACCATCAAGCGGTGCTGGGCACGGTGCGCGCGGGCGTGTTGGCGCTGGCCCGTTTCCTCATCAAGCGCAGCACGCCGCTGGTGAAGTTGCACTGACGGCGGCGTTGCGCTTTAAACCGCCGGTCGCGGCAGGATGACGGTCAAGGTGGTCCCGGACCCGGGACCGGTCCCGGGCCCGGCCTCGGAGCTCAGCTCCAGGCTGCCGCCCAGGTGGGCGACGCGCTCGCGCACGGCGCGCAAACCATGCCGCGGTGGCGCCTCGTCGGCCGCCTGGCCCCGCAAACCGACGCCATCGTCCTTCACCGTCAGCATGATGGCCTCGTCGTTATCGTCCAGCACGATGTCGACCGTGCTGGCGCCGGCGTGGGCGGCGATGTTGCGCAAAGCTTCCTCCAGCGCGCGCAGCAGCGCCACCCCTTGTCGGCGCGGACATTGCAATTCCGCTTCCGGCCAGCTACAGCGCACCGCGATGCCGTGTTGTTCGCCGAAATCGGTTGCCAATTCGCGTAAGGCCACTGTCACGCCAAGAAATTCCAGCTTGTCGTTCCATAGCTTGAATTGCATTTGACGATTGGTCTCGATCACATTCATCAGCAATTGTTTCATTTGGGCCGCGCGTTCGCTCACGCCACGTTCCTGCGGCAATTGGTGGACCAGCAGCGACAAGTGCATGGTGAGCGCCGTCAACGACGAGCCCAAGCTGTCGTGCAACTGGCGCGCCAGCACGCGCCGCTCGTCGTCCCATACGCCGGTCAAGTGACCGAGCAGTTCGCTCACATCGGCCGCCCGCTGCGCGTCGGATGCGGCCGGTGGCGCGGGGGAAGCTGGCTGTAACGGTGCGGACATAGTGGCTGAAATGGTCAAATGGAAAAGGTTGGAATGTGCTGCTGGTTTAGCATGATTGTCAGATCATACCCGAGGTTGCGAAGCGGCGGCGCACCGCCGCGGCCCGCACGGCCCGGCGCGGCCAACGCGGCGCGACTAATGTGAAACCACGGCCGGGGCGCAATGTTGGATCGCGTCCAGCAAATGCTCGATATCGACCGGTTTGACCAAGTGCAGGTCGAAGCCGGCCTCCAGCACGTGCCGCTTATCTTCGGCCAAGCCGTAGCCGGTCAGGGCGATCAGGCGGATATCGCGGGTGCGCTCGTCGGCGCGCAAGCGGCGCGCCACTTCATAGCCGTCGATGCCGGGCAAACCGATGTCGACCAAGGCCAGACCGGGCCGAATCGCGGTGGCCATTTCCAATCCGCGCAAGCCATTGGAGGCCTGTTGTACTTCGTAACCGTGGCAGCCGAGCATCATGGCCATCATTTCGCGGCCATCGTCGTTATCTTCGATCAGCAACACGGTGGGCAGCGCCTGTTGCGCCGGGCGCGCCGCCGGGCCGGTGGCGCCATCGGCCGCGTGCTCGGCGCATGGCAGGCTGATGGTGAAGGTGCAGCCGTGGCCGCTACCATCGCTGTGCGCGTTCACGCTACCGCCATGCAATTCGGTGAGCCGCCGCACCAGCGACAAGCCAATTCCCAGCCCGCCTTGCGAGCGCTCCAGCGTGCTCGTGCCCTGCACGAACACGTCGAAAACGTGGGGCAACAGTTCGGCCGAAATGCCCACGCCCGAGTCGGACACGGTCAGCACCACGTGTCCGTCGACGGCGGCGCTGGCGATGTCGATGCGGCCGCCGGGCGGGGTGTATTTCAAGGCGTTGTCGATCAGGTTGCTGATAATTTGCTCGACCCGGGTCGGGTCGCCATCGACCCAGCCCGGCGCCAAGTTCACGCTCAGCCGGTAATCGGCCAGGCGGCCGGTGGTTTTATAGGTTTCGATGCAAGTGCGCACCAGCGCGGCCAAGTCGAGCGTCGTTTTACTGAGCAAGATCTTGCCGGACATGGCACGACTCAGATCGAGCAAATCGTCCACGATGCGGCTCAAATGCCGGCTTTGGCGCAAGATGATGGCGCGCGCGCGCTCCACGCCGTCGGTCGATACCCCGGGCAAGCCGATCAGCGAGGCGGCGCTGCTGATGGCGCTGAGCGGGTTGCGCAATTCGTGGCCCAGCATGGCCAGAAATTCATCCTTGGCGTGGTTTTGCCGCTCGGCGACCTTGCGCTCTTCGATTTCACGGGTCAGCCGCTTATTGGTGGCGGTCAACTCGGTGGTGCGTTGGCTCAGTTGGCGCGCCTGCTTTTTCAATTCCTCGTTCTTGGTGGCCAGGGCCACGAACACCGCCACCTTGGCATACAGAATTTGCGGAATGACGGGGGTGAACAGGAAGTCCACCGCGCCTTTTTGATACGCCTTCAGGCGGTCGATTTCATCGGCCAGGAAGGCGGTGACGAAGATGATGGGAATGTCGGCCGAACGCGCCCGTTGATGGATCGCTTCGGCCGTTTCAAAGCCATCCATGCCGGGCATATTGACGTCCAATAAAATCACGGCGAAGTCGTGCAACAGCACGTGGCGCAAGCCTTCTTCGCCGGAGCGGGCCGCGATCACCTCGTAATTTTCCTGCTCGGCCCATTGGGCCAGCAGGCTGGTGAGCGCAAACAAGCTATTGGCGTCGTCGTTGACGACGAGGATTTTGGGTTTGTCGATTTTCGTCACGTTTCTCTGCGCTGCGAGCCGGGGGCGTTCATGGTTCAGTATTGCGGGATTGAAGATGGGGGAGCGTCTTCATTTTCATGAACATGCGTTGCATCAAGCCGACCTCATCAAAAATCATACTCCGTTGTTACTTTTACAGATTTCCCGTTGTCAAACGTGCTCTCTCATCATATCAATTGGCAATTCGAATGTCAAAAGCGCATGGCGGCGGCGGGAGCGGGATCGCCGGTCCTGTGTTCGATTGCGCACATACCGCGCCGCTCACTCGTGCCAGTATGGTGCCTGAGTCTTGCCAAACGCACCGGGCGATATCGAACGACAGGGCGGCATCCAATTTACTGAGACAAGAGGAAACAAAAATGAATATCAACACGATCGTCGATCAAGATTATTTGGGCAAAACTTTCAAAGAATTGGCCGACGCGCCCGTCAGCGCATTGCGCGGCGTCAGCGCCAAGGGTGCCAAAGCTTTGGAGCAAGCATTTTCTGTCACCACCGTGCGCGACTTGGCCAATTTGCATTTCGTAAAGTGGGCCTCCGCCTTGGTCGTTTTGGCGGATGAAGAAACGCTGACCCAAGAGCAAAAAGCCAAGGAGGAATTACTGGACGGCGCGGTCGAGATGACGTTCCCTGCCAGCGATCCGATTTCGGTCGATGCCGGCATCACCCGCATCGAGGTGGCGCCCGAACTGGTCGATGCTCAGCGCGACCATCAACACGCCGAGCAGGTGCAGCGTTCGACCGAGCATGGCACCAACGCGCAAACAGCGGCGGACGCGGCGGGCGGGAAGAAATAAGAGAAGAGCTTGGGCAGACATGCCGGCTTGGCGGCTCCGCCAAGCCAAACGTTTTATCCTCCTCGGCGGCCAGGCTCGCGGTAGGCTGGCGATCGCCCGGCGGCTGGAACGCGGCGCGTGCAGCCGCTTTACCTGTTTGACTCGGAGACCGGCGCGACTGAACTGGGTGTTGTCGGCGGATGTCAGTTCGATCAGTAGAAATCGGGCCAGTCGATTCAGGCCGGGGAGGGCAGTTCGCTGACGATTTTGCCGGCGCTGGCGGGCGGGCGATAGCAAAAACGGTTTTTGCCGGCGCGCTTGGCTTCGTACAAGGCGTTATCTGCGGTGGCGATCAAGGCGTCGACATTGTCGGCGTCATCCGGGTACAGGCTGATGCCGATACTGGTCGACAAAGTCAGCTTCAAGTCTTTGATGAAATACGGTTCGGACACCACTTCAACCAGTTTGCTGGCCGGCTCCTGGGCGTCGCGCAGGCTGGCCACCGATCCCAGCACGATGACGAATTCGTCGCCGCCAATGCGCGCCACGGTGTCTTCCTTGCGCGAGGAACCGACCAGCCGGCTCGCCACCATTTTCAAGATCTCATCCCCATACGCATGACCATAGGTATCGTTAATGGCCTTGAAGCCATCCAGATCCAGATACATGATGGCGGCCTTGGTTTGATTGCGCGAAGCGTGCTGCAAGGTGGTCTCGATGCGGTCTTCCAGCAGGCGCCGGTTGGGCAAGCCCGTCAACGCGTCGTGCAAGGCCAGTTCTTGCTGCTGTTTACTATATTGCGCCAACTCTTTGTAGAGCAGCCGCACTTCCAGCATATTGTGAATACGCTTATGTACTTCGAGCAAGTCGAAGGGTTTGCTGATAAAGTCGCGCGCTCCCGCTTCTAGGGCGGCTATTTTAAAGCTGGGCTGGGCCGTCAAGGCCAGTACGGGCAAATACCCACCTTGTTCGATTTCTTTGAGGCCCTTCATGACTTGGAAGCCGTTCAGTTCCGGCATTTGCAAATCGAGCAAGATCAAATCGTAGCAGTGCTCGCGGTGCAGCGGGCATACCTGGCCCGGCATCATGGTCGAGGTCACATCGGTGTAGCCGGCGTCGCGCAGGATTTCCAACATCAATTCGACATTGTCGGCGCAATCGTCCACGACCAGGATTTTGGCGTTCAGTATCTCATTTCGGCTGGGCATATTGGTCTCGTCAATGCTGAAGGCTCGACGCCATGTACTAGTGTCGAGCGCGGATATAGGAGTGTAGCGCTTTAGATGATTCCTAAGCGCACGTATAGCCGGTGTAGCGATCTTGCGCAATGTTGCATAAGCGCATGATATACATGGTGAACTTGCATACTTTCAAGTCTAACAAAGTCTACTCCAGTTGCTTGTAGGACAGTAGCGCGTCGTGCGGTAGGATTGTGGAATTATTGTTGTGATAATATTAATTGTCGGCGCGCGGTGCCGGCGCTTGCAGGGTCAGGGCGTTGCCGATGGCGGCGCCCGAGGCGGTATTGTCGAAAATGCACCATGCCGTATGGCCCGCCGCGCGCGTGTCGGCCAAGTCCGTTTGCAGCCGCGCCAGAAACCCCTCGTCGTACGAGGAATAATAGATGTGCGGACTGCCGTGCAAACGCCAATACCGCTCTGCCGTGGTGGGTTGATGCGGGCCGGGCTGGCCGGCCGGCGGATCGGCCAAGACGCGCGTGATATGGTTTTTGTGTAAGAGGGCGCGCGCCTCGTCCTCGAACCAACTGGGGTGGCGCGCCTCCAGGGCCAGCATGCAATCGAAGCGCTCGCGCACGCGCGTGGTGAACTCGCAGGCCACGGCCGGGTCGAACCGTAGACTGGGCGGCAGTTGCACCAACACGCAGCCCAGCTTTTTGCCCAGGCCGCCAACCTCGCCGGCGAATTGCGCCAGCAAGCCATCGATGTCCCGCAGTCGCAAGTCATGCGTGATACTGCGTGGCAGCTTGACGGAGAAACGGAAACGCTCTGGTACGCTGTCGGCCCAGCGCGTATAGGTTTGCGGCCGGTGCGGCCGGTAGAAGGACGAGTTGATTTCCACCGCGTCGAACACGCTGGCGTAGCGTTCCAACTGGCTGCCTTCGGCGGGAAACGCGGCCGCGCTGGCGCGCGCGATGCTCCAACCCGCGCAGCCGATCAGGGAGGGCGCGGTCTTGCCGCCTTCGGCCGGGGCGCGCTTGGCCAATGCGTGCCGGTCGGCGCTCACGGGTTTTTCCGGGCCATTAAGCGGGCCACCGTGGCAATCAATTGCGAGGGCTCCACCGGCTTGGCCACATGGGCTTGGAAGCCGCAAGCGAGCGCGCGCAAACGGTCTTCGGAGCGGGCGAAAGCGGTCAGCGCGACGGCCGGAATGGCGCCGCCCAGCGCCGGTCCCAGCGCGCGCACCCGGCTCAGCAGTTCAAAGCCGTCGATGTCGGGCATGCCTATGTCGCTGATCAAGAGGTCCGGCTTGGCGCTACGCAGCAGTTGCAGCGCCTCGCTGGCGTTGGACGCGACGAGCACCTTGGCCTGGCAGTCGCTGATGATGCGTTCGACCAATTCGCGCGCGTCGG
>JAYVUV010000484.1:0-10407 GCA_043787615.1 Janthinobacterium sp. | reverse complement strand
AGGTATTCGACGCCGCGCCGGGCGCAGGCTTCCACCACCACCCGCACCGCCTCGACGCCCTTGACGTGGCCGGCCACGCGCGGCAAGAAGCGCTTGGTGGCCCAGCGTCCGTTGCCGTCCATGATGATGGCGACGTGGCGCGGCACCGTGGACACGTCGGGTACCGCTGTGGTCGAACTGGAATATTTCATGAAAACACAAATACCAAGTGAATACTGCGGCCCGGCCACCAAGGTTGGCGGCCAGGCCGGGTTAAGCGCGACGCGTGACAAGCTGGCGATGCGGGCGGCCGAGGCGGCCGCCCGGCCGGCGCACTACACCGTCAACACTTCCTTCTCTTTTTCGGCGACCATCTTGTCGATATCGATGATGAACTTATCGGTCAGCTTTTGCACTTCCTCCGAGGAGCGGCGTTCGTCGTCCTCCGAGCAAGCCTTGTCCTTGACCAATTTCTTCAAGCTTTCATTGGCGTCGCGCCGGATGTTGCGCACGGCGATCTTGGCGTCTTCCGCTTCGCTCTTGACCAGTTTCACCATTTCCTTGCGGCGCTCCTCGGTCAGGGCAGGAGTCGGCACCCGGATCATGTCGCCCTGGCTCGATGGATTGAGGCCGAGGTCGGCGTCGCGGATGGCTTTTTCGATGGTGGCGGCCATCTTTTTCTCGAACGGTTGCACGCCGATGGTGCGGGCATCCATCAGGGTGACGTTGGCCACCTGGGTCAGCGCCGTGGGCGAGCCGTAATACTCGACCATCACATGGTCGAGGATGCCGGTGTGGGCGCGGCCGGTGCGGACCTTGGCCAGATCGGCGCGCAGGGTCTCGATCGACTTCGTCATTTTTTCTTGCGCATTCTTTTTGACGTCAGCTAAGGACATGCTGCTCTCCTGTTTCTCTAAAAACTGAAATAATAATATTAAACGTGCACCAGTGTACCTTCATCCTCGCCCATGATGACACGCTTGAGCGCGCCTGGCTTGACGATGGAGAATACTTTAATCGGCAATTTTTGATCGCGGCACAGCGCAAAGGCGGTCGCGTCCATCACTTGCAAGTGCTTGGAAATGGCTTCGTCGAAGGTGATGCTTTCGTAACGGGTGGCATGCGGGTCTTTTTTCGGGTCGGCGGTGTAGACGCCGTCGACCTTGGTTGCCTTGAGCACGATCTCGGCGCTGATTTCCGAACCGCGCAGGGCCGCCGCGGTGTCGGTGGTGAAGAAGGGGTTGCCGGTGCCGGCCGCGAACACCACCACCTTGCCTTCTTCCAGATATTGCAAGGCCTTGGGACGCACATACGGCTCGACCACTTGCTCGATAGCAATGGCGGACATGACACGGGCCACGATGCCGGCCTGGCGCATGGCGTCGGCCAGGGCCAGCGCGTTCATCACGGTGGCCAGCATGCCCATATAGTCGGCCGTGGCGCGGTCCATGCCCTGGGCGCCGGGCGCCACGCCACGGAAGATGTTGCCGCCGCCAATCACGATTGCCAGTTCCACGCCCAACTGCGCCACCTCGGCCACGTCGGCCACCATGCGTTCGATGGTGGCGCGGTTGATACCGTACGGATCGTCGCCCATCAAGGCTTCGCCGGACAGTTTGAGGAGGACGCGCTTATAGGCTGGTTTTGACATGAGCTGGGGCTCCATAAATGAGGTTGAGTATGACATCGGCGCCGGGCGCGGACCTCGGCGCCGCCGTCCGGACAAGCATCGGACGGGGACAAAGTGTCGGCCGCGGCGCAGGCCGGGCCGACGCGGCGCTTGCCTCGGCAAGACGGCGCATCAAAAAAACGGGCCTCTCGGCCCGCTGGTGCATTACGCGTCTTTGGAAGCGGCGATTTGCGCCGCGACCTCGGCAGCGAAATCGTCTTGCTTCTTCTCGATGCCCTCGCCCACCACATACATGGTGAACGATTTCACGCTGGTGTTGGCCGCTTTCAGCATTTGCTCGATAGACAACTTGTCGTTCTTGACGAAAGCTTGGTTCAGCAACGACACTTCCTTCAGGTATTTCTGTACCGAACCTTCCAGACGCTTGGCCAGGATCTCGGCCGATTGCGCCGGCTTGCCCTCGGCGGCGGCCTTGACGGCGTCTTCCTCGGCTTTCAGCTTGGCGACCGAACGCTCTTTTTCGATCAATTCGGCCGGCACTTGCTCGGACGACAGGGAGACCGGCTTCATGGCGGCGATGTGCATGGCCACGTCCTTGCCCACTTGCTCGTCGGCGCCGTCGTACTCGACCATCACGCCGATGCGGGTGCCGTGCAGATAGGATGCCAGCTTGGCGCTGGTGTCGAAACGCTGGAAGCGGCGGATCGACATGTTTTCGCCGATTTTACCGATCAGGGCGGCGCGCACTTCGTCCAGGGTCTTGCCGTCGAGCGGCAAGGCCAGCAGGGCGGCCACGTCGGCCGGATTGTTTTCCGCCACCAGACGGGCGGCCGAATTGGCCAGCGCCAGGAAATCGTCGTTCTTGGCAACGAAGTCGGTTTCGCTATTGACTTCCACCAGGGCGCCGACGCCGTTGGCGATATAGGTGGCCACCACGCCTTCGGCGGTGATGCGGGACGAGGCTTTCGAAGCCTTGCCGCCCAGTTTGACGCGCAGGATCTCTTCCGCGCGCGCCATGTCGCCTTCGGCCTCGGTCAAGGCTTTTTTGCATTCCATCATCGGTGCGTCGGTCTTGCCGCGCAATTCGCCTACCATCGCTGCTGTGATCGCTGCCATGTTTTTCTCCTGATTCGAGGATCGATCTCCGCCGGGTTGACAAGGTCGGCGCAAGGCGCCCTACCCTTCCCGCCATATCGATCCGGTTGGTGTTAAAAAAAAGGGGGAGCCACTGCCACCCCTTCTTGCACTACTGATGAACCCGCCGCAAGACGGGCCGGCGCTTAGGCCTGTTCGCTGACTTCCACGAATTCATCGCCGGCGCCGCTCTTGATCATTTCGACCACTTCGTTGCTGGCGTTGGCACGGCCTTCGAGGATCGCGTCGGCCACGCCACGCGCGTACAACATGATCGCTTTCGAGGAGTCGTCGTTGCCTGGAATGACGTACGTCACGCCTTCTGGCGAGTGGTTGGTGTCGACCACGCCGATGACCGGGATGCCCAGTTTGGCCGCTTCGGTGATGGCGCCTTTATGGTAGCCGACATCGACTACGAAAATCGCGTCGGGAACGCCGCCCATCTCCTTGATGCCGCCGATCGATTTTTGCAGCTTGATCATTTCGCGTTGAAACATCAGGCCTTCTTTTTTCGACAGCTTCTCGACCGAACCGTCTTCGATCTGGGCTTCCATGTCCTTCAGGCGCTTGATCGAGGTTTTGATGGTTTTGAAGTTGGTCAGCATGCCGCCCAACCAGCGTTGATCGACGAAAGGCACGCCGGCGCGGGCCGCTTCGGCCGCGATGATCTCGCGCGCTTGACGCTTGGTGCCGACCATCAGGATGGTGCCGCGGTTCGAGGCCAGCTGACGCACGTGCTTCATGGCTTCTTGATACATGCCCATCGTCTTTTCCAAGTTGATGATATGGATCTTGTTGCGATGACCGAAGATGAACGGGGCCATTTTTGGATTCCAAAAACGGGTTTGGTGACCGAAATGGACACCGGCTTCCAGCATTTCACGCATTGTTACGGACATTATAAACTCCAGGGTTGGGTCTGGAATCCGATCAGTCACCATACAGGCACCCTTGTCGACCGGATTCGCATATTTACTTAAATCGTTCAACCTGCCCGCTACGCGCCAGGGCGCAGCGGCCGTCGAATCGTTGTTTTTACAACATTGCTCGAAACCGAATTCAAGCAACCCGAGATTCTACACCACTTAGCGGCCCCCGATCAAGCCCGTTGATGACGCGGCGCAGTACCGATTTGTGGTTTCTCATACAGAAATGAAATATATAGCAGCGGGCAATAGAGCGCGGGAGCAAGCAGGAGTAAGATCAGCTGCAATATGTTTTTATTACCAAATATTTCAATTAGGAAATAAGCTGACTTTTATCACTTCCACTGTTGCCCATTGATTAAGGAAGTACACCCGTGTCCCTCCTCCTCGCACTGGCTCTTGCCACCGCCGCGCCGGCCACGCGGGCTTGTTCCTGGGACCGTCCCGGGGTCAACCCCTTCATGGGCGACGTGGTGGCGGCGGTCGACCGCTACCGCGACATCCCGCCTGCGGTCCGCACCGCGCTCAAAGAACGCATGGCGCGCCACGACTACGACGACATCGTCAGCATCCGGCGCGACAGCATCACCGGCAAACAGCGCTACGATCCCGCCTTGAGCGCCATGCATTTCGGCGACGGCACGGTGTGCGGCAGCGTCACGCGCAGCAAATGGACGGCCCAGGCCGAGCAGCGCGGCCTGGTGTATTGCGAGCAATCGGAATGTATCGTGCTGCCCACCATTTGCCGCAACCTGAGCCGCATCAAGCGCGTTCCCGGCCAAGCCTACCCGCCGGCCGGCTTCTTGCCGCGCCGCGGCCCGGCGCCGGCCCCGGCCCCGGCGACGCCGGCCGTCACCGAAGCCGAACCGGTGGTCGAAGGGGGCGGCTTCGTGCCGCCGGGCGGCCCGTATCCGCCGGTGGGCTCGGCCGCGCCCGCCCCCACACCGTTTCCGAGCACGTCCGGCCCGGGCATACCACGCCCGCTACTGCCGCCGGCGCCGCCGATCACTGGTTGCGCCGACTGCAATGTTCCGCTGGCGCCGCCGCTGATTCCGAGCGGACCACCCGGGGTGGTGCCGGAACCGCAAAGCTGGGCGCTGCTGCTCGCCGGCTTGGCGTGCCTTGGCGCGCTAGCAGGCTGTCGGACTTGGGGAGCCGAAGCGAGAAATGCGCTGGGCGAGGCCAGATTTTGACGATTTCGCAGTGCCAATAGCGAGCTATTGGCCGAGAAAGCGGCGAAATATGGACCGCGCCAGGTCATTTTGCAGCCGACCATCCCAAGTCCGACAGACTGCTAGCATGCCATCGTACTCATCGGATTCAAGCTATACGCGCACAGGCGGCGCGCCGGGGACGGCCGCGCGCGAAGCGGGCGCGCCAGGCGCCGCCCGCCGGAAACGGTCAGATACAGTCGTCCTGGCCGGTCAAGCAAAAGCGCCCGCCGCAGCCGGTCGGGTCGGACGGGTCGCAGTCGCCACGGCGCCGGTTACGCATCTGGCAAGCCACGCGCGAAGTCGGCGCCAGCGCGGTGCTGGCCCAGGTCTTGGCCGGCACCGTATGGACCGCCGCCACCTGGCCGCCGACCGCCAACGCCGCCATGGCCAGATAATACATGCGATCGCCCTGGCCGATGATCAGGTGCGGCGCGCGCGGTTCGCCGCCCAAGCCGGTCTCTTCGCGGCTGGCCTCGTTGTTTTTGCCGCCCGCGCCCGCGATGGCGCCGTCACGGCGCGCCTCGCCCGCCGGCGCCGGCTCCGGCTTGGCATGGCCAGGCGGCGCGCCCAGCACGGTCTGGCGCGCGCGCAGCGAACGGATGGCCGACTCGCCCTGGCCGGCCGCCTTCAGTTCGGTCTCCACCCCTTCCGGCGCGGCCGGCGCGGCGGCGATGGTCGGCCCTTCGGGATGCCGCATGCTCGCCTCGGCCTGGCTCTCGCGCAGCGCTTGCAGCAGCAGCAAACGGCGCGCCGCCCCGCCCTGGGACGGCGGACGCGCCACGCCGCCGAGCTGGCGCTCGCCGCCCAGCGGGGTGGCGCCATCGGCACCCACCTTGGCCGCCGCCGGCGAAACCGCCAAGCCCTGCCCGGCCAGCGCGGGCGCCGGCGCGCGGCCGGCCTCGTCGAGCGCTTGCTCGGACACGGTGGGGCCGAGCAGCTCGCGGGCGAGCAATTCTTTCATGGCGTCCATCAGCGCTCTCCTCGCGTGCTCATGACAGATGCGATTCGGGCGGCAAGCCCGAGCTTTCCAGCTCGAACACCTGATCCGGCGAATGCACCGACTCGCTCAACTCGGACAGCACCGCGTACACGTGGGCCACCGCCTCGTAACTCGATTTCGGCACCGGCGACTGGGCGCTGGCGGTGGCGTACAGGGTACGCGCCAGCCACACGTGGCGGATCACCGGAATACCAAGTTCGCGGGCGCGCCGTATCATCGCCTGCGCCACCTCGTCCTTGCCCTTGACCAGCACCGTCGGCACTTGCATCGAGCTGGTGTCGTAGCGCAGGGCGACCGCGAAGTGGGTCGGATTGACCACCACCGCGTCGGCCTTTTCGGTTTGCTGGGCGGCCGGCTGCGAAGCCAGTTCGCGCGCCAGCTGCTTGCGCTGGCCCTTGACCATCGGGTCGCCCTCGGACTCCTTGTATTCGCGCTTGATGTCTTCCATGCTCATCTTCATCGACTTGTTGGTGAAGTAGCTTTGCAGCGCGAAGTCGATCCCGGCCAGGAACAGGCACAGGCACAGCAAGATGCGGAACACCGAATGCAGCATGCCGGTGAAGTTGGTGTATAAATCGCCCGGCACACCGCCGGCCAAGCTGACGATGGCCGGCAGCTCGTCGCGGATCAGCACATACACGATGGTACCGATCAAGACCACCTTGATCAGCGCGGCCACGGTCTCGATCACTTTTTTCATCGAAAACAAGCCGATCACGCCGTTCACGGGGTTGAGCTTGTCGAAATTGAGCGCCACCGTCTCGGGCGCGATCAGCACCCCGAACTGGCCCCAAAAGCCGGCCACGGCCGAGATCAAGGCGACCAGCAGGCAGACGCAAAACACCGTGATGAGCAAGGTGCCGGCGGCGCCGCTCATCTCTTGCACGGCCGCGTCGAAGGGCTGGCCGATGCGCCCGAACGAGAGGTTCATCAACACGTGCACCGACTGCCGGCAGTAATCGAGCGCGTTGAACGCCAGTTCGCCGATGGCGGTCAAGCCCACCACGCGCGCCAGATCGCGGCTGACCACCACCTGGCCCTTGGCGCGGGCGTCGTCCAGGCGTTTCTGTGTGGGGTCATGGTCTTTTTCGCTCATGTGCGCTCCTGGCCGGCCGCGTCGCCGCAGCCGGCGATGTCAATGAAGGGCGCCGCCGCGCAACAGCGAGGGCAGCAAATCGATAATATGGGCGAAGTCGCCCACCACATAATGCGAAAAAGTCGGCCAGTACAGCATCAGCACCAGCAACCCGACCAGCGACTTGATCGGCGAGGACATGAACGACACTTGCAGGTTGGGCGCGAACACGCCGATGATGGACATGCCGAAGTCGACCAGTATCAGGGGGATGATCACGGGCGCGCCGTACACCACCACATGCCACAGGAATTCGCCGAAGCGCGCCATCACCACTTCCATGTTGACGCCCTCGAACGGCGGCGCCATGCTGTAGGCCGGCCACAGGCCGTAACTCTCGATCAGGATGCGCACCACGCCGACGAACAGGCCGGCCTGTATCATCACGATCACCAGCGCCTGCACCAGCAAGGCGCCGACGGCGCTGGCGTCGCGGTCGACCGAGGCGTTGCCGTTCGAGATCTGGATCGGCGAGCGCTGGGTGTCGAGGATCGAGCCGACCGACTGCGCCACCCACATCGGAATGGCCAGCAGCACGCCCAGCATCAAGCCGATCATGGCTTCCTTAAACCCCAACATCATCAGCAGCAGATAGCCGGCTTCGGCATCGCGCAAAAAGGTGTAGGTCGGCAGCACGGCCGGCAGGGTGATGGCGAAGGCCACGGCGGCGCGCGTGCTGCGCGCCAGCGTGTTGCCGCCGAAGCCGGGCACCAGCGACAGCATCACCACGGCGCGCGGCCCGGTCAAGGCCAGCGCCATCATGAACAGCTGGATATCGAGTAGCGCGGACGATCCCATGAAAAGCTTAGCGTCCGACGCGGGTGATCAAGTCGAAGGCCAGGTTGGTCAACTGGCTCAACTCGCTGCCGAACCAGCGCCCCAGCATGCCCAGGCAGACCGAGACGGCGACCAGCTTGACCACGTAGGGCAAGGTCTGGTCCTGGATCTGGGTCACAGCCTGCACCAGCGAGACCAGCACGCCGAGCAGGGTGGCCACGATCAGCGGCGGGGCCGACATGGCGATCGTCATCCACAGCGCTTGCTGGAAAAAATGTAGGGTATCGACCATTAGAGGCTCCTGGCGGGGACGGCGGCGCCGCCGCGCGGGGGCGCGCGGCGGATGGAACGGGCGGGCTTACACATACGACAGCGCCAGCGAATTGAGCAGCTTGCCCCAGCCGTCCACCATCACGAACAACAGCAGCTTGAGCGGAATCGAAATGGTTTGCGGGCTCACTTGCTGCATCCCGAGCGCCATCAACAGGTTCGAGATCAACAGATCGATCACCACGAACGGGATGTAAATCAAAAAACCGATCTCGTAACCGGTTTGCAGCTCCGACACCACGAAGGCCGGAATGAGCACCATCAAGTCGCTCGACTTGGCTTCGCGCGCCACCTCGGGCGGCCACAGCTTCTTGGCCGAATCGAGGAACAGCTCGCGCTGCTCGGGCCGGCTGTACTTGAGCATGAACGCTTGCAGCGGCTCGAAGGCGGTCTTGGCTTGTTCCAGGATCGGGGTCGAGGTGCGGGCCGACGAGGCGGTGCTTTCGATGGTGGACACGCGCTTGCCGATTTCCTGCACCGTGGGCGCCATCACGAACACGCTCATGGCCAGCGAAATGCCGTAGATGGCCAGGGTCGGCGGCACTTGCTGCACGCCGATCGCGTTGCGCAGCACCAGCAGCACCAGCGAGATTTTCAAAAAGGCGGTGGTGGTGACGACGATCAACGGCACCAGGGACAGCATCCCCAGTAAAACGGCGAATGATACGACATCGTACTGACCGCTCACGAAGCCGCTCCCCATTGCAGCACGCGCACGCCGAAGCGGCCGTCGATGTCGACGATTTCGGCGGTGCCCAGGCGGCGCCCGTTGCATTCGATGGCCAGCGCGGCGGGCGAGCCGCCCTCGATCTCGAGCACCACGCCAGCGCCCAGTTCCTGCAGGCGGCCCAGCGGCAGGCGCACCTGGCCCAGCACGAAGCGCAGCGTCAGGGGCAGTCCGGCCAGCAGCTCGCCGTCGATCATGTCGTCCTGGCCCTGCTCGGCCCCTTCGGCGTGCGCCAGGTCGGCGTCCTGCATGTTATCCGGCTGATCCACGGCACTCTCCAGTTGAATGATGTTTAAAGAATTAGGCGCGGCGTAGGCGACCCGCAGCAAGCTGCCGCCCAGGCGCACCAGGCCTTGGCCGTCGCAGCCGAAGCCGGCGCTGTCGGGCACGATCAAATCGCCCGGCAGCAGCGATTGTAGCCGCTCGGCGCTCAAGGTGTGGCGCGCGATCACCAGCGGCAGCACCAGCGGCAAGCCGGCGAAGTGCTGCAAGGCGACCCGTTCGCGCTGCCAATCGCCGCGCAGCAGCAGCTCGCTCCACACGGCGGCCGGGGCGCGCCCGTGGCACACCACGCTGTGGTCGTCGCCGCGCAGCACGATGCGCAGCACGCATTCATCCTCGATGGCGCCCAGCGCGGCGCGCCGCAAGCCGTCGGCGCAAGCGAGCGGGCCGGCGCCCAGGCGCGCCAGCACCGAGCCGTACAACCAGTCGGCGCCGCCGTCGGCGCCGGCTTGGCCGAGGTCGATGCCGGTGATGGCGCGCAGCAGACGCACGCCGTCGGCCAGCTGGATCGCGCCGAACGGGCCGTCCAGCAAGACCGGCTCGCGCCACAGCGACGATTGCGCGTCGAGCGCACCGGCCATTTTTTGATCGAGGGCATACAGGGAAAGGGTGGCCGGCACGTCGCCGTGCAACCACAGGGGCGCGCTGCAACCGCGGCCCAGCTGCGCGCTGAGAGCGGCGCGCGCGGCCGAGACACGGGCCGCGCCGGGAGCCGGCGGCAGCGGCGCGCCTTGCGCGGCGGGCGACGAGGGGACGGGGCTCAAGCCGTCGGCGGGAAGGGAGTCGAGCAGTTCGAGTTCGGACATGGGGCCAGTTTCGCGTGCAAGCTACGTTCAGGGCACGGAACCGCCCCGGTAGGTTGCTCGGGCGGCGCCCGCGGACGCTACAACACGGTCAAGCGTGTCGTTCTTCCTATACGTTGCGCGAGACGGCGTTCCAGTTCCATGCGATGCCCATCCAATTGCTTTTTTAACGCGGCATCGCTGGGTGTCAGCATGAAACTGACCCCATTATTGCTGTGCGACACGAGTACCGCCAGGGTTTGCTGACTCGGCAGCAATAATTCAAACAAACCGTCGTCGGCGCCCAGGTCGACCAGCTCTTGCTCGATTTGATCGAGCTCGGTGGCCGCGCCGCTGGCCGCCGTGGCCGCTTCGGCCGCCTCGGCGGCGGCGGCCTCGCCGCCACCCGGTTGCTCGCCCTCTTGCCCGCCCTGCCCGCCGCCCTGCTGACGCGCGCCGACCGGCGCCAGACCGACGCCGCATTCGCCGCC
>JAYVUV010000483.1:0-2863 GCA_043787615.1 Janthinobacterium sp. | reverse complement strand
CGATATTTTCTTTGGTGGCGGCCGCAGCGTTCAGGCTGGCCGCCGCGAGCGCGACCAATACCAATTTTTTGATTAACATAGTGATCCCATATATTGAGTTATTATTAACATCTAACGATGAGTTGGATGGCATGGCCCACGCATATAATACTTTTATGGTTATCCGATTTATGTCATCGGATTATCTTGTAAATCGGCTTGATTATAAAAATAGTATCTCAAATAGTCAACACATTTTAGAATTGTGTGATAGCTAATAATAGTTACCACCACGGGAATGGTGCCGATCGCTCGTCCGGAAGGGAGGGGCATAGGGCGGGCCGCTGCCGGCGGCGTCGAAAAACAGCGAGCGGTGGGGAAGGATGTGACGATGGCGCGCCGCGTCCCTATCGCGGGGCGGCGCGCTGCGTTAGGGAAGGGTGGGCCGTCCCGCCCGGCGCGCGGCCGGCCGGGACGGCGCGACTTACAGAAAACCGACCGCGCGGCGGCTGCCGAAATTACCCAGATTCGGCAAGATCGAATCGAGTTGGCCGTTGGTGGCGCCGAACCATTGAAGCAGGGTGGCGGCGTATTGATCGACGCTGGTGGTCGGAATCCAGCGCCCCTGCTTTTCCCAGTCGTCGACCCCCACGTCGTCGGCGCCGCCCAATTCCAGGCTCGGATATATGCCGTAGGTGGTGCGCCCTTTCACGGCGCCGCCCAAAATCAAATGATGGTTGCCCCAGGCATGGTCGGTGCCCTTGCTGTTATTCGGCTTGAAGGTGCGGCCGAAATCGCTTTGGGTAAACAAGGTCACTTGCTGGCTCATGCCCAGCGTTTTCATGGCTTGATAAAACGCGGCGGCTGCGTCGCCCAATTGTTTCAGCAACTCGGCGTGATTGCCCAGCAAAACGGTGGCGTCGATTTGGCCGCCATGCGTGTCGAACCCGCCCATGCCGGCCAGGAAGATTTGACGGTTGCCCTTGACCGTGGCGTTGCCAGCGATGAGCTTGGCGATCTGGTACAACTGCTGGGCCAGCGGCGTGGTCAGCGCGCCGTTCGCGGTGAGCGAGGCGAAGGCCTTGTCGATGGCGGCGTTGGCTTCGGGCGAACCGGGCTTGATCTTGACCAGCGGCTCCAGCCGGCTGGACACCTCGGCCGCTTCGCGGTGCATGCGCGAAAACGCCTCGGTCAGCACATTGCTTTGCGACTCGGCGTACATGGCGTCCAGCGCGGCCTTGCTGGCGGCCACAGGCGCCCAGCCCAGATCGCTCGCGCTATAGCCTTCCAGGCCGAAGCCGCTGCCCGGCCCCGGCAAGCCCAGCGCCGCGCTCTTGCTCGACAAGCCGAAGCGGCCGCCGTTCGACAAGGCGATCACGGGATTGACCGTGGCCAGCACTTGCGAGGCGCGCCCGCCCCAGCCGGTGCCGGTCAAGGTGCTGGTGGTGGCCGTTTCCCACAGCGAGCTTTGGTCCGAGTGCGAGAACAGGCTGGCCGGGATGATGGGGTCGGTGGCGTTGGCGGCCCGGTATTGCGCCTTGGTGAGGGGCGAAAACAGGGGGCCGACATTGAATAGCGGGGTCAGCGCGCCGTCGGCCCAGGCCGCCGACAAGGCCGACATGGCCGGATGCAAGCCGTAGTCGGTGCCGCTCAGCGCCAATAAGCTGGACTTGGGCAAGGCCAGGCCGCCGCGCACGGCGGCGTATTGGGCGTAGCGTGCGCCGTCGGTCGGCACCACGGTGTTCATGCCGTCGTTGCCGCCATGCAGGAACAGGCAGACCAGCGCCTTGTAATCGGGTTCGGCGGCCATCGCTGCGCGGGGCGCCAGCAGCAGGCTGCTCAGTTGAGCGACGCCGAAGGCCGACGCCAGCACGCCGCCGCCGGCCAGGCCCAGGACTCGGCGCCGTTCGGGAGAGGCCGGCGCGCTTTTCTTTGGATCAGACATAGTTTATCTCGACAAGGTGACAGGACGCGCTTAGCGCATGACGTTGTATTGCGGCGAGGCGAAGACCAGATAGGCGGCCGTCTTGACGCGGAATTTCAGCCAATTGTCGCCCGCGCTATTCTTGGTGTAGGCGTTGACCGCCTCGATCACCTTGGCGCGCGGCAGCGCCGGCAGGTTTTGGCCCAGCGCCAGTTGCGCCATGCGGTCGACCAGCGCGGCCGCGTCGACCGCGCCGGCCTCGTAGGGCGTCAGGTCGATCTTGGTGCCGAGCGCGTTGGGCACGCTCGCTTCCGGCGCGGTGCCGCCCCAATTGACCAGGTAATTGACATAGTTCAAGCGGTTCATGCCGTTGCTGGTGTTATGGATGGCGAAGGCCGGCCCTTGCAGCTTGGTGCCGGCCACCGGATAGTCCGGCGGATAAAAGTTGAACACGGATGGCGCGCGGTAGACGTGCTGGCCGAGCAGATCGCCCCACCAATAAGTCAAGGCTTGGCCGTCGGTTTTGCCGTTCAAGGCGCGCACCACGCCGGCGAACACCTGGACCGGTTCGCGCAGCTTGCCGAAATTGGCGTCCGGAACTTCCTGACGCGCCTCCGGGTCGAGCAGCACGGCGGCGATGGTCGCTTGCATGTCGCCGCGCACGCCACGGCCGAAACCGTCGTAACTGCCGCTGGCGAAGGCCTGCCCCACGTGGGAGACATAGGCGGGCGACGGGTTGCTGGTGACCAGCATCTGAATCAGCTGGCGGCCGATGAAGGGCGCCATGTTGGGATGGGCCATCAGGCTGTCGAGCACCTTGTCGAGCGCCGACGGCGCGGTCGAGCCGGCCGGCACGGCGACGCCCGACAACAGGGTGCGCTGCTCGGTATCGTGCAGGGCCGGCGCCGGCACCATGTCGCCGTCGAAGAAGCGGCAGTTCGAGCCGTTGGTCGGGCAGCC
>JAYVUV010000482.1:0-7745 GCA_043787615.1 Janthinobacterium sp. | reverse complement strand
CGCCAGATCACGCGTGGACGGCTTAACTGAACAGCAGCAGCAATATGTCGACGCGATCCGTGCCGGCGCCAGCGAAGCAGATGCGCGCGCCGCCGCAGGCTATAAGGCCGCGCCGCGGGCCGATGCGGTTTATCGAGCGATCGATGGCGAGACCGTCGGCAAGCCGTCGGACACCGCCAAAGCCTACGCCTTCCGCTTGGCGATCGAACGCATCAGCGGGGAGCCGCTCGACGAGGGCTTCGAGACCTGGCAAATGCGGCGCGGCCACGAGCTGGAACCGGACGCCCGCCGAGAACACGAGATCCACAGCGGCCATGTCGTCCAGCGTGCCGGCTTCGTCCTCACCGAGGATCGGCTATTCGGCGCCAGCGCCGACGGCCTAATCGGCCAGGACGGCGGGAGCGAATATAAATGCCTCGTCTCGCCCGAACGACTGCGTTCGGTGTTGATCGATGGCGATGACAGCGAGTTCATGGATCAGGTGCAGGGCTCCATGTGGATCACGGGCCGGCGCTGGTGGGATTTCTGCCTGTACTGCCCTGCGCTAGCGCTGATCGGTAAGCAGCTTTCGCAGCGCCGCGTCGAGCGCGACGACGCATATATCGAAACACTAGTCGCCGACCTGGCCGAATTTGAAAAGCTGGTGTCGGAAAACGAAGCACTACTGAGAATGAAGGAAGCCGCATGAGCACCGACCTGATTCAAGCACCGACGGCCGCCGCGCCGTCTGCCCTGGCCATGATCGTGATGGACCCGGCCAAATACGTCGCCGAACTGTACGCGCCGTTCCGCGCCAAGTTCAGCGCCGCCAAGACAGCGGCCGATGCAATCGCCATCGATTGCAGCACGCCAGCCGGCAACGCGATAGCCGTCAAGCACCGCGCCGTGTTCCGCGACGAGATTCGCCTGGGGCTGGAAAGTGTCCGTGTGCAGCGCAAGGCACCCATCTTGGAGATCGGCCGCCTGATCGACTCCTATGCAAAAGAGATCGCCACCGAGGTGGCGCCGTACGAAGCCAAGTTCGACGCCGCCATCAAAGCCGAGACGGCACGCAAGGAAGCGATCAAGGCTTTGGAACAAACGCGCAAAGACAAGATCCGGGCCGACATCGACGGCTTCCGCGATATCCCTGCCCGGCTGGCCGGCAAGAGCGTGGCGGATTTGGAACTCGCCCTGCGCGACATGGATAACATGGAAGTCCACAGATCGCGTTTCGCTGAATTCACTGCGGATGCCGTCAAGGTCGTCGCCGGCGTCACCAAGACTATCGAGGGGATGCTGACCGCAGCCGTCCAAGCCGAGGCTGTAACCGCTGCCGCTGAGCAGGCCCGGCTTGCCGAGGACGCCCGCATCGCCGCCGAGCGCGAAGAAATTGCTCGCCAGCGCGCCGACAACCAACGCGTCGCCGCCGAGCAGGCAGCCACGGCCAAAAAGCTCGCCGACCAGCAGGCCGCAATCGAACTGGTTGCCCGCCAGCAGCGCGAGCAGGCTGTTGAGGCTGAGCGGCTGGCGGAGGCCGAGCGCGAACGTGTCGCCGCTGCGGTAAAAGCCGAGCTCGACACCCAGCAAGCCCAGATCGCGGCCGCGCGCCAAGCGCTGGCCGACGAGCGGGCCGCAGCCGACCAACACACTACAGCTGCCGCCGCCCAGGCGCAAGCGGACGCTGTGCACGACGAAGCCGAGGCCATGGACCTGCAATTCGACATCGACGTAGCTGCCGCCATCGCCCAGGTCGAGCTGGTGTTTGTCGATTCGCTGGCGCAGACGTCAATCACTTGCGTGCCGCCAGAGATCGCTGATGCTGCCGACGAATTGGAGTCAAATTTGCATCTTCTCGAGACGTTGGCAAACAACACCGGCTTCTCTGTGGAATGGTTGATCGACCGCCTGGAGCGCATCGACTTCGCTGCGGCCCGGATATTGATGACGGCAGCGACTTACACCACTACATGATAGCCCGCGCAGCTCTGGCGATGATCCTGATCGAAATAGCGGCCACGCTGGCCGGCGGCTACTGCGCCATCAACTGAAAGATATTTATGACTAAAAAGATTACAGCGGTCCCGATGACGCGCGCCGCAGACGGCGGATGGAGCCACCCGGACCTACCCAGCTTTGACGAAGGTGATACGGGAAAATTCACGGACTGGCTCGATCGGCACCAGCTTGAGCCGACACGCGTTTGGATGGAGCACGACGACGAACAACTGCACGAGCGCTACTGCGGCGGCGACAACGATACGCTGGCCAACTGGCAGCCGACCGCGCCGGCCGGCGCCGGATGGTTCCTCCTGGCGCTGGGCGATACCGGTGAAGATGGGCCGGTTGCCTACTTTGTGCGTCAGATCGGGGCTGAAGCATGAGGCCACGCCGTCATTCCATCAAAGGCGCCCGATTGATGGACGCCTTAGCCAAACCGGGCACCGGTGGCCAACCTAAGCGGTCGGTGAGGGAATTGGCGCTCGAGTTCGGGATCGATCCGCGCCGGCTTGGACGCCTGCTAAGCGCCGATCCTGGCGCGCCGGTCAGCATCTTAGAAACTGGCACCAACACACGCTGGTACGATCCAGCGACGGTGCGTCAATGGTGGAATAAAAAACAACAAATTACAGCTACTGGAGAACCATGATAACCGCCCAACAAGCAGCCGAAATTTTAGGGATCGAGCGCCGAACAATGTACGATCTGGCCGCACCAAGCGGCCCGATTCCATGCCATCGCATCGGCCGGCGCTGCATCCGTTTTGATGAAAAAGATGTTAAGGAGTACCAAGAGTCATGCCGACACACTATGATCCGCGCAATAATCGCTGGCGATATTCGTTCAACCAGGTCGTCAACGGTGAGCGCATCCGCGTCTCAAAATTGCTTCCAAAAGCGTGGAATCGCGACCAAGCCAAAGCCTTCGACCAAACCGAAACCGCGCGGATCTACGGGGTTGCAACTGGTGTTATCAAAGCGCGCATCCTGATTCAAACCGCAGTCGACCTGTACGTCGACTATCGGTGTGCCGAATTAAAAAACGGCGACGGCGTGATCAAAGAGCTGGCCCGGCTGTTTGCCTACTTCGACGGTCGATATTTGGATGAGCTGTCCGATGTCGCTCGGGAATATATTGACTCGGAGCGCGAGCGCCTGTCGCCGGCCAGCATCCGAAACAAGCTTTCGTACCTGCGGGCGGCGTGCCGGTATGCGCAAAAAGAACACGGCATCGGTGCGCCCGGCGATGTATATGAAATCCCACTGCCGGCCGTCCGCAATGAGCGTCAAGTTTACGTCGAACGTGCCGACATGCTTCGCATCGCGCGCAAGTGTCCGGATCGCCAAGCCCGCGCCCTAATCCGGCTGGCCTTCTATTCAGGCATGCGCCTTGGCGAAATGATCGACCTGGGCTGCGGCAGCGATGTGCTGGCAGACGGTTTCCTATTACGTGACACCAAGAATGGCAGCGACCGGGTGGCCCCCATGCATCCGCGTGTACGTGTTGTGTGCAGATTTTTGCCATTTAAGCACGGGAAAGTTTGGTTGCAACGTCTGGTCCGAGCGGCGATGGACAGCGCCGGCTTCCCATCCCTGCACTTCCACGACTTGCGCCACAGCGCCGCCAGCGCCTTGATTAACAACAATGTCGACCTGCACACGGTAGGCGCCGTACTCGGCCATAAAGACCAGCGCAGCACGGCGCGGTATGCCCACCTTTCACCCAGCACGCTCAACGACGCCATCCGCAAAATTCGGTAAATGACAAAAAGCTGCCCACAAAAGCAAAAAAGCCACCGGTTAGGGTGGCTTGTTCGGTACTGCTAACTACTTGAATTCATGGCGGAAAGGGTGAGATTCGAACTCACGGTACACCAAAGATGTACACTGGATTTCGAGTCCAGCGCATTCGACCACTCTGCCACCTTTCCTGCTTACTGCTCACTTCAATTCGCTTGCTGCTGCGAGAACGAGATTATAGCAGGGTCGTCAAAAAACGGAAGAGCCAAAAAGCAGAAACCGCGTTTTTTTTCACGGCAGCACCGCGCCCTGCTCGGCCGTCTCGTCAGGCGGCCGGAACCAGACGGGTCAAGCCGCCCATATAAGGCTGCAACACGGCTGGAATCTCGACGCTGCCATCGGCTTGCTGATAATTTTCCAGCACCGCCACCAGCGTGCGCCCCACCGCCAAGCCGGAGCCATTGAGGGTGTGGACCAGTTCCGGCTTGCCCTGCGCGTTGCGGAAACGCGCTTGCATGCGCCGCGCCTGGAACGTCTCGCAGTTCGACAGCGAAGAAATTTCGCGATAGGTCTGCTGCGCCGGCAACCACACTTCCAAGTCGAAAGTCTTGCTGGCGCCAAAGCCCATGTCACCGGTACACAGCGCCAGCACCCGATACGGCAAACCAAGACGTTGCAAGATGGTTTCGGCGTGGCCGACCATTTCATCGAGCACTTGATACGACCGCTCCGGATGTGTCACTTGCACCATCTCCACCTTGTCGAACTGATGCTGGCGGATCATGCCGCGCGTGTCGCGGCCATAACTGCCCGCTTCGGAACGGAAACACGGCGTGTGGGCCGTCATTTTCAGGGGCAAGCTGTCGGCGCTCAGGATCTCGTCGCGCACGATATTGGTCAGCGTCACTTCCGAGGTCGGAATCAGGTAGAAAGTCTCGCCCTCGCCCTCGACCCCGCCTTTTTTGACGGAAAACAGGTCGGCCTCGAACTTCGGTAGCTGGCCGGTGCCGCGCAGCGAATCGGCGTTGACCATATAGGGGGTGTAGCATTCCGTGTAACCGTGCTCATCCGTGTGCGTGTTCAGCATGAATTGCGCCAGCGCCCGATGCAAGCGCGCGATGCCGCCTTTCATGACCGAGAAGCGCGAACCGGTCAGCTTGGTGGCCAAGTCGAAGTCCAGGCCCAGGGCCGCGCCCACGTCGACGTGATCCTTGACCTCGAAGTCGAACCCGCGCGGGACGCCGACCTTGCGCACTTCCACGTTGGCGCTCTCGTCGGGGCCGACCGGCACCGATTCGTGCGGCAGATTGGGCACCGACTGCATGAAGTCGCTTAACTTGGCTTGCACGGCCGACAGCGCCGTTTCGTTGGCTTTGAGCTCGTCGCCCAAGCCCGCCACTTCCGCCATCACGGCCGAGGTATCCTCGCCCTTGCCCTTCAACATGCCGATCTGTTTGGAGAGCGCGTTGCGCTTGCTTTGCAAATCCTCGGTGCGGGTTTGAATCGCCTTGCGCTCGGCTTCCAGTGCATTGAAACCGGTCACGTCCAGTTGAAACTTGCGCGTCGCCAAGCGGGCCGCCACGGTAGCGATGTCTTTACGGAGTAGTTGAATGTCTATCATGGGGAATTGCCGCTGTGTCGAAAGCGCAATTGTACCAAGCCATGTCGCGACGGGTGGTCAATATTAGCGCGGCCGACGCCCGGATCGGGCGGCCCGGCCCCGCCGCGCGGCGTTCACATCGCCGCCAATTTTTGCGCCGCGCTCAAGCGTTTGGCGCTGACCACCACCACCGGCATGGCGGCCTCGGCGCGCTGATCCGCCGCGACCACCGGCTTGTGCGAGCTGAACGCCGGCACGCCGGCGGTGGCCAGGTTGGCGGCCGTGGCCAGGACGGCGGCGACCAGGAAAACGGCTTCCATGTTTTTGAGGATGTTCATGATGTGCTCCCTTGTATGGCTGGTTGGTATGGTGCTACTGTAGCCAGGGAGGCGGCGGCCTGCCACCGGTCTGCGACAAAGCGCAGGAAACGCGGAGCGAGCCGTCAAAAAGCGGCGCCGAAAGGGCGACGGCCGGCGCCGTTCACCACGCCAGACAGGGTTGTTCGCTGCGGTCGGCGGCGCGGTGCACCAGTTGCCCCAGCTTGGCGACGGCGCGCTCGATCTCGGGACTCCAGGCGTTGCCGCAATTGAGGCGGATGCAGTTGCCGAACTTGCCGGACGCCGAAAACAGGGGACCCGGCATGAAGGCCACGCCTTCCCGAATCGCGCACGCGTGCAGGGACAGGGCGTCGACCTCGGGCGGCATCTGTATCCACAACACGAAACCGCCTTGCGGCTCGGAAATCGAACACGCGTGGGGAAAGGATTCGGCCACCGCGTCCGACATGCGGGCGATGCGCTGGGCCAGCACGCGCCGCATCTTGCGCACCTGCTTGTCGTAGCTGCTGCCGTCGAGGTAGTCGGCCACCACGGCTTGCAGGAAATGGCTGGTGGCGCCGCTCGACACCATCTTCAGCAAGGCCACTTCCTGCGCGTAACGTCCGGCCACCACGTAGCCGATGCGGGCGCCCGGGCTGATGGCCTTGGAAAACGATGAACACAACAAAACATTGCCGCTCGTGTCATAGGCCTTGACGGGCCACGGCCGCTCGTTACGGAAACACAGATCGCCGTAGACATCATCTTCGATCAAGGCAATGTCGTACTGGGCCAGCATCGCGGCCAGCCGTTTTTTGTTTTCCTCCGGCATGATGCAGCCGAGCGGGTTGTTCAAGTTCGGAATGAACAAACAAGCTTGCACCAAGCCGGCGCGCATGGCCACTTCCAGCGCCTCGATCGACGGCCCGGTCTTGGGATGGGTGGGAATTTCCAGCGCTTTCATGCCCAGGCTTTCGATCAGTTGCAGCAGCACGAAATAAGTGGCCGATTCGATGGCGATGGTGTCGCCCGGCTTGGCCACGGCACGTAGGCACAGGCTGATGGCCTCGGTGCAAGAACTGGTGACGACGATCTCGTCGGCGTTCATCTGGCCCCAATCGAGGGCGCGGCGCATGATTTGTCGCTGGAAGGAAGGCTCGTTGGTATCGACGCAACTGACGCGCGACAACAAGGCCGGATCGCGCCGCGACATGGCGCTGATGGTTTGTTGCATGCGCTTGATCGGCAACAGCTCGTCGGGCGGCCAAGCCGACCCCAACTGCATGATGTGCGGGGTTTCGTTGGCCTTGAGCACCCGCATCAACAAATTGTTGATGCCGACATAGGCCGGTTCCTTCAAGTGTTCGGTATCGGTGATGACCGCCAGCATGCGCGCGCGGTGCCGCACATAATAGCCCGCTTGCGGTTTGGCATCGACCAAGCCGCGGTCTTCCATCAGGCGCAAGGCTTGCATGACGGTACTGACCGACAAGCGCTTTTGCTGCGCCAGATGGCGGATCGACGGCAGCCGGTCGCCCGGCGCGAAGATGCGGTTGGCGATCATGGCGCCCAGCTCGTTGGCCAGGCTCTCGTAGAGATTGATGTGCATGGACATAAGACATTGTGCCGCAAGCGCGCCGCCCCGGCACAGATACAGCATCCCCAATTTTTGACCATCACAGTTTAGCGGAACGGCCACTGTAATGATCACAATTTCGATTTGCTGCACCTGTTATGGCCCGCCGCGCGCCGCTATTGTGTAGTCATGTTTCAACCCCACAGGAGTAGCACATGACCTCCCCCGCCACCGCCGCCGGCAGCGTCGTCCTCTACGATTTGAGCGAAAACCATCCTTTACGTCTCGGCAATTTGGCGGGACACCACATCGCCTGCCTGTCCGGCCTGGCCTGGATCACCGTGTATGGCGAATCGTCGGATTTCATGCTGCGCGCGGGCAGCGTGTTCGAGGTGCCCAACAACGGGGTGCTACTGCTCGAGTCGATCGGTCACGACGGCCGCGTCGCCATCACTCCGCCCGCCCCTGCAAGCTTGTCGGAAAGTTGGCGCCACTGGTATCAACAGTTGCGCGACAGCGTACATAACTAGGCC
>JAYVUV010000481.1:0-4267 GCA_043787615.1 Janthinobacterium sp. | reverse complement strand
GACCACCGCCGCCAACCTGGCGCTGGCGCTGGCGGCCGAGGGCGCCACCGTGGGCATGCTGGACGCCGACATTTACGGCCCGTCCCAGCCGATGATGCTGGGCATTAGCGGGCGGCCCCAGACCACCGACGGCAAGACCATGGAGCCGATGGAAAACCATGGCTTGCAAGTGTCGTCGATCGGTTTCATGATCGACCCGGACGAACCGATGGTGTGGCGCGGTCCGATGGTGACCCAGGCCTTGCAGCAGTTGCTCGAGCAAACCAATTGGCGCGAGCTCGATTATTTGATCGTCGATATGCCGCCCGGCACCGGCGACATCCAGCTGACCTTGTCGCAAAAAGTGCCGGTGACGGGCGCCGTGATCGTCACCACGCCGCAAGACATCGCCTTGCTGGACGCGCGCAAGGGCTTGAAAATGTTTGAAAAAGTGGGTATCCCGATCCTCGGGGTGGTGGAGAACATGAGCACCCACATTTGTTCCGCGTGCGGCCACGCCGAGGAAATCTTCGGCGCCGGCGGCGGCGCCAAGATGTGTGCCGATTATGGCGTCGATTTCCTCGGCGCGCTGCCGCTGACCATGGCCATCCGCCAGCAAACCGATTCGGGCCGGCCGACCGTGGTGGCCGAGCCGGACGGCCCGGTGGCCGCCATCTATCAGGCGATCGCGCGCAAGATCGCGATCAAGGTGGCCGAGAAAGCCAAGGACATGAGCAGCAAATTTCCCAGCATCGTCGTCAAGAACGATTGACCTTGGCGCGACCGTTTGACCAACCCCTAGGAGAAGAAGGCATGAATAAAAAAAATCTGTTGATGCGCGTATTGAGCGGCGCCATGTTGAGCGCTTGCATGGTCGGCGCTTTCGCGCAATCGGTGTCGTTTGTGGAGCCGGCCGACGGCGCCGTCGTCACCAGCCCGTTCAAGGTGAGATTCGCCGTCAGCGGCATGGAAGTGAAACCGGCCGGCGCGGTGGTCGAGAAAAGCGGTCACCACCATTTGCTGATCAATGCCGAGCCGATCAAGGCCGGCGAGTCGGTGCCTTTCGACGAGACCCACCTGCATTTCGGCAAGGGTCAAACCGAGACCGAAGTCAAACTGGCGCCCGGTCAATACACTTTGACCATGCAGTTCGCCAACGGCGCGCATCAATCCTACGGCCCGGAGTTGAGCAAGACCATCAAGGTCACGGTCAAGTAAGACCGGGCTCGGCCTCCTTTTCCTTTCCGCTCGCTCATGCCGCGCGCCGATCTCCTGTTGCGCAAGACGCCACGCCAACGTCGCGCCACCCTGACCGTCGATGTCTTGCTGGAAGCGGCGGCCCAGGTGCTGGAGGCGGACGGCTTGGCCGGTTTTAACACCAACGCCGTGGCGCGCCGGGCCGGCGTGAGCGTCGGTTCGCTCTACCAATACTTTCCCAGCAAGCAGGCGTTGACGCTGGCGCTGTTGCGGCGCGAGGATGCCCTGTTTCATCAAGAGGCCGGCGCCGGCCTGGCGTTGCCGACTTGCCGTGAAGCGATCGGCCATTTGATCGCGGTGGCGGCGCGCCAGCAACTGACCCGGCCCCAAATGGCCCGCTTGCTCGACGAGGAAGAGGGACGTCCCGAATTTCGCGCCGCGCTGGCCGACGGGCCCGACTTTCAGGCGCTGATCGACGCCATGCTCGATTTGCCGGGCGCCCCGTCCGGACTGCGGCGCGAGTACGCGGCGGCCGATTTGCTGGCCATGATGCGCGGCATGACCGATTCGGCCGGCGGGCGCGGCGAACGCGATGTCGCCGATTTGTCGCGCCGCATCGGCGCCGCCATGTTCGGCTACCTGGACGCGTTCTAAAAAGCGAGCAGGACGCGCAATCGCTTTTTGTGCTGGGCCAAGTCCTTGTTTTCACGATGGTTTTGCCTTGTGCGCCGGCTCGGCAAAGCGAGTTGATGGGCCATGATTTTCTCCCTATTCTATCGGTACACAGCAGGAGAATCCCATGCTTTTAAATCATCTTAGTTTCCCATCGAATGATGTCGCGGCCAGCGTCGCTTTCTTCGAGCGTCAGCTCGGTTGCCGCTCCGAGCCATTCGGCACCAGCGCCATTCTGAAACGCGACGGTTTTGATATCGTCATCGAGGACGCCGGCGCGCGCGAGATCGTCTGGCCGCACAACTTCCACCTCGGTTTCGAGTTGCCCAGCCTGGATGCGCTGCGCGCCCTGTACCACCGCTTCCTGGAGCAGGGGGTGCGCATGAAAAGCGAGGTGATCTCGCACGCGCGCGGCTCGCGCTTCTTTTGCGAAGCGCCGGGCGGCTTGCTATTTGAAATCAATACCCGGGCCGACGCGCAAGAGCCGTATCGTCGCGGCTTCGCCAACGCGGTAAAATAGCCGTTTCCCTTATCGGCTTTCTCCATGACCGCACCCGCCACGCCCGTTCGCACCCGTTTCGCTCCCAGCCCGACCGGCTTCCTCCATTTGGGCGGCGCCCGCACCGCGCTGTATTGCTGGGCGTTCGCGCGCCATTTCGGCGGCACTTTCGTGCTGCGCATCGAGGACACCGACCTCGAGCGCTCGACCCCGGAGGCGGTGCAAGCCATCATCGACGGCATGCAGTGGCTGGGTTTAGATCACGACGAGGGGCCGTTTTATCAGATGCGGCGCATGGAGCGTTACCGCGAAGTCTTGGCGCAGATGGTCGAGGCGGGCAGCGCCTACCATTGCTACTCGTCGCCGGACGAAGTGGAAGCGATGCGCGAGCGCATGCGCGCGGCCGGCGACAAGCCGCGCTATGACGGCACCTGGCGCCCGGAGGCGGGCAAGACCTTGCCGGCGATTCCGGCCGGGCGCGAGCCCGTGTTGCGCTTCAAAAATCCGCTCGACGGCGAGGTGAGCTGGGACGATTTCGTCAAGGGCACCATCACCATCGGCAACAAGGAGTTGGACGATCTGGTGATCGCCCGTTCCGACGGCACGCCGACCTATAATTTTTGCGTGGCGGTGGACGATTGGGACATGCAAATTAGCCACGTGCTGCGCGGCGACGACCATGTCAACAATACCCCGCGCCAGATCAATATCTTGCGCGCGATCGGCGCGCCGCTGCCGCTGTACGGCCATTTGCCGATGATCTTGGGCGCCGACGGCCAGAAACTGTCCAAGCGCAAGGACGCCGTCAATGTCATGGAATATCCGGCCCAGGGTTATCTGCCGGAAGCGATCTTGAATTATCTGGCGCGCCTGGGCTGGAGCCACGGCGACGAGGAAGTGTTTTCGATGGCGCAGTTGTGCGCGTGGTTCGACGGCAGCCATTTGTCGAACTCGGCCGCGCAATTCAATCTGGAAAAGCTCGCTTGGCTGAATAATCACTATATCAAGCAAGCCGACAACGGCCGTCTGGCCGAGTTGGCGCGTGGCTTGATGCTGGCCGACGGCGCCCGCTTCGACGGCGCGCCCGAGTTGGCCGCGGTGTTGGGCATGCTCAAGGAGCGCGCCAACACGGTCAATGAATTGGCCGGCGCCGCCATGCTGTTTTACCGCGAGCCGCAAGCCGATCCGGCCTTGCTGGCCCAGCATGTGACGGAAGCGGTCAAGCCGGCCCTGGCGCGCTTCGCCGAAGGCATCGCCACGGTGGAGTGGAGCAAGGAGGCGATCGCCGCCCTGCTCAAGCAAGTGCTGGCCGCGCACACGCTGAAGATGCCGCTGTTGGCCATGCCGCTGCGCTTGATCATGACGGGCCAATTGCAGACCCCCGCCATCGACGCGGTGCTGCAGGTGTTCGGGCGCGAGACCGTGGCCGCCCGCCTGGCGAAATACCTTTCTTAGTCGCAAAAGGCTATTTGCAAGCGGCGCTATCTTTGCTATACTCTTGTTTCTGCGCCACAGGGGGTATAGCTCAGCTGGGAGAGCGCTTGCATGGCATGCAAGAGGTCAGCGGTTCGATCCCGCTTACCTCCACCAGCAGCGAAGCGGCAACATGGTTTCGCTAGGTTTGAAGCTGTAGCGTAGAGTTGGAAGTTCATGGTCCCCATCGTCTAGAGGCCTAGGACATCACCCTTTCACGGTGAGTACAGGGGTTCGAATCCCCTTGGGGACGCCAAGTTTTGACGGTTGTTTTACTGATTTGGAGGTAGCGTAGCCGCCTGAACGAATAGTTTGACAAAGTCGCCGTGTGCGGCTTTTATTATTTCTGCGCCCGGGGGTATAGCTCAGCTGGGAGAGCGCTTGCATGGCATGCAAGAGGTCAGCGGTTCGATCCCGCTTACCTCCACCACTGCGCAGAAAACACAG
>JAYVUV010000480.1:0-6450 GCA_043787615.1 Janthinobacterium sp. | reverse complement strand
AAGTTTTACGTAGGGACGTAGCTCAATTGGCAGAGCGTCGGTCTCCAAAACCGAAGGTTGGGGGTTCGATGCCCTCCGTCCCTGCCACCGTTCTGGTGCAGGGCACCGAAAGTTAAAAGTATGTCAAATCAATCCGTGCAGACTGTTAGCACGTCGAACGACAAGATAAAAGTCGCGCTGGCCATCGCCGCCGCGATCGTGGGAGTGGTGGGGTTTTATTACCTGTCAGACAAACCAGCTCTGGTGCGCGCAGGCGCGCTTGTAGCTGGTTTGGCCATTTCTGTGCTGCTCTTGTGGACTTCGACGTCTGGCCGTGAATTCCTCAATTTCGCCAAAGAATCCGTGCGCGAAACGAAAAAAGTGGTGTGGCCGACGCGTAAGGAAGCGGGCCAGATCACGGCGATCGTGTTCGCCTTCGTGCTGGTGATGGCGATCTTCCTGTGGGGCACGGATAAGTTGTTGGAGTTCTTGTTGTACGACGTGATCCTTGGTTGGAAAAAATAATGAGCGAACATGTGCAAGATGAAGTGCCGGAAGACGTACCGGCAACGGATGCTGCGCTGAGCGAAGCGGTCGGCGCGCCGCTCAATGCGCCCACCGGCGTACCCGTCAGTGTGCCTTTAAGTAACAAGCGCTGGTATGTGGTGCACGCCTATTCCGGCATGGAAAAAAGCGTGATGCGCGCTCTGACCGAGCGGGTCGAGCGGGCCGGCATGCAAGACCAGTTCGGCCAAATCCTGGTGCCGATCGAGGAAGTGGTCGAAGTCAAGAATGGTGTGAAGTCGGTCACCGAGCGTCGTTTCTTCCCGGGCTATGTGCTGGTTGAAATGGAAATGACGGACGAGACTTGGCATTTGGTTAAAAATACCAGCAAGGTCACCGGTTTTATCGGTGGCAAGTCGAACAAGCCGACGCCGATTCCCGCGCGCGAAATCGACAAGATCATGCAGCAAATGCAAGAAGGCATCGAAAAACCGCGTCCGAAAGTGCTGTACGAAGTGGGCGAGCAAGTGCGTATCAAGGATGGTCCGTTCACCGATTTCAACGGCAATGTCGAAGAAGTCAACTACGAGAAATCCAAGGTGCGGGTCTCGGTCACCATTTTCGGCCGCGCCACTCCGGTCGAGCTGGAATTCGGTCAAGTCGAAAAAGTATAAGCACGTCGCGCCCTGGCGCGTCCTGCGCCGTAATGTTGTAACGCCCACCCGGAGCGGCGCGAAGTTCAGCGAAATCCGGTCAGAGGAGCCCCGCCAGGCTAGTTGAGGCGGGGCGCTACTACTCAATCCAAGATAGGAGCCATCATGGCAAAGAAAATCATTGGTTTTATCAAGCTGCAAGTGCCAGCTGGTAAAGCAAACCCCTCCCCACCGATCGGCCCGGCGCTGGGTCAGCGCGGCTTGAACATCATGGAATTCTGCAAGGCGTTCAACGCCCAGACCCAAGGCGTCGAGCCGGGCATGCCGATTCCCGTGGTGATCACGGCGTTCGCGGACAAGTCCTTCACTTTCGTGATGAAGACCCCGCCGGCGACTTATCTGATCAAAAAAGCCGCCGCCATCACCAAGGGTTCGCCGAAGCCGCATACCGACAAGGTTGGCAAGCTGACCCGCGCGCAAGCGGAAGAAATCGCTAAATTGAAAACGCCGGATCTGACCGCTGCCGACATGGATGCCGCTGTGCGCACCATCGCCGGTTCCGCGCGTTCGATGGGCATCACGGTAGAGGGTGTGTAATGGCTAAGTTAACCAAACGCGTTAAAGCACTGAAAGCGAAAGTCGATCGTACCAAGGCGTATGCCTTCGATAACGCCGTCGCGCTGATCAAAGAATGCGCCACCGCCAAGTTCAACGAGTCGATCGACGTCTCGGTGCAACTGGGCGTGGACCCGAAGAAATCGGACCAAGTGGTGCGCGGCTCCGTCGTGCTGCCGGCCGGCACCGGTAAAACCGTTCGCGTGGCCGTGTTCGCCACCGGCGAAAAAGCCGAGCAAGCCAAAGCGGCCGGCGCCGACATCGTCGGCATGGAAGACTTGGCCGAGCGCGTCAAAGCCGGCGACATGCCTTTCGACATCGTGATCGCTTCGCCGGACACCATGCGTATCGTCGGGACCCTGGGCCAGATCCTGGGACCGCGCGGCTTGATGCCTAACCCGAAGGTCGGCACCGTCACCCCTGACGTCGCCACCGCCGTGCGCAACGCCAAAGCCGGTCAAGTTCAGTACCGTACCGACAAGGCTGGTATCATCCATGCCACCATCGGCCGTAAATCGTTCGCCGACGCCGATTTGAAATCGAATCTGGTCGCGCTGATCGACGCGTTGAACAAAGCCAAACCGGCTTCGAGCAAAGGTGTGTACCTGCGCAAGATCGCCCTGTCGTCGACCATGGGCGCGGGTGTGCGCGTCGATCAGACCACGCTGGCCGCTTAATTTAGCGCTAGTTTCAAGAATCAAGTCCCCGCGCCAGCGCGCGGGGCAGCTCTTTGGGCTGCCTGCACGGCGATGACGGCAACGTCAAGACCAGGCAGGCAGACAATCAAAGACCGTTGGGCCGAATGCGACCGCATGTGCAAGAGGATAAGCAGGGCCGCGCGAGCGGGCCGCCCAACGCAGATGGTGTACCCGAACAAGTTTTGCAGTCCATGCTGCGTGAATCCATCCGCGCCAGTCTTTGTACTTCTTAACTTCGGACGCCGTGTTCGAACCGATGCAAGGCGCTCAACCACTCGGTTGAGATTGTCGAACATCATTTAAGGAGGTTGACCGTGAGTCTCAATCTGAATGACAAAAAGGCCGTTGTTGCCGAAGTTTCCGCACAAGTAGCAAATGCGCAAACGATCGTCGTGGCCGAATATCGTGGCATCCAGGTTGGTCACTTGACGCAACTGCGTGCTAAAGCACGTGCCCAAGGCGTGTACTTGCGTGTGTTGAAAAACACATTGGCTCGTCGCTCCGTCGAAGGCACGGCATTCGCTAGCCTCGCCGATTCCATGACCGGTCCGCTGATCTACTCGATCTCGGCCGATGCCGTTGCCGCAGCTAAAGTCATCGCCGACTTTGCTAAAACCAACGACAAACTGGTCATCAAAGCGGGTAACTACGCTGGTAAACCACTGGATACAGCTGGTGTCGCCGCGTTGGCTAGCATTCCTAGCCGTGACGTCCTCATCGCGCAGTTGTTGGGCGTGATGCTGGCTCCGGTGTCGGGCTTTGCACGTGGTCTGGCTGCTTTGGCAGCGAAAAAAGGCGAAGGCGCCACTCCCGCGGAAGATACCGCGGTAGCGGAAGAAGCCCCAGCGGCGGCGTAATCGTCGCGCTTTTTTCTCAGTACCAATCTGATGTAACTAACGTAATAAATTTAGGAGTTTCAAAATGGCAATTAGCAAAGACGATATCCTGGAAGCGGTAAGCGCAATGTCCGTGATGGACTTGAACGACCTGGTCAAAGCTTTCGAAGAAAAATTCGGCGTGTCGGCAGCGGCCATGTCGTCGGGCGGCCCAGCGGCCGGCCCAGCGGCCGTGGTTGAAGAGCAAACCGAATTCAACCTGATCCTGTCGGATTTCGGCGCGAACAAGGTCGGCGTCATCAAAGCCGTTCGTGAAATCACCGGTCTGGGCTTGAAAGAAGCCAAAGATCTGGTCGATGGCGCACCGAAAACGGTCAAAGAAGCGATTTCGAAAGCGGATGCTGAAGCCGGTAAGAAAAAACTGGAAGATGCAGGCGCCAAAGCCGAAATCAAGTAATAGCATCACCGGCGGTTGGAATACGCCCGAGTCAAAGTCCGCGGTGTTCCTGTTACAGGGAATAACCCGACTTTGGCTCCTTTGTCGTCTTTGTCGTATTTGTAGCGCGCCGCGTATTTGATGGTTGCGGTATAGTTTTGTTCGATTCAAGCCGGAAAGTAGTGAATTGAGGTTTCGTCTGTGTCATCCACAGCCGCGCTGGTGCAACGATTGTGCAAATAATCACTCGCAAAACCTGAATTTTCTATCCTTTCTGTCACTCACGGAGTGTCCATGCACTACTCATTTACTGAGAAGAAACGCATTCGCAAGTCATTCGCGAAGCGCGCCAACGTTCACCACGTTCCGTTCCTGCTGGCGACCCAGCTCGAGTCCTATCATAGCTTCTTGCAAGAGGACGTCACCCCGTCCGGGCGCAAGAACGACGGCCTGCAGTCGGCTTTCACCTCGATTTTCCCTATCGTGTCGCACAATGGTTTCGCGCGCCTCGAATTCTTGTCCTATGTCTTGGGCGATCCCGCCTTCGATGTGAAAGAATGCCAACAACGCGGATTGACGTTCGCGTCGCCGCTGCGCGCCAAGGTGCGTCTGGTGATCCTGGATAAGGAATCGCCGACCAAGCCGGTCGTCAAGGAAATGAAGGAACAGGAAGTCTACATGGGCGAACTGCCCCTGATGACGACCACCGGTTCCTTCGTGATCAACGGTACCGAGCGGGTCATCGTGTCCCAGCTGCATCGCTCGCCTGGCGTCTTCTTCGAACATGATCGCGGCAAGACCCATTCCTCGGGCAAGTTGCTGTTTTCTGCCCGTATCATTCCTTACCGCGGCTCGTGGCTGGATTTCGAGTTCGATCCGAAAGACATCCTGTTTTTCCGCGTCGACCGCCGCCGCAAGATGCCCGTGACGATCTTGCTCAAAGCGATCGGGATGTCGCACGAACAAATTTTGGCCAATTTCTTTGTCTTCGACAATTTCAATTTGCGCTCGGAAGGCGCGGAGATGGAATTCGTCGCCGAACGTTTGCGCGGCGAAGTGGCGCGTTTCGACATCGTCGACAAGTCGGGCAAGACCTTGGTGCTGAAAGACAAGCGTATCAACGCCAAGCACGTACGCGATATCGAAGCGGCCGGCATCAAGCACATTTCCGTGCCTGAAGACTATCTGCTGGGCCGCGTCTTGGCCAAGAACATCGTCGACACCGACACCGGCGAAGTGGTGGCCAGCGCCAACGACGAATTGACCGAAGATGTGCTCGGCCGTCTGCGCGAAGCCAATATTTCCGAAATCCAGACCCTGTACACCAACGACCTGGATCAAGGCGCCTATATTTCGCAAACCCTGCGCATCGACGACACCGCCGATCAAATGGCCGCGAAAGTGGCGATTTACCGCATGATGCGTCCGGGCGAGCCGCCGACCGAGGATTCGGTCGAGGCCTTGTTCAATGGCTTGTTCTACAATTCGGACCGCTACGACCTGTCGGCCGTGGGCCGCATGAAATTCAACCGCCGCATCGGCCGCGATGAATTGACGGGCGCCATGACCTTGTCCAACGAGGACGTGCTGTCGGTGATCAAGATTTTGGTGGAACTGCGCAATGGCCGCGGCGAAGTCGACGATATCGATCACTTGGGTAACCGCCGCGTGCGTTGCGTGGGCGAATTGGCCGAGAATCAATTCCGCGCCGGTCTGGTGCGCGTCGAGCGCGCCGTCAAGGAACGCCTGGGCCAAGCCGAGGCGGACAACCTGATGCCGCACGATTTGATCAATTCCAAGCCGATTTCGGCCGCGATCCGCGAATTCTTCGGCTCGTCGCAGTTGTCGCAGTTTATGGATCAAACCAATCCGCTGTCGGAAATCACCCATAAACGCCGCGTCTCCGCGCTGGGACCGGGCGGCTTGACGCGCGAACGCGCCGGCTTCGAGGTGCGCGACGTGCATCCGACCCATTACGGCCGCGTTTGCCCGATCGAAACCCCCGAGGGACCGAACATCGGTCTGATCAACTCGCTGGCCTTGTATGCCCGCTTGAATGAATACGGCTTCCTGGAAACCCCATACCGCAAGGTGGAAAACTCCAAGATCACCGACCAGATCGATTACCTGTCGGCCATCGAAGAAGGCCGTTACATCATCGCCCAGGCCAACGCGACCATCAGCAAAGAGGGCACTTTGTCCGATGAGCTGGTCTCCGCGCGTGAAGCGGGCGAAACCATCCTGGTATCGCCGGAACGCATCCAGTACATGGACGTGGCGCCGGGCCAGATCGTGTCCGTGGCGGCATCCCTGATTCCATTCCTGGAACACGATGACGCGAACCGCGCATTGATGGGTGCCAACATGCAACGTCAAGCCGTGCCTTGCTTGCGTCCCGAAAAGGCGCTGGTCGGCACCGGTATCGAACGCACCGTCGCGGTCGATTCCGGCACCACCGTGCAAGCGCTGCGTGGCGGCGTGGTCGATTATATCGATGCGGGCCGTGTGGTGATCCGGGTCAACGACGACGAGGCCACGGCCGGCGAAGTCGGGGTCGATATCTATAACCTGATCAAGTACACGCGTTCGAATCAGAACACCAATATCAACCAACGCCCCATCGTCAAGGTGGGCGACCGGGTCGCCAAGCGCGACGTGATCGCCGATGGCGCGTCGACCGATTTGGGCGAACTGGCCCTGGGTCAAAACATGACCGTGGCCTTCATGCC
>JAYVUV010000479.1:0-10222 GCA_043787615.1 Janthinobacterium sp. | reverse complement strand
GGTCGGAATTTCATGATCGGCGCGTCCTCTGGTTCGGTGGAAGATATCGAGTAAGTGTGCAAGGTTTGATGGCACAGTATTTTTAAAACCCTGAAGTATCGGGTCTTTGGCATCTTCAGGAAAGGTTGTATCGATAGCCTTAATGGTTGCCAAAATTCGGTAGCCTGCGCTCCAAGCCAATAATTCCAATATTCGATTTAATCGACCACCAGAAAGTTCACTCTCCGCTCGATCAAAGACAACTCCGTGTGTAGCATCGCTTAGAGGAATAATCGTTCTTAATAAGAAATATTTTTCCTCCTCTAACATCATTGTATTTCCAAGCTTCATTTTACGATTTTCCAGCTCCAACATAAACGATGTTTCCATCATTGGCTGAATGTCGATCGTAACGTTTTCAATTTTTTGGCCCCCTTGTGAGTTCAGAATCATGTCTTCAGGAATGTCGATAAGGTAACGCCCCACGCAGCGCGTGGTCATTTTTTGGGCTAGGCTTTGCATATATTTGGCTTTAATTTCTGTTAATGCTGGTGGTTTTTCTTGGCAAGCGCTGAGTGCAGCTATCATAATTAAAGCGCGCGGAATCCATCCTTTATTTACTTTGGTCATGTTAGTCATCTATATATGAATAGTTTTCTCGACCTTTTGTGAAGTTTGCTGTTGCGTGCAATGTAAGGTGTCTAGCCAAATATGATGCGCAATCATTTTCGGTCCGGGAATATCTTTTTTTTCGGAAGTATTCCTTCTATGTGTGCGAAAGTCACTTTTCTTGATCAATTACACGGCTCCGGGACGCAAATGAATCGATTCCAATATCGCATCCCATAACCCGAGCAGTTCTTCGCTCGATATGGATATCGGTGTGGTAGTATCGATGCCCACTCTAATTTTTGGTGCGCCAAAAGAATTTGGTTGGCCTATATATTCCCACTGAAATGAATATCCGCCACCCCCTTGAGGCGTATCGATAAAGCAAAATTCAGCACCGTGTAGACCTGCTATCGTTCGTCTTTTCTTGCGCAACAATTTGGCGTCTGGAAAGCCATTGATTGTTTCCGCACGTTGAAGCAGAGTGGGACCCTCATCAATCTTATCAATAACCTGGGTGGAAAAGCCTAGTGCGATTTTGTTGAAACTCGCCATAATGGAAGCTGTTTCTCCCCATTCTAGGTCGGCGCCAGCGATAAAAGCGTGGTCGAGACATGCCCCACGAGATGTGAAGTTTCGATCAATCAGGCGCGGCTGAATAAGATTGAGAACCTCATTTACATGTGGAATAATGTTTTCGACCTTTTTTCTGTCCGCAGATCCCGTCAGGATAAAATAACCGTTAACTTTTTCAGCGTAAAGATAGGCTTCATACCCAACGAAACCATCTCGGGTACTATCTTCCTCAAACAAAATAATGCGACTTTGTGACACAGCTCCTGCCTCATCACTAATCAAAAAATTTGTAGCCGAATTTGTTCCTTTCAGAATATTGACCCGCATCGAGAGCAATGTTAAATACTCCGCAGCGGTAGCTGGTTTCCATTCTATTTCCTTGCCAAAAATCCTCATCGACATTGAGGCATTTTTTGCGGCTTCAGGGCAGTCGATCAAGAAACGACCAACAGCATAGGTATTCATTGGGTATTTTTGCATGATTTTATCTTTCAAGAGACCGGCGGTATTGCCCCGGCAAGCGGATGAGGGCAACACAATGCAAACAGTGACAGCTTGCAATAATTGTCTACGTGTGTGACTCATGTGGCATCCTTGGCGATTTTGCAAACGCTGTACGCAATGAAATTCATTACCGTTGTGTGGCTGGTGCTGTACGCGCCCTGATGGTCAATGCCGGTCACGGCCAATTGGGCTCGTACGCAAGCGGGCGCAAAACGCTGCGGCGCCGCGCCTGAAATTGAAGGTACGGTGCCGTCGCCTGCCTCGCTTCCCTTTGTCATTGAAAATGCCAGCACTGCGTTATCGATTTTGGCAGCTACAATGCCGGTCGCATTATCGCCTCTGAGAAAGGCATGTCCGTTTCTCATAAGATTGGCATTCGTCGATGCATTGGGAACAGTAGAAAAATTGCCCTGATACATAGATCCCGCTTTTTCCCATGTCACCTTGCCATAGGAAGGATGACGTTGTGCATCTGCACCATGAAAAGCATAGGTATTGGGATGGTAATAATGTCCCAATTTTTCATGAAATTTTTCTGCTTGTGTCAGGGCTTTATCAAAAGAACCCCATGCCGATCTATCTTTGTCGCTTTTAAATTTATTCGCTGGGTCTAGCCATTCGAGATTGATGAGGCGCCACCATTTATTTTTCTCACGATAGATCGAGGTGTAAGGATTTCCCTCCATCGGAACCACGTAGGCATGGTTTTCCACCCCGCTCATTTTGAGCCATCCTTCCGGGTGATAAGCCTTATTCGGTAGGAGTTGTAGTCCGCCCGGCGCGTGCCCCAATACGGCTGTCACATCACGACCATTGCGGCCCGCGACCGCCTGCCCGCCCATTTCTGCTGTTATGTTGCCCATGCTGAACCAATCAATTTCGCCATGTTCAAACCCAGTGCGCATGCGTTTATATGCAGCAGCCGCGCCGATAGCAGGCATGACGCCATGTATCACACCCAAGACGTCCGCCGCAGCGTCACCCATATCAGGATGCACCGCCGCACGCGCAACTAAACCGCCCATGGAATGCGTGATCAAGATAACTTTTTGGCAGGCTCCAGGATGTTTCAACTTTGTTTGATAGAACGCTTTGATTCTGCGGATTTCATTGGCTAAATATTTTCCTGCGTCTTCATTTGATTGCAGCCAATTATAACCGACGGCGTGAATCGGGTACCAATATTCGCTCATATGCGCTACCTCAGCATGGCACAGTTTCAACATCGGTTGGCCGGGCAAGGCAATCCCCGTATCAATTAATTCTTGAAATATCTGGATAGTTAAAATCTTATCGATCATCGGATCGTAAAAACATGGCGTATTGAGTTTTTGATCTAAATATGTAATTATATCGCCATAGCTCTTCCAATAAATGCCACCCCAACCACGTGATTCAGCACATTTCAATGACATTCCGGTAAGCGGTGTGACATAATTATTCCCGTCGGTGGTGATTCGTGTGTCCACCATCGTATTCTTCGGGTCGAGTAGTAATTGCCGGCTTGCCGCACTGAGCGTCGCATTTTTTGCGCCTGCGGCATCCGGTCGCCATGCTATCGCTCCTGCGTCTATATTGATTTCTTTGGCACGATTTACTAATTTTAGATTGGATCCCATAATCCCCGGAACAAATATGATCGGTATGACATGATCGGGCGGAGCCAAAATTATCGCGCGTTTCGTGTTTTCAGAAACCGTGAGTGGCGTGCTCCAGACCGGAAAGCCGTCATCGTCATAAGACATGGGAACAATATGATAAGCGTCTTTCATCGCGGGATGGCACCAAGAAATTTTAAGTGAATATTGCCCATGAGCTGGCTCTTTTGTATTCCAGTTTTGCCTGCGGCATCTGTTACGCCATGCAAAATGCTACCGTCCTCGCGCGTGATTTCAAACTGCCGGTTCGCCATTGGTTTTCCGCTGCCTCGATGGCGGGCGATAAACTCTTCGTCGAAGTCCGTTTTTTTCCGTGTATTCATATGATAGGCAATCGTGGTCGGCCCCGGCATCGCATGCGTCGCGGCATGGGCTATCCAGGCGCCGGCGGTGCCTTGCGTGATGCCCGACTTATCGATACGGATGAACGATCCGCCCACGGCGATCAGCACTTCTTCTTTTGCGGAAATATCGATCCGGCCGGCGGTGGAGAGCAGCCGCACCACTTTTTCCGCGATCAGATCCAAATCGTCGCTTTGGGCTTGAACTTGTATCGGTCCCGTGGTCGCGAAAAATTTGATGCCGGCGTTGGCGAACAGGCTGAGTTTTTTTGTGATACCGGCTACCAGACTCTTGCCGACCGCGAGATTGGTGTCGCCGCCGGAGGAGAGCGTCAAGTTTTCGCCGCTATGCAGGTGATTACTCTTCGGCGTCGTGAGGCCGATGCCGGCAGCCGAGGCCAGCAGCAGCACCGGCTCTTTGAAACGGTTGGCCTGTTCCTGGCCTGGGCCGTCGTACTTGTCTTGCGTCGCGTCCAGGAAGGCGTCCAGCGACGCGGTCCCGTCCAGCGCCTCGGCCTTGGCCTTGACGGCGAGGTCGGACAAGTTTTTGCTGAGGACCAATCCAAACTGGAGTTGTTGGCGCGCTTCCCGCACGTCGAGTTGCGTGCCTTGCGCGCCGGGCCGGCCAAAGGTGCTGATGTATAAACCCTTGTGGGTCACGATGGCGCCGTAGGCGTCGGTGCAGAGGGCGAAGCCGGCGCCATAGAAAGCGTTGCGCCGGTTGCCTTCCTGACCCACCAGGTAGCCCAGGTTCAGCTGGGCGTTGGTGTTCGAGCTGTAGAGTTGAGCGCGATTTTGGCCGGTGTTGTCGTCGAACACCATTTGGTTGAATCCGTTTCCCTTGATTTCCTTGCTTCTGCTGCCGGAGAGCGCGCCATCGCCATGCCAAGGTGGCGTGTTGTGGATATTATGCAGGCGTCCGGTGACGACCGGTCTATCGATATCCCCGCCGATAAACGTGACCAGCACTTCCTGGCCGCCCCGCGCCACCGCCGGCGAGCCAAACCCGTCGCCGGCGTTGGCGTAGCTCACGCGCACCCAGCAGGAAGCCGTCGCGTCGCTCGGATTGAGGCGGTCCCAGTGAAACTTGATTTTGATGCGGTTCAAACTATCGGTGAACACCTCCAGATCGTCGTGCGTGACGACGATGGCCGTTTGCGCGTGCATGACCGGTTTCGTGTGTTCCAGCGGACTGCGAAACGGCACCTTGCGACGTTGCGCCTCGAAGCGGTTGAAGCAATGGCCGTTGCCTTCGGCGCCGCTTTGGGCCGCCAGGTCCGCCATGTCCAAGCCCATGCTGCGCTTGAAGGCGTCAAGCTCATCTTTTAAGCTACCGGGAAAGTCGCGGCCCCCGTTCGAATAGGGTAAATTGTTTTCGATGAACCACTCCACCGCGATCAGGATAAACTCCCGCTCCGCGACCGGTTCGGCCCGGTGCGCCGGATGATTCTCCAAGCTGAACCAGCGCCCGACCGGCAGCTCGCGCATCCCCGCGATGCCGTGAAAACGTTTGATCTGCGATTCCCAGCCCTCCATGCGAATTTCGGCTTGGCGATCGCCTTGCCGGTCGTCCGCGTGCGTGTACGCCCCCGTGTATTGGTACACTTCCAGCGCTGCGGTGGCGTCCACCCCGTGCTCGGGAAATACTTTGACGCTCCGTTCTTGCGGGTAGCGCGGGTCTTTGTAATTGAAGGTTTGGGTCGTCAAGCGGTTCGCCGTGAGGGTGCGCGTGCCGCTCCACTGGACGATCTGGTCAACTTCGTCGGCCGTTGCGCCGCTATGGAAATGCAGTGCTTGCGGCGCCAGGGGCGGCAGGTCTTGCGTGTTGTCGGTGATGACCAGCGTATGGCCGGAGCCATCCGCCAATTGCTCGTGGTAGTAGTACCAGCCTTCTTCCTCCATCAGCCGGTGGACGAAGTTCCAATCGCTCTCATATTGAACGCAATAGGAGCGCGACAGCGGCGGCCTGCCGCAAGCGCCGACGCTAAAACGAAAATTGCCGCGTGCTTGAGGATGGCCGTTGAGCACTTCGAACAGGATGTCGTCGGCGCGCTTATCTTGCCAGATGCGCGCGTCTTGGCGGAATTTTAAAAAATCGAGCCAGGGGGCGAAGCACAGTTGGCAAAAAGAGAGCCGGCCGTCGCTGCCAAGTAACTTGGATGTGAGAATGTAGCCGTGCGTGGGCATATAGCGGCGGTCGGTTTGCCGCAGCCACAGCGTGACCGGTTGCGCGATCAGCTTTTTGAGTTCGATCTCCCGTTCCAGGGACAGGCAATCGACGGTGTATCGGTAGCCGCGTCCCAGCCCTTCATGGGCGATGACGCGCTGCGGCAGCAGGATGTTTTCACCGAGCACGGTGTCGAGCCGCATCAGCCGATTTTCCTGGCCGATGCCCTTCAACCTGGAAAACGGCGGTGCCTTTGTCATGGCGCGACTCTCTTTCTTCTATGTGCCGGCGCGGCGCTATCCCTGCTGGCGTTGGTCCCAATCGATGCTGGCCACGCGGCCGGCCCGGTGCGCGCCGCGCATGGCGCTGGCGGCGGCGCGCCGCTCGCGCTCCCGGCTCGCCTCGGCCGCCGCCTGGCCTGCCGATCCGGCCTGGCCCGGATCGAGTTGAAACACCGACACCGCTTCCGACAGTTGCACCGCCTGGTCTTGCAGGCTGGCCGCCGCCGCCGCCGCTTGTTCCACCAGGGCGGCGTTTTGCTGCGTCACGTCGTCCATCTGGCCGACCGCCAGGTTGACCTCGGCGATTCCCCTGGCTTGCTCGGTGCTGGCCACGCTGATGCGGCCGATGATGTCGTTGACCTGTTTCACCGAATCGACGATGTCGCCCATGTTGCTGCCTGCTTCGTTGACGGAGACGCTGCCGCCGTCGATCGAGGCCACCGAGGTGGCGATCAAGGCCTTGATTTCGCGGGCGGCGGCGGCCGAGCGCTGGGCCAGGGTGCGCACCTCGGCCGCCACCACGGCGAAGCCGCGCCCTTGCTCGCCGGCCCGGGCCGCCTCCACGGCGGCGTTCAGCGCCAGGATATTGGTTTGGAAGGAAATGCCGTCGATCACGCTGATGATTTCGACGATCTGGCGCGAGTGGGCGCGGATGGTTTCCATGGTCGCCACCGCCTGGTCGACCGAGCGCCCGCCCTTGACGGCCAGGGCCGAGGCGCTGGCCGCCAACTGGCACGCCAGGCGCGCGTTGTCGGCGTTTTCCTTGACCGCCGAGGTCAGGTTTTCCATCGCGCCGGCCGTTTGCTGGAGCGCGCTCGCTTGCATTTCGGTGCGGGTCGACAAGTCCAGATTGCCGTCGGCGATTTCGCGCGAGGCGGTGTCGATCGACTGCACCGCCTGCTGCACGGTGCGCAAGGTCAGGTTCAAGTTGGCGATGGTGTGGTCCAGCACGCGCGCCGTTTCGGCGATCTCGTCGGCGCCCGGATTGTCGGCCCCGGCCGTCAAATTGCCCGAGGCCAGTTCCTGCACCACTTCCGAAATGCGCCGTATGTCGCCCAGCATGGCCTTGCGCACCGCCATGGTGACCGCGATCGAGACCGCGATCGAGAGCAACACCATGGCCGCCATGGTCCAGCCCAGCGCGTGGAATTCGCCATCGGCCAAGCGGTAGGCCGCTTCGCTGAGGTTTTTTTCGTTGGCCGACAACTGGCTCAAGGCTTGGTTCAATAGCACGAACTGGGTCTCGGCCTTTTGCATCGCGTTGGTGGCGATCGACTGGTCCACCTGGGCCATCTCGATGGTGTCTCGCACCGCCTTGCGGTAAGCCGTCAGCGCTAGCATGGACGCGTCCACCAGCTTGCGCTCGCCGTTATCGCTGACCTTGGCCAGTGCGGCCAATTGCTGTTCGATGGCGCCGTGTTTTTGGCCGATCTCGCCGACCAAGCCGTCGAGCCGGGTTTGCGCGAAACTGCCGCTGATCCAGGCCAGCAATTGATAGATATTGGCGTGAGCGTATTTGGCGTCGCCGGCCACGTCGGCCGCCGCCTTCAGGCGCGCGGCGCGCACCTGCACCATGTTTTCCAGCGAGGCGTTTTGGCGCACCATGCCGTAGTAGGCGCCGCCCGAGGTAATGACGAGCAAGATCAGCACCAGACATGGCGCCAGCAATAACTTCGGACCTATCCGCAATTTCTTTAACATGCTTGCTCCCGCCGATGACTTCGCCGTGCAATCGAAAGCGGCGGCGCCCGCGGACGCCGCCGCGCGCCGCTATTTTTTATAGATGCCCGCTTCCAGCACCACGTCGTTGACGCGCAGGATGTAGGTGGTTTTCGGCTCGATCTTGCCGGAAGCCGGATTCTTGTATTGGTAGTCGACCCAGCCCTTGCCGCTCTTCTTGGCCAGCTCGATGATGTCGCGCCGGTAGCGCTTGCCGTTCGCGTCCGGCACGTCGACCAAGTCCTTGCCCACGATGGAGGGATTCAAGGGATGGGCCAGCACGATGCCGGTGTTGATGTCGCGCATGTCGACATACAGCGAGCCTTGCACCAGCTCGGGGTCCTTGGCCGTGATTTTCTTCATCAACTCTTCCTTGCCGCCGGCTTTCATGATGGCCGCGCCGCGCTCGGCCATGGCGATGGCGTCTTTCTCGCTCGGATCGGCGAGGCTGGCGGCGGCGCCGGTGGCGAGCAGGCATAACAGACTGGCGGACAGTAATCGTTTCATGGTTTTCCTTGGTTGGATGGGACCGCGACGGCGGAGGCGGCGAGTTGAAAGTTGCTCATGCGCATGGCGTAATTTACCCGTGCGTCCGGGGCGCGGATTGCGCTAGAACAAACCGGCGCCAAGCCCGACCGGAATGAGACAGCGCGGGCGATTTATTCGGCCGAAAATGTTTCCTTGCGGAGATATTGATTTGCGGCAATCCAGATCGATTGCGCGCGTCCTACCATGATTTCAACGCCGGTCCCGTCCGGCTTGTGTCTGCGCCGGGGCCGGTCCCGCCAACGGCCTTTTCCCACTTTAACCAGGAGCGTGTCGTGAATTCATCGCCAGTGCCGGTCAAGTTCAAACCCTATACCCGTCAAACCATCCGCCAGGCCCGTCAATGGGACTGGATGCCGGAAGAGCAGCGCGAAGCCGTGCAAGTGGTGTCGCACGTGCTGCCGTTCCGCACCAACGAATATGTGCTGGAGCATCTGATCGACTGGAGCGATATCCCGGACGACCCGATTTACCGCATGGTGTTCCCGCACCGCGACATGTTGCCCGCGCATGAGTTCGCCCACCTGCGCGACCTGGTGCTGATGCACAAGGACGACGCCGCCATCGCCAAGTATGTGCACGGCATCCGGCTGCGCATGAACCCCCATCCGGCCGGGCAAATGACGCATAACGTGCCGCGTGTGAACGACGCGCCCTTGCGCGGCCTGCAACACAAATACGACCAGACCGTGCTGTTTTTCCCCAGCGCCGGCCAGACTTGCCACGCCTATTGCACCTTCTGCTTCCGCTGGCCGCAATTCGTCGGCATGGACGACATGAAATTCGACGCCAAGGAATCGACCGAGCTGGTGTCCTATCTGAAAGACCACCCCGAGGTGACGGACGTGCTCATCACCGGCGGCGATCCGCTCATCATGAACACCCGCTCGCTGGCCGCGTATATCGAGCCCTTGCTCGACCCGGCCCTCGAGCACATTCAAAACATCCGCATCGGCACCAAGTCGGTGGCTTACTGGCCGCAGCGCTTCGTCACCGACCGCGACGCCGACGACTTGCTGCGCCTGTTCGAAAAAGTGGTGGCCGCCGGCAAGAACATGGCCATCATGGGCCATTACAGCCACCCGGCCGAGCTGCGCCCGCAGATCGCCCAGCAAGCCGTCAAGCGCATCGTCTCGAGCGGCGCCACCTTGCGCATGCAGGGACCGCTGATTCGCCACATCAACGAAGACCCGCGCGGCTGGGCCGAGCTGTGGCAAACCGGCACCCGCCTGGGCGCGATTCCCTACTATATGTTCGTGGAACGCGACACCGGCCCGCGCGATTACTTCGGCTTGCCGCTGGCCAAGGCGCACGAGATTTTCCAGGCCGCCTATCAAATGGTGTCGGGCTTGTCGCGCACCGTGCGCGGCCCGTCGATGAGCGCGTTTCCGGGCAAGGTGGTGATCGACGGCGTGGTCACCATCGGCGGCGAGAAGGTGTTCGCGCTGCAATTTCTCCAAGCCCGCAATCCGGATTGGGTGCGCAAGCCCTTCTACGCCAAGTTCGATCCGGAGGCGACCTGGATGGACGACTTGAAACCGGCCTTCGGCAAGGACAAGTTTTTCTTCGAGAGCGAGGAGGGCGCGGGGCGCAAGGTGATCCCGCTGGTGCCGGCCCGCGCCGACGCCGCCCAGCGCTGCCCGTCCAGCAACGCGGCTTGAGCGTGCAACATGGCCGCGCCCGCTTCAACCCGCCCAGCCGCCCCGGCGCGGCCGGCCACCCTGTCCGGCCCGGCCATCTTTTTGCTGGTGTTCTTGCCGTTCGCGTTGGGCCATTTTCTGTCCAGCCTGCTGCGCACCATCAACGCGGTGCTGACCCCCAACCTGCTGGCCTCGATCGCCC
>JAYVUV010000478.1:0-2392 GCA_043787615.1 Janthinobacterium sp. | reverse complement strand
CCCAGAACGCACCCAGAAAGGTACGCATGTCCACGACGTTTGGCCCGGCCGAAGCACAGGCTTATATCCACAAGCTACTCACCGTCATGCACCACCAGGGCGGCTCCGACCTGTTCATTTCGGCGGATTTCCCGCCGTCGATGAAGTACCAGGGGGCGATGAAGCCAATGAGCCAGCAGAAGCTGACCGGCGACGTCACGCGCGCGCTCGCGCTGTCGCTGATGAACGAAAAGCAGACCCGCGAATTCGAAGCCGATATGGAAAGCAATTTCGCCATTTCGCTGCCGAACGTGTGCCGCTTTCGCGTCAACGTGTATGTGCAGCAGCAGGCCGTGGCAATGGTGGTGCGCACGATCGCCTCCGAAATTCCCAACTTTGAAAAGCTCGACCTGCCCGATGTATTGAAAGACGTCATCATGACCAAGCGCGGCCTGGTGCTGGTGGTGGGCGGCACGGGTTCCGGCAAGTCCACCACGCTGGCGGCGATGATCGACTACCGCAACGCCAACTCGGCGGGCCACATCATCACGGTGGAAGATCCGGTCGAATACGTCCACAAGAACAAGAGCTGCCTGATCACGCACCGGGAAGTCGGCGTCGATACGCTGTCGTGGCACAACGCGCTGAAGAACACGCTGCGCCAGGCGCCGGACGTGATCCTGATCGGCGAAATCCGCGACACCGAAACCATGGAGCACGCGATCGCGTTTGCCGAAACCGGCCACCTGTGCCTGGGCACCCTGCACGCGAATAACTCCAACCAGACGATGGACCGGATCAACAACTTCTTCCCGGAAGAGCGGCGCAACCAGCTGCTGATGGATCTGTCGTCGAACCTGCGCGCGATTGTGTCGCAGCGGCTGGTGCGCACCGAGGACGGCAAGGGGCGCAAGGCTGCCATTGAAGTTCTGCTCAATACCGCCACGATTGCCGAGATGATCCTGAAGGGGAATTTCCAGGCCATCAAGGAGATCATGCACAAGTCGCGCGAGCTTGGCATGTGCACGTTTGACCAGGCGCTGTACGAGTTGTATAACAAGGGTGATATCGGCTACGACGAAGCGATCCGCAATGCCGACTCGGCCAACGGTCTGCGCCTGCAAATCAAGCTGCGTGGCGAGCGCAAGGAGCCGGCCGGCGGTGCGCGGGCCAGTGTGGCTGACCTGTCGATGGCGATCGAGGAGGAGCCGGCCGAGGAAGAGCCGGGCAAGTAAGCAGGAGGGGGCATGCAGTTGCGCGTGCAGGAGCTCGAAGCGGCGATCAACTACTGGCGCGAACGGGCGCCGGCGCGCGGCAACGACTATGCGCTCTCACGCGAGGTCACGCTGCTGGCCCCGATTTACGCATTGATGATTTTCCACGGCGTCGTCACGCTCGATTCCACCACCCTCGACGCGGGCGCGCAGCAACTGCTGCAAGCCTGGCGCGCACAACACCTGAGTACATACACTGATGCCTGACTTCGAAAACAAAATCTGCAGCCGCGCCGAGCTCAAAGCGCGCGTTGCCGCCTTACCCAAGCCGGTGGTGCTGACCAATGGCGTATTCGACATTTTGCACCGCGGGCACGTCACCTACCTGGCGCAGGCGCGCGCGCTGGGCGCCTCGCTGGTGGTGGCGGCCAATACCGATGCGTCGGTCAAGCGGCTGGGCAAGGGCGACGAGCGGCCCTTGAACACTGGGCCGGACCGGATGGCGGTGCTGGCGGCACTCGAGGCAGTCAGCCTGGTAGTGGAGTTTGGCGAGGATACGGCGCTCGAAGTGGTGTTGGAGGCCGAACCGGAAATTTACGCCAAGGGCGGCGATTACGACATGGCAGCCATTCCCGAGGGCAGGGCGGTGATGGGGTATGGCGGGCAGGCGACTGCCATCGATTTTGAACATGACCGGTCGACGACCAAGCTGCTGGGGAAGATACGCGGCTAATACGCCGATAGAATGCGCCGATAAAAAACGCGGCCAGCTTTTCGGCCAGGACTTCAACCAGCTCTTCGGCCAGCTTTTCGGCCAGCTTTTCGGCCAGGTTTTCGGCCAGGTTTTCTGCCAGCTCTTCGGCCAGCTTTTCGGCCAACTGGTTGCCGCTCTGCGCGCGCCCGGTTTCGGCTTGCTGGCGCGCTTCGCAGAATCGGCAGCTCAGGTCCCGATCAGTCGTGTGCCAGTGCGAGCGGGGGCGATGATCGCGTCCGCGGCGGTGGATGGGACAACGAAAAACGCCATGGTTTCCGCCAGGCGCACCGCCTGCGCCTTCATCGTCTGCGCGGCGGCCGCAGCCTCCTCCACGAGCGCGGCGTTTTGCTGTGTCACCTCGTCGAGCTGAACGACTGCGCGATTGATCTGGTCGATGCCGGTCGACTGCTCCTGGGTCGCCGCTGAAATTTCATCAATCGTGTGG
>JAYVUV010000477.1:0-21446 GCA_043787615.1 Janthinobacterium sp. | reverse complement strand
CAAACGTGCGCGCTTGACGGTCGTCAGGCAAAGGCCACGCTTGCGCCCGCGTCCGCTTACCGGCTGTCGATTCCAATATAGTCCAGCATGCGTCCGGCTGCAAGCGGCGTGTGCCGCGAACGTCAATCGGCCAGTTTGAGTTTCAGCTGGAAAGTGAAGGCGCCGTACAAGCGGTCCTTATAGGTCGGCACCACGGCCAGATTGAGGCCGACGCGCTGGTATTCGTAGCTGATGATGGGCACCACGGCCAGGAACCAGCCGCCGTCGCGCATCTTCGGATAGCCGCTGAAGCCGCCCACCACGGCGCCCAGGCGCAGCGGCCCCAGGCTCACCGGCTGATAGTACAGGCCGGCGTAATTGGAATACGCCCGGTCGCTGTTATAGAAACGCCCGCCCGTGAGCGAGGCCACGCTGGTGTAGCGGTATTCCAGGCCCAGGCCGGGATTGCGGTCGTTCAAGCCCTTGTCGCGCTGGAAGTGGTAAGAGTAAAAGCCCGCGTTGAGCCAGGTTTCGCTGAGCGGCTTGTCCTCGACCAGCTGGAAGGGATTGTCGACCTCGGCCCGGGCCGGCGCACACAGCGCCAGCGCGGCCGCGGCCGCCGCGGCCAGCCCGCGCAGGGCGCGCTGGATCGAACTTGTCATCATGCTCTACCTTTCCTCCCGCGGGAACCATTCCCGCATGTCAAACCCGCGCCAGCCAATACGACCGCAGCAAGCCATAATTTTCCGTGTCGCACACCACGCCGTCGACGATCCAGCGCTCGGGCATGTAGCCTTCCTTGCGAAACGCTAGCCGTTCCAGCAACTTGGCCGACGCGCCGTTGCGCGGATCGATGTCGGCCTCGATGCGGTTCAGCTCCAAGGTGCCCATGGCGTAGTCGATCAGGGCGCGCAGCGCTTCGTGCATATAACCCCGGCCCCAATCGCGCGACCCCAGAATATAGCCCATTTCGCAGCGTCTGTTGGATTTAAAGAAAGCATGTAAATTACACATCCCGATCAGCCGGCCATCCGCCGTTTCGATTCCGAGCCTCAAGGCGCTGCCTTCGCGCATCTGCGTGTGGGCCTGGGCCAGCATGGCGTCGGCCTGGGCCGGCTCGGTCCATGGCGCGCAGCTCCAGTAGCGCATCGCTTCCGGGTCGGAAAAAATGCCGAACATGGCGCCGGCGTCGCCCGTGGCGAGCGGACGTAGCAGCAGGCGTGGCGAGCGCAAGGTCAGCGCGGAAAAATCGCCCAGGCTTTTTTCCTGGGATAAGGTGGTGGACATGGGATGGCGCTTTGCGGGTGAAGGGATGGTCGGGGTCGGCCAAACGATAGCATACAGCCATGCTGATCAAGCCGCGATGCCGACCGCCGCCAGCACCATGCGCACGATCAATTGCTCGCCATCGTCGAAATCCTTGCGGCTCAGCTGCTTGCGCTTGAGCACCAGCGCCATCTGGGCGGCCGAGTCGGCGTAAGCCTGGGTCATGGCCCAGATCGCGAACAGCAGGTGGGTGGCGTTGACGGGCGCGATCTGGCCGGCCGCGATCCAGCGCTCGAACACCGCGATATCCTTGCGCAGCATCGGCACCACGCGCTGCTGGATCTGGCCGCCGTACAACTGGGCGCCGCCGATCACCTCCATCGCGTACACGCGCGAGGCCAGCGGCTGCTCGCGCGAAAAGCGCAGCTTGGCCTGGACATAGGCGCGCAGCATGGCGCCCGGCTCCTGGCGCTGCTCGGCCAGGCTGTCCATGCGCGCCAGCCAATCGTCGAGCACCGCGTCCAGCACGCGCTGGTACAGGGCCTGCTTGGTGGGAAAGTAGTACATCAGGTTTTGCTTGGACAGGCCGGCCCGCTCGGCGATCAGGGCGATCGAGGCGCCCTCGTAGCCGCACTCGGCGAACACGCGCACGGCGGCGGCGGCGATGTCGGCCTCCAGCTTGCCGCGGTTGAGCTGGCGCCGGCAGCTGGCGCCGCTGGCGATCTTGGCCGGCGGTTCCGTCTCGGGTCCGGTTTTAAGCGATGCCATGCTCGGTCCTCTTGATCAAGCCGGCCGCACCGACTGCAAAAACGGCAGCAGCAGCGGATGGTCGGTATAGGCCACGTTGAAGCGGAACCACACCGTTTCGGGCTGGCGCAGCATGAAAAACACGTTCGGCGACAGCAGGATGCCCGCTTGTAGCGCCAGGTCGGCGATGGCCTTGCCGTGCCATTGCTCGCCGGGCGGCGCGTCCCAGCCGGCGCTGACGAACATGCCGCCGCACGGCCGCGCCAGCGGGGCCATGCCGGCTTGCGCCAGCAGTTCGATGCTGCGCTCGCGGGCCGCGTCCAGGCGCCCGATCAAGCGTTCCAGCATGCGCCGGTAAGGCCGCGCCGACAGCGCGTGGAACACGGCCCGCTCGTTGATTTCGGAGGTGGTCAGCCCGGCCAGCATCTTGACCCGCACCAGCTCCGGCAGCAGCGCGCCGGAGGCCGAGATCGAGCCCACCCGCAGCGCCGGCGACAGGGTCTTGGAAAAGCTGCCGACCCGGATCACGCGCCGCAAGCCGTCCATGGCCGCCAGCGAAGCCTGGCCCGGCGCGCTCAACTCGCGGTAGATGTCGTCCTCCACCAGCCAAAAGTCGAATTGCTCGGCCATGCCCAGCAGGCGATGGGCCTGGGCCTGGCTGAGCGAGGTGCCGAGCGGATTGTGCAGCACCGTGTTGACGAACATGAGCTTGGGCCGGCAGCGCGCCGCCTGCTCGGCCAGGGCCGCGAAATCGAGGCCGGCCGCGCCGCGCGCCACGCCCACCGCGACGCAGCCGTGGTGCCGGATCAGCGACAGCAGATTGCTGTAGCCGGGGTCTTCCACCAGCACCGTGTCGCCGGGCCGGGTCAGGGTGCGCAGGATCAGGTCGAAGGCGTGGGTGGCGCCGTGGGTGAGCACGATCTGGTCCGGCTCGACCGCGTATAGCCGCGCCGACAAGCCGGCCGCCAGGTGCTGGCGCAGCGCCGCGAAACCGAGCGGGTGGCCGTAGCCGCGCAGCCGGCTGGCCGGCACGCGCATGGCCAGCCGCACCGCGTCGAGCAGGGTATCCTCGCCATAGAATTCGGGCGGCAGCCAGCCGGCGCCGGCCGGCAGCGCGTCCGACACGCCCGAATACAGCTCGGGGCTGAGCGCGTCGATCGCGGTCGCGCTGGGCGCGATGGTCGGCGGCGCGGCCGGCGCCGGCGCGCTGCGCGCCACGAAATAGCCGGAACCGCGGCGCGAGGATAGCAAACCCGAGGTCACCAAGCGCTCGTACGCCTCCACCACGGTGAAGGTGGAAATCGCGTTGCACTTGGCGAATTGGCGCACCGAGGGCATTTTGGTGCCGATGCGCAACTCCTGGCGGCCCACCATGGCGACTATGGCCGTCACGATCTGGTCGACCAAGCCCCCCTTTTTGCCGCGCTCGATGGCCAGGGCCGGCCACAGCGGGCCGGCCGCCGAAGCTATCGGGGTTTGATCGGGCGCAGAGGCGCTCTCTGGCATCGCTTGACTCCCTGGTCGGCGCTGAGGAAAACTGTCATGTTGTGGTTGCCAGTACGGTTGGAAGGTTTTACTCACGCTGTATCTGTGCCATAGTTGAGGCGCTGTCTATTATTGCATCATCATTTTGCCAATCGGTAAATTTTTTTATACTTTGTAAAAATAGCGACGCCGTGCCGGCGTCGGCCCGCAGCCAGAATTCATAGGAGAAACGTATGAACACATCCCGACCCGCATCCCTATCCTCGTTTTGGATGCCCTTCACCAATAACCGCGATTTCAAAGCCAACCCGCGCCTGCTGGTGTCGGCCGAAGGCATGTATTACAAGGATGTGGACGGCAATACCATCCTGGACGGCGCGGCCGGCCTGTGGTGCGTGCCTTGCGGCCACGCCCAGCCGAAGATCGTGGCCGCCATCCGCGACATGGCCGGCCAGCTCGACTTCGCCCCCACCTTCCAGATGGGCCACCCGGCCGCCTTCGACCTGGCCGACAAGTTGATGGCGTACACCGGCCATCGCTTCGGCCATGTGTTTTACACCAATTCCGGTTCGGAGGCGGTCGACACCGCCCTCAAAATGGCGCTGGCCTATCACAAGGCGCGCGGCGAGGCCGGCCGCACCCGCTTGATCGGGCGCGAGCGCGGCTACCACGGGGTCGGCTTCGGCGGCATCTCGGTGGGCGGCATCGCCGGCAACCGCAAGCATTTCGGCCCCCTGCTGGGCGGGGTGGACCACTTGCCGCACACCCACGACCTGGAGCGCAACGCGTATAGCCGGGGCGAGCCGGAGCACGGCGCCAACCTGGCCGACGAACTCGAACGCATCGTCACCCTGCACGACGCCTCCACCATCGCCGCCGTGATCGTCGAGCCGGTGGCCGGTTCGACCGGGGTGCTGATCCCGCCCAAGGGGTATTTGAAGCGCTTGCGCGAGCTGTGCACCAAGCACGGCATCCTGCTCATCTTCGACGAGGTGATCACCGGCTTCGGCCGCCTGACCACGCCGTTCGCGGCCGACTATTTCGAGGTCGAGCCGGACTTGATGACCACCGCCAAGGGCTTGACCAACGGCGCCGTGCCGATGGGCGCCGTGTTCAGCAAACGGCATATCCACGACGCCTTCATGGACGCGCCGGCCGGCATCGAGCTGTTTCACGGCTACACCTATTCCGGCCATCCGCTGGCCTGCGCCGCCGCGCTGGCGACCCTGGAAGTGTTCGAGGAACAGCAAATCCTGGCACACGCCAAGGGGATTCAGGATTACTGGCAGGACGCGGTGTATTCGCTCAAGGGCTTGCCGCACGTGATCGATTTGCGCACCATCGGCTTGATCGCCGGCATCGAGCTGGCGCCGATGCCGGGCAAGCCGGGCGCGCGCGCCTTCGCCGCCTTCAAGCAAGCCTTCGCCGACGGCGTGCTGATACGCGTCACCGGCGACACCATCGCCCTGTCGCCGCCGCTGGTGCTGGAAAAAAAGCATATCGACGATTTGTTCGGCAAGCTGGCCAAGGTGCTCAAGCAGCTGGAGTGAGCCGCGCGCCGCTGTCCTTCACGGCCCGATGCCGCGTCCCGTCACCCCGAATTTTTATAAAGCGTAGATCATGAGCGTTTCAAACAGCAGCCCCGATATCGACACCATCACCCATTTCATCAACGGCGCCAAGGCCGATAGCGCCAGCGGGCGCTATGCCGACGTGTTCAATCCAGCCTTGGGCCGGCCGGTGGCGCGGGTCACGCTCGGCACGGCGGCCGACGTGGACGCGGCCGTGCAAGCGGCGGCCGCCGCCTTCCCGGCCTGGTCGGCCACGCCGCCGCTCACGCGCGCGCGGGTGCTGTTTACTTACCTTCAACTGTGCCAGCAACACGTGGACGACTTCGCCGCCATGCTCACGCGCGAACACGGCAAAACCTTTTCCGACGCCCAGGGCGAGGTCGCGCGCGGCATCGAGATGGTCGAATTCGCGGTCGGCATCCCGCATCTGCTCAAAGGCGAATTCACCGACCAGATCGCGCGCGGCATCGACGCCTGGTCGATGCGCCAGGCGCTCGGCGTGGTGGCCGGCATCACCCCCTTCAACTTCCCGGTCATGGTGCCGATGTGGATGTTCCCGGTCGCCATCGCCTGCGGCAACACCTTCGTGCTGAAACCGTCCGAGCGCGACCCCTCGGCGTCGCTGCTGCACGCGCGCCTGTTGCGGCAAGCCGGCTTGCCCGACGGCGTGTTCAACGTGGTGCAGGGCGATAAGGAGACGGTGGACGCGCTGCTCGACCATCCGGTGGTGCAAGCCATCAGCTTCGTCGGCTCGACCCCGATCGCCGAATACATTTACGCGCGCGGCAGCGCGGCCGGCAAACGGGTGCAGGCGCTGGGCGGCGCCAAGAATCACATGGTGGTGATGCCGGACGCCGACATGGCGATGGCGGTGGACGCCTTGATGGGCGCCGCCTACGGTTCGGCCGGCGAGCGCTGCATGGCCATTTCGGTGGTGGTGGCGGTGGGCGACGCCGGCGACCAGCTGGCCGACGCACTGGCACGGCGCACCGCCGCACTGAAAATAGGCGACGGCATGGCGGCCGACGCCGAAATGGGGCCGGTGGTGTCGGCCGCCGCCAAGCAGCGCATCGAGCGTTTGATCGGCGAGGGCGTGGAGCAGGGCGCCACCCTGCTGGTGGACGGGCGCGGCCATCAGGTGGCGGGGCGCGAGGACGGCTTTTTCGTCGGCGGCACCCTGTTCGACCACGTCACGCCCGACATGAGCATCTACAAGGAAGAGATTTTCGGCCCGGTCCTGTGCCTGCTGCGCGCGCCCGACGTGGCCAGCGCGGTGGCCCTGATCAACCGCAACGAATACGGCAACGGCGTGGCGATCTACACCCGCGACGGCGGCGTGGCGCGCGAATTCGTGCGCCAGATCCAGGTCGGCATGGTGGGGGTGAACGTGCCGTTGCCGGTGCCGATGGCCTTTAACAGTTTCGGCGGCTGGAAGCGCAGCATGTTCGGCGACCACCACGCCTATGGGCCGGAAGGGGTGCGGTTTTACACCCGCCACAAGGCCGTGATGCAGCGCTGGCCCAACACCGCCAGCGCTGGTGCGGAATTTGCTTTCCCACAGATGAAGTAAATGCGCCGATAATCTCGCTCCAAAATGGCCGCCCCGTGCGGCCGCATGCTTTACTCAACCGCAGGATGGAATGATGATCGAGTCCCTCAAATATCTGCCGCATCCGGTCGACGCCAACAGCGCGCTGGCCGAGCGCTTCACCGATCTGGCGCCGGCGCTGACGCCGCGCCAAGCCGCCATCGAAAGCGCGCGCTGTCTGTATTGTTACGACGCGCCGTGCACCCGCGTCTGTCCGAGCGAGATCGACGTGGCCAGTTTCATCCGCAATATCCACGACAACAACATCAACGGCGCCGCCGCCGGCATCTTGAAGGCCAATATCCTGGGCGGCAGTTGCGCCCGGGTCTGTCCCGTCGAAATCCTGTGCGAGGACGCCTGCGTGCGCAACCACGACGAGGAGGGCCAGCCGGTCAAGATCGGCTTGCTGCAACGCCACGCGCTGGACCATATGCGTTTCGACGGCCACCCTTTCGCGCGCGCGGCCGCCACCGGCAAAACGGTGGCGGTGGTCGGCGCCGGGCCGGCCGGGCTGTCCTGCGCGCACCGGCTGGCGATGCTGGGGCATGAGGTGGTGATCTTCGAAGCCCGGGCCAAGCCGGGCGGCTTGAACGAATATGGCATCGCCAAATACAAGCTGACCGACGATTTCGCCCAGAAGGAAGTCCAGTTCCTGCTGGGGATAGGCGGCATCCGCATCGAATACGGCCACACTTTGGGCGCCAATCTGTCACTGCGCGCCCTGCACCAAGCATACGACGCGGTGTTCCTCGGCCTGGGCCTGGGCGCCAGCCGCCGGCTCGGCCTGACCGGCGAGGACGCGCCCGGCCTGCTGGCGGCGGTCGACTATATCGCCGCCCTGCGCCAGGCCGACGATTTGAGCGCGCTGCCGCTGCCGGCGCGCGCCATCGTCATCGGCGCCGGTAACACCGCGATCGACATGGCGGTGCAAATCCAGCGCCTGGGTGCGCGCGAAGTGACGCTGGTATACCGGCGCGGCTTCGAGGCCATGACCGCCACCGGCCACGAACAGGATATCGCCAAGGCCAACCAGGTGCGCATGCTGACCTGGGCGCGGCCGCAACAAGTGCTGCTCGATGGCGCCGGCCTGGTGGCCGGCATGCGCTTCGAAAAAACCGCGCTCGAAGACGGGCGGCTGGTCGGCACCGGCGCCACTTTCGACATCGCCGCCGACGCCATCTTCAAGGCCATCGGCCAGAGCCTGGACGGCGCCGCACTGGGCGATCCGCTGGCCGCCGGCCTGACGCGCGAGGGCGACAAGATCGCCGTCGACGCCGGCTTTCGCACCATCCTGCCCGGCATCTACGCGGGCGGCGATTGCGTGGCGCCCGGCCAGGACTTGACGGTGCAGGCGGTGCAGCACGGTAAGCTGGCCGCGCTGGCGATTCATCACGATATTCAATCAAAAGTGGAGGCTGCGTCATGGCCGATCTGAGCATCGATTTTTGCGGCATCAAGGCGCCCAATCCGTTCTGGCTGGCGTCCGCGCCGCCCACCGACAAGGCTTACAACGTGGTGCGCGCCTTCGAGGCCGGCTGGGGCGGGGTGGTGTGGAAAACCCTGGGCGAGGACCCGGCCGCCGTCAACGTCTCCTCGCGTTATTCGGCCTTGTACGGCAAAAACCGCGAGGTGCTGGGCTTTAACAATATCGAGTTGATCACCGACCGCAGCCTGGAAATCAACCTGCGCGAAATCACCCAGGTGAAGAAGGATTGGCCGGACCGCGCCATGATCGTCTCGCTCATGCTGCCGTGCGAGGAAAAACTGTGGGCCGCCATCCTGCCGCTGGTCGAGGCCACCGGCGCCGACGGCATCGAGCTCAATTTCGGCTGCCCGCACGGCATGCCGGAACGGGGCATGGGCGCGGCGGTGGGGCAGGTGCCGGAATACGTGGAAATGGTCACGCGCTGGTGCAAGACCCATTCGCGCCTGCCGGTGATCGTCAAGCTCACCCCCAACATCACCGACGTGCGCATGCCGGCCCGCGCCGCGCTGGCCGGCGGCGCCGACGCCGTCTCGCTGATCAACACCATCAACTCGATCACCTCGCTGGACCTGGATCGCATGGTGGCCTTGCCCATCGTCGGCAACGCCAGCACCCACGGCGGCTATTGCGGCGCGGCGGTCAAGCCGATCGCGCTCAACATGGTGGCCGAGATCGCGCGCGACCCGGCCACGCGCGGCTTGCCCATCTCCGGCATCGGCGGCATCGGCAACTGGCGCGACGCGGCCGAATTCATCGCCCTGGGCGCCGGCTCGGTACAGGTGTGCACCGCCGCCATGCTGCACGGCTTTCGCATCGTCGAAGAGATGAAGGATGGCTTGTCGCGCTGGATGGACGAAAAAGGCTACCGCAACATCGCCGACTTTTCCGGCAAGGCGGTGGCCAACACCACCGACTGGAAATACCTGGACATGAATTATCAGGTGATCGCCCATATCGACCAGGACAGCTGCATCAAGTGCGGCCGCTGCTACGTGGCCTGCGAGGACACCTCGCACCAGTCGATCGCCCAGTTGATCGACGCGGCCGGCGCGCGCACCTATGAAGTGATCAAGGAAGAATGCGTGGGCTGCAATCTGTGCGAGATCACCTGCCCGGTTCAAAACTGCATCACCATGGTGCCGCAGCAAACCGGCAAGCCGTATATGAACTGGATCCAGGACCCGCGCAATCCGCACGCCGGCCTGGTCTGAACATGCGCTGCGATTTTTTCGATGGCCTAGCGATGGAGAAAAGTTGTGACGACTGATTTTTCTGGCAGCACCGAGTTGTGGAACGAAGACCTGGCGCCCACCACCGCCGCCCAGCGCACCTGGCGCTGGCACCATTTCGCCGCGCTCTGGGTCGGCATGGTGATGTGCATTCCGGCCTACACCTTGTCGGCCAGCTTGATCGACAGCGGCATGTCGGGCTACCAGGCGGTGCTCACGGTGTTTCTGGCCAACGCCATCGTGCTGCTGCCGATGCTGCTGATCGGCCACGCCGGCGCCAAACACGGCATCCCGTACGCGGTGCTGGCGCGCGCCTCGTTCGGCACGCGCGGCGCGCGCCTCGTTCGGCACGCGCGGCGCGCGCCTGCCGGCGCTGATGCGCGCCATCGTGGCCTGCGGCTGGTACGGCATTCAAACCTGGTTCGGCGGCCAGATGATCTACACCCTGCTGGGGGTGCTGCTCGGCCATCCGCTGGGCGGCGACAAGCTCGCCGGCCTGGGCATCAACGGCGCGCAGCTGGCTTGCTTCCTGGCCTTTTGGGCCATCCAGTTCTATTACATCCTGCACGGCATGGAAGCGATCCGCAAACTGGAGACCTACACCGCGCCGCTCAAGATCGCCATCTGCTTCGTGCTGCTGGGCTGGGCCTACAACAAGGCCGGCGGCTTCGGCCCGCTGCTGGACCAACCCTCGCAATTTGTCGAAGGCGGCAAAAAGGCCGGCCAGTTCTGGACCGTGTTCTGGCCCTCGCTGACGGCCATGGTCGGTTTTTGGGCCACGCTGGCGCTGAACATCCCGGACTTCACCCGCTTCGCCAAATCGCAGCGCGATCAGCTGATCGGCCAGACCGTGGGCTTGCCGCTGCCGATGGGCCTCTTGGCCGCGCTGGCGGTGATCGTCACCTCGGCCTCGGTGGTCTTGTACGGCAAGGCGATCTGGGACCCGGTCGACCTGGCCAGCCGCATGACCGGCGCGGCCGTGCTGATCGCCCTGATCATCCTGCTGATCGACACCGTCAGCGTCAACCTGGCCGCCAATCTGGTCGGCCCGGCCTACGACTTTTCCTCGCTGGCGCCGAAGCGCATCTCTTACCGCAGCGGCGGCTACATCACCGCCTCGATCGCGATCCTGATGATGCCGTGGAAAATACTGGAATCGACCCAGGGTTATATCTTCACCTGGCTGATCGGCTATTCGGCCCTGCTGGGACCCATCGCGGGCATCCTGATCATCGACTATTTTTTCATACGCGGCACCGAGCTCGATGTGCCGCAGCTGTACCGCGAGGGCGGCTGCTATTCCTACCGCAAGGGCTGGAACCTGGCGGCGGTGGCCGCCTTCCTGGTCGGCGTGCTACCCAATCTTCCCGGATTTTTGAACGCCGCCTTCCCGCAAGCCTTCCCGCACGTGGCGGACGGCTTCAAGACGGTGTATACCTATGCCTGGTTCGTCGGCATCGCCTTATCGGCGCTGTCTTACGCACTGCTGATGAAGGGCAGGGCGCTGCCGTCGCTGGCGCCCGCCGTTCCATCCTAACGAGGAGAAGCACATGACAACCATCATCCGCGGCGGCACCGTGGTCAACGCCGACCGCGCCTTCAAGACCGACGTGCTCACTTACGGCGACACGATCGTGGCCATCGGCGAAAACCTGGAAGCGCCGCCTTCGGCCAAAGTGATCGACGCGCGCGGCCAGTACGTGATGCCGGGCGGGATAGACACCCACACCCATATGAACTTGCCTTTCATGGGCACCGTCACGGCCGACGATTTTTTCACCGGCACGGCGGCCGGCCTGGCCGGCGGCACCACCACCATCATGGACTTCGTGATCCCGGCGCCGCGCCAGTCGCTGCTGGAGGCTTACCATACCTGGCGCGGCTGGGCCGCCAAAGCGGCCGGCGACTACACCTTCCACGTCGCCATCACCTGGTGGGACGACAGCGTGCATCGCGACATGGGCAGCTTGGTGCGCGAACATGGCGTGAACAGCTTCAAGCACTTCATGGCCTATAAAAACGCCATCATGGCCGACGACGAAACGCTGGTGAAGAGCTTTCGCCGTTCGCTCGAACTGGGCGCGCTGCCCACGGTGCACGCCGAAAACGGCGAGCTGGTGTTCCAGTTGCAGCAGGATTTGCTGGCCAAGGGCATCACCGGGCCGCAAGCCCATCCCCTGTCGCGCCCGCCGGCGGTGGAGGCCGAGGCGGCCAACCGCGCCATCGCCATCGCCAACGTGCTCAACACCCCGGTGTATATCGTGCACGTCTCGTGCGCCGAATCGCTCGACGCCATCACGCGCGCGCGCGCCAACGGCCAGCGCGTGTACGGTGAGGCGCTGGCCGGCCACCTGGTGATCGATGACAGCGTGTACCAAAACCCCGATTTCGACTTCGCCGCAGGCCACGTGATGAGCCCTCCGTTTCGCGGCAAGCACCACCAGGACGCGTTGTGGCATGGCCTGCAAGCGGGCAATCTGCACACCACCGCCACCGATCACTGCACCTTTTGCGCCGAACAGAAAGCGGCCGGCCGCGACGACTTCACGCGTATTCCGAACGGTTGCGGCGGGGTCGAGGACCGCATGTCGGTGGTGTGGGACGCGGGCGTCAACAGCGGCCGCCTGACGCCATCGGAGTTCGTGCGCGTCACCTCCGCCAACGCGGCCCAGATCTTCAATATCTACCCGCGCAAGGGCATCGTGGCGGTGGGGTCGGACGCCGACCTGCTGGTGTGGGACCCGCAGGGCAGTCGCACCATCTCGGCCAAGACCCAGTTCGCCAAGGGGGGCTTCAACGTGTTCGAGGGACGCACCGTGCGCGGCATCCCCAGCGTCACCATCGCGGCCGGCAAGGTGGTGTTCCAGGACGGACAATTGAACGCGGTCGAAGGCGCCGGCCGCTATATCGAGCGGCCCGCCTTCGGCCCCGCCACGCTGTGAATCAACGACAGGGGAGTATCGCACCATGAGTGAATTGCGTATCGATGGCGCGCGGCTGTGGTCCGCGCTGATGGAATTGGCGCGGATCGGCGCCACCGCCAAGGGTGGCGTCAAGCGCCTTGCGCTGACCGACCTGGATAAACAGGGCCGCGATCTGGTGGTCGGCTGGGGCCGGGCCGCCGGCCTGACGATCACGGTCGACCAGATCGGCAATGTCTTCATGCGCCGCGCCGGCACCAACAACGATCTGCCGCCGGTGGTCACCGGCAGCCATATCGACACCCAACCGACCGGCGGCAAATTCGACGGCAATTACGGCGTGTTGGCCGGGCTGGAAGTGGTGCGCACCCTGAACGACTTGAATATTCAGACCGAGGCGCCGATCGAAGTGGCGTTCTGGACCAACGAAGAAGGCTCGCGTTTCGTGCCGGTGATGATGGGCTCCGGCGTGTTTTGCGGCGCCTTCAGCCTCGAGACGGCCTACGCCGCCAAGGACACCGAGGGCAAGACCGTGGGCGAGGAATTGGCGCGCATCGGTTACAAGGGCGAGCAAGTGCCCGGGCGGCATCCGATCGGCGCCTATTTCGAGACCCATATCGAGCAGGGACCTGTGCTGGAAGACGCCGACAAGGTGATCGGCGTGGTGCCGGCAGTGATGGGGCTATCCTGGTACGACTGCGTGGTGAGCGGCATGGAGGCGCACGCCGGGCCGACCCCGATGGGCCTGCGCAAGGACGCGCTGCAAGTGGCCACCCGCATCATGCAGGAAGTGGTGGCCATCGCCAACCGCTATCCACCGTACGGGCGCGGCACGGTCGGCATGGTGCAGGTGTTCCCCAACAGCCGCAACGTGATACCCGGTCAAGTCACCTTCAGCATCGATTTGCGCAATGTGGACGAGCCGCTGCTCAACACCATGCACGAGGAAATGCTGGCTTTTATCGAGCGCACCCGGGTCGATTCCGGGCTGGCGATCGGTATCGAGCGGGTCTCGTATTATCCGCCTTGCCCGTTTCATCCGGATTGCGTCGACGCCGTGCGCAAGGCCACCGCCAAGCTGGGATACTCGACCATGGACGTGGTGTCCGGCGCCGGCCACGACGCCATCTACGCGGCCCGCCTGGCGCCGTCGGGCATGATTTTCGTGCCCTGCAAGGATGGCATCAGCCACAACGAGATCGAGGACGCCAAGTCGGAGCATCTGGAGGCGGGCTGCAATGTGCTGCTGCATGCCATGCTGGAGCGCGCCCGCGTGGTGTGAGCCGCGATGTCGTTCGCCTATTGGTAGGTGATTGATATCGCGTGGCCGGTGGAAGTGGCCGGCGAGCGCGCATGCGGCTTGGAGGTGGGAGCGGCCGTCATTTGGCCACCTCTTGTCCGTCCCGATCCAGGGCCGCTATCTCCCTGGCGATGTTATGCATGGCCGTCTCGAGATATAGCTCCGAGAAGTAGCGGTTCGGATAGAGCGTGCCGGCCTGCGCCATGCGCTGAAAACGCAGCATGACTTTTTTTCGATTTTCCCGATACACGTCTTCGGCGATAGCGCGGTACTCCATGCGTACGCAGCGTGTGTATTGATCGTAGACCTCATGCGATTGGCCGAAAATCGCCAGATCGACGCCGAGCATGACATCCTGGAGCGGGTGCGTCACGCCATTCATCCGCAGATGATCTGTCGCCCGGATCAACCGCGCCGGAGCTTCCGCGTCGATGGGGTCGAGGCGGGAGTCCAGCCACAGGCGCGCGCTTTCTTCCTGGTTGGAGCTTGCGCGCCGGGGCGCGTGATGGACGGCATCATGGAACCAATATGCTTTTTTGACCGTCGCGATGTCATCGCCACTGGCGTGCGTGTTGGCGGCCCAGACGGCGATTTCCGACAGTCCATGCACGAGGTGATCGAGCGTATGGTAGTGCCGCGTTGCCGCTCCGTACGCCGTGTCGCCGACGAGATGCGCGAACCAGTGGTCGGCGTTCGCGATCGCGTCCGGCGTCGCCCGGTCATAGTGCCAAAGCGCTTCCCAATCGCGACGCAGCCAGTCGAGAATCCATGCCTTGTAGGCGGGGGGCGGTAGAAATTTCTTGACGCTAAAGTGCCAACCCGCCGGCCCCTGTAACCCCCCTGACAAAGCTTGAACTGACCGATCCGAGATCGCGCGGCGGCATCACGAAGATGGTTTTTGCGCCGTGCAATACATCGACATTGGCTCGCTGGATGAGGTTTTCGTAATCGAAGTCGGCGGTGTTGCGTATGCCGCGGATCAGATAGTCGATGCCGTGACGTTTGGCCGCGCGCGCCGTGTAGTCGCCCTGGACGACCCACATATGGCCATTGGTGATGGGGTCGAGGGTGCCGGAAAAAGCGATGTTCTTTATGACGCTAGCTCCAAACTTTCATATATATGCGATGTAATTGTTCAACCCGCGATTTCAGCTCGGCGGGCGCGCCGTCGTTGTCGATCACATCGTCGGCGCGCGCCAGGTAGCCGGCTCTGGGCGGCTGGATGGCGATGATGTTCGTGATCTGTTCGGCGGACCAGTCTGGATTGCGCCTCTGGATGCGGGTCAGCCGCGTGTCATCGGAAGCGTCGATCACCAGTACGCGGTCGCAAGGGATTGCCTGGTCCGTCATCAAGGCCGATTCCCACACGACGTACTTGGCCGATTGGGCGCGCGTCCAGCGTCGCGCTTGCGCCATCACATACGGCTTCAGAATGCGTTTCAGTTCGTCGTTCGCCGCATTGTCGATGGCGAACAACTTGCGCAAACTTCCCCGGCTTAATGTGCCGTCAGTCGACATGGCTTCCGGAATCGCATCGGCGATCCGCGCCGGCGCCGGATGGCGCGGATCCTGGTGAATACTGCGCGCCACGAGGTCGACATCGAGGCAAGGCACACCGAGATCTTGAAAGATCGCGCGTCCGCTCGATTTTCCGCTGCCGATGCCTCTGGTGAGTGCCAGCACGCGCGGCGGGACCTGCGGGAAGCGCGCGATTGTCGCGATGTCGTTGGTTTGCATGGCCTATTTTCTTTTTATTGGTTGGTTGACCAATATTTGTAGATTAGTGCGCCACGAATCAAAGAGCAAGTAAAATTTGGTTGTTTGACCAATTAATGAGGTGTCCATGTCCAGACGTTCCAATACGGCGCAGCGCAGGGCCGAGATCGTCGGCGCTCTCTTGGCTGTGATGGCGGAGCACGGGTACGAAAAAGCGACCATTCAGCTGATCGCGCAAAAGGCCGGTCTGGCGCCGGGTCTCTTGCACTATCACTTCAATACAAAGGCCGAGATCCTGCTTGAACTTGTCAAGACCTTGGCCCATCTTTCACGACAGCGCTTCCAGGGTTGCGCCGAGTCGGCTTCGACCGCCGACGAAAGGCTGCGCGCTTATATCAACGCGCGGCTTGCTAAAGGCCACGGCGCCGACCCGAACGCGGTGGCGGCATGGGTGGTGATCGGGACCGAAGCGGTGCGCCAGCCGGATGTCAGGGCCGTCTACCAAGACGTCGTGCGTGCGGAAATGGAATTGATCGAAGAACTCCTGTCCGCATGTTTGATTGACAGGCGCACGGAGTTGACCAAGGTTCGGCCGCTGGCCGCGGCGCTGTTGGCATTGATCGAGGGGGCGTTTCAATTGGCCAGCGCGGCGCCCGAGGTGATGCCCGTCGGTTATGCGGCTACGATGGCGATCGATCTCGTCGAGCGGTATATCGAACGTGGATGAAGCGGGCGCACGCCGTCGCCGATCCGAGCGGCCGGCGGCTGATGCGGCACAGCCATCAGGCATCGCGCCGCCGCCCCACCTTTCCCGGAAAACGCATTTGCTTGACGATCCGCCATTGTGCGATTATAGTTATTAACAAATTCGTTAATTAACTAATTAAATCATATGTCACTCGATAAAGTCTTTGAAGCACTGGCATCCGCGCCACGCCGCAAAATTCTTGCCTACCTCGGCGAGGCGGAGATGAACACCTCCGAGTTGGCCGAGCGCTTCGCGATGAGCGCCCCGGCCATCTCGCGCCACCTGTCGATTCTGGAGAACGCCGATCTGGTGGCGAGCGAGCGACGCGGGCAGTTCGTCTTCTATACGCTCAATGCCGCCAACGTGGCCAATATCTTGACCAGTTATGCGCTTCAATTGTGTCCGCTTGGACGGCCGCTCAAGCGTGAATCGGAAGCAATCGTCGCGGCCCGCAAGTCCAAGAAAACCTAAGCGGGTTACATAATGGCCACTCTTCCAAGCAGCTTGAAGTTGCACCGTGTCCACAGCCGAAACGCACGCAGCGTCGTCGATGGCGCCATCCGCTACGCGCCGGTGAAATCGATGTGGTTCTTCGCCATGGCAAGCGGCGCATTGATCGGCGGCGCGGCGACCTTACCCTGGGCGGCGTTTTTCGTCTTTGTGGTGACGACGGCTTGGGTCCTGCTGTTTGGGCACTCGCTGGGCAGCCATCGTAAGCTCATCCACAACAGCTTTCAGTGCCCGAAGTGGATGGCGTATTTTCTCGTCTACTGCGGTGTGCAAGTCGGCCTGGCGGGGCCACTTGGTCTGTTGCGTCAACATGAGCTGCGCGATTACGCGCAGCGCTTGCCCGATTGTCACGACTATTTGCGGCACGGGAGCGGATTCTGGCGCGATGCTTGGTGGCAAATCCATTGCGACCTTGTGCTCGATGCACCGCCCGCCATAACGCTGGAGCCGCGCATCGAAAATGACCGCTTCTACCGCTTCATGGAACGCACTTGGATGCTGCAACAGCTACCGCCCGCCTTGCTATTGTTCGCGATGGGTGGCTGGGGCTTTGTTTTCTGGGGCGTGTGCGCAAGGATCACGGCCGGCGTGTTCGGTCACTGGCTGATCGGTTACTTTGCCCACAATCACGGCCCGATGCATGTGGCGGTTGATGGCGCCGCCGTCCAGGGACATAACATCCGTTTCACCTCGCTGCTGACCATGGGCGAATGCTGGCACAACAACCATCACGCCTATCCGGGTTCGGCACGTTTGGGTTTGCATGCCGGCGAGTGGGACCCGGGATGGTGGATGCTATCCCTCCTGCATCGGATCGGTTTGGCATGGGATATGCGCTTGCCGCATGATTTGCCAAGGCGGGCCGAACTGAAGCAATTGGATGCCATGATGTGGGCCCCGACGCCCGCGCCAGCGAAACGAAACGCAGTGGTGGGTGCCTTGCTGCGCGAGCGCGTTCGCCCTTCAAGGCTCGACGGCGCGCCCAGGCAGCTGAAACGGCCGGCAGTCGGCCGTCCTGCGAGTATCTTTGAATGGATGGCGAGACGGAAGAATGTTCGATGCCTCGGAAAATCCCCTTGGTAGGGCTTTTCCTACTTTGCGTCGAGTAAGTCTCCGATGACTGGAGCGGCGACCCTCCGTATCCTGATTGGTATCCGAGTCGGCGACGGCGCGTCCATGCGCCGTCGCTCGCACGCGGCCCAACCAAATGAGGGAAAAGTCATGCGCGCACTGGTTTATCATTCCGCCCACGAAGTCAAAGTCGATACCGTCCCCGACCCGGTGATCCAGGAACCGGATGACATCATCATCAAGATCACCGCCACCGCCATTTGCGGCTCCGACCTGCATCTTTACCGCGGCAAGGTGCCGGGCATGAAGGCGGGCGACATCATGGGTCATGAATTCATGGGCGTGGTGGTGGACAAGGGGCCGGCCGTGACCGAGCTGGAAAAGGGCGACCGGGTGGTGGTGCCGTTCGTGATCGCCTGCGGTAGCTGCTTTTTCTGCGATATGCACCTGTTCTCGGCCTGCGAAACCACCAATCCCGACCGCGGCACCATCATGAACAAGAAGAGTCTGCGCTCCGGGGCCGCGCTGTTCGGCTTCAGCCATTTCTACGGCGGCGTGCCGGGCGGGCAGGCGGAATACGTGCGGGTACCGAAGGCGAACGTGGGACCGATCAAGATCCCTTCCACGCTGGCCGATGAACAGGTGCTGTTTTTGAGCGATATCCTGCCGACCGGCTATCAAGCGGTGCTCAACGCCGGCGTCGGTCCCGGCTCCAGCCTGGCCATCTTCGGCGCCGGGCCGGTCGGCCAGATGGCGGCCGCCTGCGCCCGCATGCTGGGCGTCGACACCATCTTCATGGTCGATCATCATCCCTACCGGCTGGAGTTCGCGCGCGCCACGTATGGCGTCATTCCCCTTAATTTTGACGAGGTCGACGCGGCCGAGATGATCATCGAGGCCACCGCCTCGCGCGGCGTGGACGCGGTGATCGACGCGGTCGGCTTCGAGGCCAAGGGCAGCACGGTCGAAACGGTGATGACCAATCTGAAGCTGGAAGGCAGCAGCGGCAAGGCGCTGCGCCAGTGTATCGCGGCGGTGCGGCGCGGCGGTACGGTGAGCGTGCCGGGCGTGTACGCGGGTTTCATTCACGGCTTCCTGTTCGGGGACGTGTTTGAAAAAGGCATCGGTTTCAAGACCGGGCAGACGCACGTGCAGCGCTACATGCCGGAGCTGTTGCGATTCATCGAGGAAGGCAAGCTCAATCCCGAGATCATCATCTCGCACCGGATGCCGCTGGAGCAGGCCGCCGAAGGCTACAAGATGTTCGATAAGAAGGAAGACAACTGCCGCAAAATCGTGCTGCGGCCGTAACCGGCGCTATCGTCCGCGCCTTCATCAACTGGCCGCCGCAGGCGGGGCGAAGCTGCGCAGGAAATCGAGCAGCACCCGCGCCGCCAGATCGGCGTCGTCGGCGGTCATGGTTTCCAGCGGGTTGTGGCTGATGCCGCCGTTGCCGCAGCGGGTGAACAGCATCGCCACGTCGGTGATGGCGGCCATGGCCATGGCGTCGTGTCCGGCGCCCGATGGCAATTCGAAGCGCGGCAAGCCGGCTCGCTCGAGCGCCTCGCCCAACCGGTCCATCAGCCAGGGCGCGCATGGCGCCGCGTCGGCCGCGACGATCTGGCGGATGGCCGGCTCGACGCCGCGCCGCGCGCAGATGGCGTCGATCGCCGCCAGAATATCGCGCACCGCCGCCAGGCGCACCGCGTCGTCGGCGGCGCGGATGTCGAGCGACAGATGGCAAGCGCCCGGTATCACGTTGACCGAACCGTTCGGCACCGTCAACTGGCCCGCGGTGCCGACCAGCGCATCGCCTTCGCCGCAGCGGCGTTCGACCAGCAGCACGATTTCGGCCGCCGCCGCCGCCGCGTCGCTGCGCATCGTCATCGGCGTGGTGCCGGCGTGGCTGGCCAGGCCGGTCAACTCGACCAGATAGCGCGAACTGCCGGCGATGGCCGTCACCACCCCCAGCGCCACACCGCGTTCCAGCAGCACCGGCCCCTGTTCGATGTGGACCTCGACAAAGCCCAGCAGCGTGGCCGGGTCGCGCGCGATGGCGCCGATGGCGCCGGCGTCGTGGCCGGCGGCGGCCAGCGCCGCGCGCAGGCTCACGCCGTCGACGTCGCACAGGTCGAGCAGGGCCGGATCGAAGCGACCCGCGACCGCGTTACTACCCAGGAAAGTGCTTTTGAAGCGCACCCCTTCCTCTTCCGCGAAGCCGATCACCTCCAGATGGTAGGGCAGGGTTTCGCCGCGTTGGTGCAGATGGCGCACGATGGCGATCGGCAGCAGGATGCCGAGCCGGCCGTCGTATTTGCCGCCGTTGCGCACGGTGTCGTAGTGCGAGCCGGTGATCAGGGTCCTGGCGCCGGGCGCGCGCGACGGGTAGCGCCCGACCACGTTGCCGACCGCGTCGATGTGGACCGCCATGCCGGCCTCGCGCATCCAGTCGGCCAGCTGGGCGGCGGTGCGGCGGTGGGCTTCGGTCAGATAGGCGCAGGTCAGGTCGGCCGGGTTGTCGCTCCATGTCGCCAAGGTCTCGCTCCACGCCATGACGGCCGGGCCGAAGTCGAGCGTCACGCCCAGCAGCGCGTTCAGACGCAGTTCGGCGATGCGGTTTATCTGGCGCAGGCATTCGGCGACTTCCGCCTCGCGCCGCTGTTTCAGGCGGCGCGCGAAGGTGGCGATGATGTGCCGGCGGGTCAGGCCCAGGCCGTCCGGGCCTTTCACGGCCAGGATGAAGGGGAAGCCGAATTTGGCGTTGTAGTCGGCGTTCAGGCGCTGCAAGGCGGCGAATTCCTCGGCGCTGCACTGGTTCAGCCCCGACTTGGCTTGCTCCAGGCGCGATTCGGCCGTCAGTTCGCCGGCGATGGCGGCCTTGCCGGCCAATTCGGGATGGGCGCGGATCAGGCCCAGTTGTTCCTCGCTCGACGCGGCGCCGAGCGCGTTTTGCAAAGCCAGCTTCAAGGCGGTGACGCTGGCGAACGGGCGGCCGGCGGCGGCGCGCTGCGGTATCCAGGGCGAGTGTTCGTAGATGCCGCGCAGGTGCTCGGTAAAGGCGCCCGGTTCGTAGTCGTTCAGTTCAGAGAGTGTCGTCATGGTGTGGGTCCGATCTGGCAAGCGTCGATGATACCGCGCGGGCGATGCTCAACTATACGCCGCTATGGATGGCGCCGTCGGGAATGGCGCGCGCCGAAAAATCGGAATGGGAGTTTCGCTATAAGCCCCTCTTGGGCGAGTACGAAGTGTACAGCGGTGAATTGGACGACCCGGACCAGCCGAACAAAAATGGCGCCAATCTATCGATCAAGATCGTTGACGAGGCGGCGAAGGAAATATTTAATAATCTCGGTCGCGACGTGAAACATGCCTGCCAGGCGGCGCCGGGCGAAAAAATGCGGGTGAAAAATGACGTGGTGTGCTATCTGAGCAAGGAAGGTCAATATTCTTGTTACATCGGGTTTAATCTACAAACCGGTAAAAGTCGGCCTGGTGTCATTTGTTGATGTCTTCGCCCGGCTGGAACGCCGACATCGTCGCCATCCCGCGTCACGGCTGCACCAGCGCCCTGGCGGCGGCGCTGATCTGGTCGCGCAGCCATTTGTGCTCCGGCGCCTGGTGCACGCGCTCGTGCCATAACTGATAGAAGCGCATCGGCGGGAATTTGACCGGCACGGTGAAGCTTTTCAGCGGCAGGGTCTTCTCGTAGAAGCGCATGAACTGGCGGCCGGTGGTGAGCACCAGATCGGTCTGGGTCAGCATGAAGGGGATCAAGCCGAAGTAGGCCGATTCGACCGCCACGTTGCGGCGCAGGTTGTGGCGTTCCAGA
>JAYVUV010000476.1:0-5777 GCA_043787615.1 Janthinobacterium sp. | reverse complement strand
GCCGCTGCCGCCGCTGCCGCCGCCCGACGCGGGCCTGGCCGATGCCTGCGCCCTGCGCCGCCTGTTCCTTGAGTTGCCCGCCGTGGGCCAGGCGCTGCGCGGGCTCGCGCCGCCGCCCGGACGCGCCGCCTTCGCCGCGCGCCAAGCCCTGTTACAACGGCTCGACTTGGCCGGCGCCGATGTCGCCACCATGCCGACCCTGGCCTGGGCCAGCCCGGACCTGCGGCTCGATCCGCGCCGGCAGGCCCGTCGCGCGCGCTATGCGGTGGCCGCCACCGGCGCGCTGGACGAGGCCTGGGCCTGGCTGGCGCGGTGCGACCCGGCCGACCCGGAACGGCTGGCCGCGTGGTTCGACGAAGCGGACCGCATCGCCAGCAATCTCGAACACGCGCTGCGCATGCGGCGTCTGACGCATGACGCGTCGCCCTCGACCGAACGCCTGGAGCCGGCATGAATCTTCCGCCACCCAGCGCCGATTGCCTCTCCCTGCTGGCCGATGGCCGGCTGTTGACAATCACCGCCACGCGCCGCCCGCGCGCCAACCGGGCCGAGGTCAAATGCGTGCTGGCGGGCGCGCCCGCGCTGTGTGAACGGATGCAGGAAGTGGTGCGCCTGGCGCGCCACACCGAGCCATGCTTCGACAGCCGCGATCAGGTGGTGCTGAGCATGGACGCGCTGCCGTCCGACCAGGAGCGCGACTGGGAATTGGCGGCGGTGCTGGCCGACCGCATGGCGCGCGGCGTGTACCGGCCGGCCGGTTTGCCCGTGATGGCGCTGGGCTGGTCAGACGCCTGGCACCTGGGCCGGGTCGATGGCCGGCCAGCGGCCGCGCTGGAACGGGTGCGCCGGCACGCGGCCCTCGCGCGCGCGCCGCGGCTCTGCATTCTGGGCGGCGACGGCGACCTGGCCGAGCTTCGCGCCGATTCCGATCCGGACGGGCGCCGCATGTATCTGCGCCACCTGGGCGGCTTGACCGGCCATGCCGATCCGGGCGCCGCCGTGTCGTGCGCGCGCGCCTGGTTTCCCCTGCATAGCGGCGGCATCAACGACAGCTTGAGCTGGATCGAGGTCGGCGTGCGTCCGCTGGAGGCGGGCGGCGCATCCGGCGCGTCCGGCCCGGACCCGGACGACGACGACGCCATCGCCGTGCCGGGCCTGGACGCGACGGCGCAACTGGCGGTGCGCCTGGCCCTGGCCGGCGCGCGCCATTTCGACGGCAGGGCGCTGGGACGCTGGCGCACCGTGGTGCGCTTCGGCCAGCCGCGCTTCCAGGGCACGTCGTATCAACTGGCGCTGGTCATGGCCGACCGCCTGGCGCGCGGGCGCGAGTGGGTGCCGCGCGGGCGCGTGATCGCCAGCGGCGCCTCGTCGGCCTGGCACGCCGGCCGGGTCGAGCCGGTCGAAGCGCGCGTGGCCAAGATGGCCTTGATTTTAAGTCAAGCCAGCGGCGGCGACCGGGTGCTGCTGCCGGCCGCGTGGCACGCCGAGGACGAAGCCGAGGCCGACGCCTTCGAGGCCGGCTTGCGCCAAAAAGACGCGTCCGTGGCCTGGATCGAGCGAATCGGCTTGATGTGAGCGGCGTGGAGGGCGCCGCGTGACCGGCCGGCCCTGCTAAAATCGGCCTCGGACGAGGGCGCCCCGATCGGCTTTACTTGACAGGAGTCTGAAATGGTTCACATGTTTGGTTTTGGCGGCGTCGCCTGCGCGCGTTGCGGGCATAAAAACGGCGACCAGTCGGGCTACTGCGCGCGCTGCGGGCTGACCCTGGGCGCGCCGCGCAGCGAGCCGGTGCTGCGCGATAACCGCTGGGTGGCGGCGCCGGACGAACTGGCGGTGTTTTTCGGCGTCGAGCGCCTGTCCGGCCTCTTCACCAAGACCTTGCGGGTGCCGGCCGCCAGCCGCGCCTACATCCTCCAGGACGACAAGGCCACCGAGGTGCCGCAGGGCGAATATGAAATCGAGGGGTTTTTCAGCCGCTTGAACAATCTGCTGCGCGACCAGCATGCCGAAATCCTCATCACGCGCCTGACCCCGCTGTCGGTGGCGTTCGCGTTCGACGACATCGACACCGCCGAGCATTTGCAGGTGAGCGCGCGCTTCGGCGTGAGCCTCCAGGTCGAGCAGATCGGCGCCTTCGCGCGCCATTTCATGACCCAGCCCGGCACCGTCACCAGCGCCCACTTGCACGACTTGCTGGCGCCGTCGGTGCGCCAGGTGGCGGCCGAATTCATCGGCGCGCGCTCGCTGCGCGAACTGTCCGGCCAGGCGGCCTTGCGCGAGCAGCTCGACGAACGCCTGCAAAGCCAGCTCAAACTGCGCCTGGCCCAATACGGCCTGGCCGTGACCCAGGTCGACACCGCCGCCGTGCGCCACGATAAATATGACGCCAACCGCGCCCGCGTCGGCAGCTTGTGGCTGGTGGCCGACGAGGGCCAGGTCCAGCTGGAGCACGTCAAGCAGCTCGACCAGTTATACGACGAGCAGGAATGGCAAGCCATCTGGCGCCAGGAACAGGCCATGCAACTGGCGCACCGCCGCGCCCAGTTGCGCCAGGACGGCGCGGTCCAGGGCGCCGAACTGGGTCATTTGCAGGCCGAACGGATGCAGGCGCTGCGCGCGCGCCAGATCGAACTGTATGGCCGGGTGGTCGAATCGGAGCGGCGCGAGCAAGCCATCGCGCACGGCGCCGGCGACACCCTGGCCGAACTCGAACACACGCTGGCCGACAAGGCCGGCCGGCGCGGCGCCGAGGCGGCCGAATGGCTTCAGGTGCGCGAGCTGGCGGGCATCCGCATGCGCACCGAGCTGGAACTGGCGCAGCAGGAAGCGCGCGAGCAGCTGCAATTGGCGCAGCAGCGCTTCGCGCACCGCTTGCACTCGCAGCAGATCGCCAATCAAGTGGCGCAGGCGCTCACCATCGAGGACGAGGCGTATCGGCGCGCCCAGTTGGCGCGGCTGCGCCAAAGCCAGGCCGAGGCCGACCAGCGCGAGGCGCGCATGGAAGCCGAGCGGCAGCAGGGCCTGTGGCAGGGCGTGGCCCTGGCCAACGCGGCGCGCCGGCGCGAGGCCGAGCGGGAGCAGGAATGGGCCGACCAGTTGCAACTGGCGCGCCAGCGCGAGCTGCTGCGGGCCGACGGCGTCAAGGACGGCGCCAGTGCGGCGGAGGCGGCCGGCGTCGCCCAGCAGATCGAGTCGCTGCGCCGGGCCGGCGCCCAGGCCGACGCCATCGCCCAGCATGAAAAACTGCTGCGCACCATCGAGGCCGACGCCACCCTGGCCGCGCGCGGCCAGCAAAACGCGCTGGCGGCCGAGGAGGCGCGGCAGGTGCTGCGTCAGCGCGAACAGGAAGCCCAGTGGCAGCGCGAATTGCAGCGCCTGGGACAGGAGCGCGACCAAGCCTACGCGCGCTGGCAAGGCGAGTACGAGCTGCTGGTGGCGCAGCAGTCGCACGGCGCCGAACTGGCGCGCATCGAGCTGCAAAGGCTGGACACCATCGGCCGCTTGAGCGACACCGGCAAGGTGGCCACGGCGGCCGCGCCCAACGCGGCGGCGCTGGCCCAGATCATGCGCACCCAGGTGCAGGCGGGCATGAGCGCGCAGCAGATCGAGGCCTTGGCCAAGCTGGCGGCGGCCGAGAACAACGTCAGCCCGGACGAGGCGGCGCGCATGGCGCACCAGCGCGTGCTGGAGGAGCGCGCCCACATGGAGGCCCAGGCCGACAAGGACCGGCGCCACCAGCTCGACCTGATCCATCTGCAAAACGCGGCGCACAATCACGCGCTGTCGGCCCAGGCCCAGTTGGGGGTGGGGGTGGCGCAGGCCGGCGCGCCGGTGCACCACCACCATGCGCCGGCGGCGCTTGCGCCATGCCCCAACGGCCATCCGGCACGCGCCGGCCATCCTGAAGACCGTTACTGCGCCGTGTGCGGCGCGCCGTTGCGGCCTTGAGCGGCGGCGAGCGACCAGCGATGATGCAAAACGCCCGAGACAAAATTCGCGAACTGCGCGCCCTGCATGACGATGGCTTGCTCAGCCTGGAGCAATTCGAGCTGCGCAAGAACGCGATACTGGACGCCGAATACGCGCCGCCGGTGGCCGACCCGTCGGCCGCCGGCGCTGGCGCCGCCGCCGGTGCCAGCGCGGCCGCGCCCGCGCGCCGGGTCGGCACCGAGCTGGGATTGATGGCCGGGCAGGAGATCGGTCCGCAAAACCGGCGCTACCGGCTCGAACGCTTGATCGCCCTGGGCGGCATGGGGCAGGTGTGGCAAGCCACCGACCTGGCCACCCACGCCGAATTGGGCAGCAGCGAGATGGTGGCGCTGAAAATCCTGCCGCCGCAGTTGACCCAGAGCGCGACCCACGCCAAGCTGCTGGTCGAGGAGGCGACCCAGGCCCGCAAGCTGGCGCATGAACACATCGTTCGGGTTTACGAATGGGCGCAAGACCCGGCCACCTCCAGCTATTTCATCATCATGGAATGCCTGGAGGGGCAGGATCTGGATCACTATCTGGGCGCGCACGGCCGCTTGAGCCTGGAGCGCGTGCGCGAACTGCTCGATCCGGTGGCCGAGGCGCTGTCGTATGCCTGGGAAAGGCACAAGCTGGTGCACCGCGATATCAAGCCGGCCAATCTGTTTTTGACCACCAAGGGCGAGATCAAGCTGCTCGACTTCGGCATCGCCTCGCGCGTGCGCAACGCTGCCAGCAATCTCGATCTACAAACCCCGAACGCCGGCACGCTGGGTTATCGCGCGCCGGAGTCGGGCGTGCATCAGCGTCAACCCAGCCCCAGGCTGGACGTGTACGCGGTGGCGGTGATGATTTATCAAATGCTCGAAGGCGCGCTACCCTTCGGCGAGGTGCGCCATGCCGGCCACCTGCCGTCGGCGCCGGCGGCGCTCAACGCGGCCCAATGGCAAGCGCTGCAAGACGGGTTTTCGCTCACGCCCGAATTGCGCCCGGCCTCCGTGCTGGCCTTGCTGGAAGCCATTCAGCGCGCGGCCGGCCCCTCGCCCGAGGATATCGCGGCCCGCGCCGCCGCCCAGGCCGAGGCGGCCGAAGCCGAACGGCGGCGCGCCGAGCGGCAGCGCCAGGAGCAGGCGGCCGAGGCCGAGCAAGCCGGCCAGCGCGAGGCGCAGCGTCAGGAACAGCTGGCGCGCCAGCGCAAGGTCGAGGCCCAAGCCGCCGCGCTGGACCAGCTGCGGCGCGATAAATTGCGCAAGGAGCAGGAGGCGCTGCGCCGCGTCGAAGACGAGGAAGCCCGCAAGGCGCGCAAGGAAACCCTGCGCGCGCAGCTGCGTCAGCGGCGCGAGGAGGACGCGGCCCAGGCCTTGCACGCCTTGCAGGAACAGCAGCGCAAGGCGGCGCTGGCCAAGGCCGAAGCGGCCCACAAGGCCGAGCAGGAGCGCGGGCCCCGGCACTTTGCGGCGCGCGCGGCGGCCGAGTTGGCCGAGCAAATGCCCACTCCCACCAGCCCGGTGGCCGACGCCGACGGCGTGTTGCGCGACCATTTTCTCGACGGCGGTGGCAAGGGGCCGGACCTGGTGCTGATTCCGACCGGGCGGTTTCAGATGGGCGGGCCGGAACACGAGCACCGCAGCGCGGTGGCGGCCGGCGCCCAGAGAAGCTGGCTGGAGCGCGAGACCCCGCAGCACTGGGTCGATATCGGCTACGCGTTCGCCCTGGGGCGCTACCCGGTCACGCTGGGGCAGTGGCGCCAGTTCGCGCGCGCCACCGGCTGGCAAACCCACAGCGACACCGATTGGGAGCGGCCCGGC
>JAYVUV010000475.1:0-11101 GCA_043787615.1 Janthinobacterium sp. | reverse complement strand
AATAGCGAGCTATTGGCCGAGAAAGCGGCGAAATATGGACCGTCCCAGCGCATTTTGCAGCCGACGATCCCAAGTCCGACAGGCTGCTAGTACAGCACCACCGAACGGATCGATTCGCCACTTTTCATCAAGTCGAAACCTTCGTTGATGCGCTCCAGCGGCAAACGGTGCGTGATCAAGTCGTCGATATTGAGCTTGCCTTCCATATACCAGTCGACGATCTTGGGCACGTCGGTGCGGCCGCGCGCGCCGCCGAAAGCCGAACCTTTCCAAACCCGGCCGGTGACCAGTTGGAACGGCCGGGTTGAAATTTCCTGCCCGGCCGCCGCCACCCCGATCACGATCGACTGGCCCCAGCCCTTGTGGCAGCATTCGAGCGCCTGGCGCATGGTGGTGGTGTTGCCGATGCACTCGAAACTGTAATCGGCGCCGCCATCGGTCAAGCCGATGATGGTGTCGACCACGTTTTCCACCAGTTTCGGATTGACGAAGTCGGTCATGCCGAACTTGCGCGCCATCTCTTGCCGGGCCGGATTGATATCGACGCCGATGATCTTGTTGGCGCCCACCATTTTGGCGGCCTGGATCACGTTCAAGCCGATCCCGCCCAGGCCGAACACGACCACGTTGGCGCCCGCCTCCACCTTGGCGGTGAACAAGACCGCGCCCACGCCGGTGGTGACGCCGCAGCCGATGTAGCACACCTTGTCGAACGGGGCGTCGGAGCGGATCTTGGCCAGGGCGATCTCCGGCACCACGATGTAGTTGGAAAAGGTCGAGGTGCCCATGTAGTGGTAGATCGGCTGGCCGTCGATGGAAAAGCGGCTGGTGGCGTCCGGCATCAAGCCGCGGCCCTGGGTGGAGCGGATCGACTGGCACAGATTGGTCTTTTGCGACAGGCAGAACTTGCACTGACGGCATTCCGGCGTGTAGAGCGGAATCACATGGTCGTCTTTGCGCAGGGTCTTTACGCCGGGGCCGACTTCGAGCACCACGCCGGCGCCCTCGTGACCGAGAATGGCGGGGAAGATGCCCTCCGGATCGGCGCCGGACAGGGTGTAATAATCGGTGTGGCAAATGCCGGTGGCCTTGATCTCGACCAATACCTCGCCTTCGCGCGGGCCGCCCAACTCGACTTCTTCGATCGTCAGCGGTTGACCCGCCTTCCATGCCACGGCTGCTCTGGTTTTCATGCTGGTCCTGATTGTTTGGGTGCGATTGGGGAAGTGTCTTGGGCCGGTGGGGCGCACGTGGTCCACGGCCGGCCGCAGACATGATAACAAGCCGCACGGCGAGTGGATACCGCTTTCCTTCACGCGGGCGCGCACCCGGGCGGGACATGGGCCGGCGCGAAGGAGGCGCGGCGGGCGAGGAATGCCGACCGGGCCGCCCGCCCGCGATCGCCCACCCGAGCTGCCCGCCTGGCACTATCCATACCGGTCCGCCCGCAGGGAGCTGTCAACGCGGAACCGCCGCCCGCAACAGCCTATTGCGCCGACCGCGCCGCCCGGTCCGCGCAAGCACGCCGCGCATCGGCGGCCGCGTATTCGAGCACCGCCACCGGCGAGACGCGCGCGGTGACGAACATCACCGGCGTGTGGGCCAGATGGGGACAGACCCGCAGCAAGGCCAGGGTGGCGATGGCGTTCCGGTATGGCGCCACCAAATCGAGCAAAATCACATCCGGATGAAACTGGTCCGCCGCCAACACGGCCGCGTGGCCGGAACGGCAATCGCGCACCTGATGTCCGTCCACTTCGAGCGCCAGTTTGCCGGCCGCCCGCAAGGCGGCGTCGTCGTCCACATATAAAATGGTGTGCGCGGCCGTCATCATGCGGTCGCGGCCGCGCCCCGGCCGGTGTCGAGCAGGCGTTCGATGGTGTTGCGCAATTGATACGGCGTGGTCCAGGGTTTAAGCAAAAAAGCGCTGGCCTGGTCGCGCCACACCGTGTGGCGCGCGGCGTACAGCAAGACCGGGGTCGGCGCCTCGGCTTGCTTGAGCAATTCGAACAGGGCCGCGCCGTCGCCGTCGGGCAAGTCGGGGTCGAGCACGACCAGGCTGAAGCTGCCACGCGCCAGCGCCAAGCGGGCCTCTTGCAGCGTGTAGACATGGGTCACCTGCGCTTCCGCCACCAGCAAGGCGGCGATCACCTGCGCCACGTCGCTGTCGTTGTCCACATGCAGCACGCGCGGTGGCGAACAGCGCTTGCGCTCCATCGGGTCGCTGTGGCCGCCGAGCGCGGCCGACCAGCGGCGTGGTACGGCGGGGGTCTGGCGCAACAGCGCGAACAGGTGATGGTCGCCGACGACGCCGGCGCGCTGGCCGTGGCCGGGTGTGAATTCGAGATCGAGCATATGGTTACCTATCCGCTTGCGCCGCACGGCCATGCCGACGCGACGATTGTTGTATATTAACAACGGAGCGATCGATGCTCGGACCGTGCCGTGTTGCGCAAAATGTTCATTGGGTAAATGCGCGGCGGATTTGGGCCGGGGAGACTGGGGCGCGACCGCTGGGGAAAGGCGGCCGCTGGCGGCAGGTGATCCGGAGCGGGTTGAAGATCCGGATGCTGCCGCAGAGATCGCGGCCCGTCGTCAGGCGGGCTAGCGGTGGCGGCGATGTCTGATTGCTTAGAAAAAGTGCACTCTCAATTTTGCCGCAAGGCAACATTGATGCTCATCAGTATTAATACTGATCGTGGCAGGGGGCGGCCACCGGAGAGCGGCCACCGGGCCGGCTTATTTGGACTTCAGCCGGGCGGCGAAGGCGCTGTGCAGCGAATTCAAGGTTTCTTCCGCGCTCAGTAGCTGGTTGGCGATCTCGTTGATCTTGCGCCGGCTGGAGCGGGCATGGTCGCGCAGCACCTCGAAGGCGGTGTTGCGGTCGGTCTGAAACTTACCCATCAACAAGCCCACGGCCAGGCTGGTCTCGCGCCCGGCGGCCAGCGCCGCGTTCAGATTGAGTTCGGTGCGGCGCAGCTGACGGATCTCGTCGGCCCGCGCCAGGCTCGCTTCGAAGGCCGGCATCAAGCGCGCCTCGTCGACCGGCTTGACCAGGTAGCCGACCGCGCCATAGGCGGCCGCTTGTTTGCCGGAATCGCTGTCGCCGCTGCCGGACAAGAACATGAAAGGCACGCCCGAGTCGGCGTGCAATTGCTTGGCCAGCTCCAGGCCGGACATGCCGGGCATTTGAATATCGAGCAAAGCCATGTCCGGTTCGCGCAAGGCGATCTGGCGCAGCGCTTCCTCGGCCGAATTGGCGATGGCGGTGTCGTAACCGGCGTGGCGCAGCACCTCGCCCAGGAAGGCGGATAACATTTGATCGTCATCGACGATCAGAATATGTCGTTTGGCAGCGATGGAGAGGCTCATGGGGACCGACCTTGGACAAGTGGCGACCAGGCCATTATAGGGCCGAACCGCGGCGGCACGCCAACGCGCCGCGCACAGTGCGCCGAAACAAGGGGCGCGCGACGACGCCCGGCCTGATTGTGGGTTGTGTTATCTAAAAAATCATGTCAGCATGCGGCTCGTATTTTTATTTTGATAACAAGGGCACATTAATGAAGTCAGTCGTCACCATCGGTTTACTCGCAGCTACCGGCATTTTTAGCAACGTCCATGCCACCGAATCATCCGAAGCGGGCGTGTATATCGGACTCGGCGCCGGCAAATCCACGCTTTCCTCGAAATACGTGGAAGACAGTTCCGACCCGGCCTTTTCCGTCAACGCCGGGTATAAATTCAACTCGACCCTGGCGGTCGAGATTTTCGCGCGCAGCATGAGTTTTCGTCTCGGGCAAAATCTGCCCGCCATCCTCGCTGGCGACGACAGTTATTATCCCGATAATCATTACGGCACCGCCTTGATCGCCAGCGTGCCGCTGGCAAAAGATGTCAACCTATATGGCCGGGCCGGCATCGGCCGCACCAAGATGGAGTCCAGCTTCGCCGCCAAGCCCAGTTACAACAAGACCGAGGCCAGTTATGGCGTCGGCGCGCGCTATGCTTTTTCACCGCTTTTTTCGATGAACCTGGAAGCGACGCGCTTCGCCAAGAGCGAGGTCAACACCTTCTTGCTGGGTGTCGAATGGACGTTTTAACGCGTTCGCGCTAAGGCGACGCATACAAATCGACGAAACCGCGCGCGGCGGCGGCCGGGTCGGGCGCCAGATAGACACTGCTGATCGCCGCCACCATGTCAGCCCCGCGCGCCACCAGGGGCGCGGCGTTGTGCGCGGTCATCCCGCCGATCACCACGCAGGGCAGCGCCACCGCGTGCTTGACCCGCCCGACCAGATCCGGCGGGGTGCCCACCGCATACCGCTTGACTTTGGATGGATAAAACCCGCCCAGGGCCACATAACTGGCGCCGCCGTCCCGGGCCGCCAGCGCCAACGCCGGATCGCCGTAGCAGGACGCGCCGACGATCTTGTCCGGCCCCAGCGCGGCACGCGCCGCGGCCACGGAAGCGTCGGTGCCGCCCACATGCACGCCGTCCGCGCCGATCTCCACACACAGCGCGAGGTGGTCGTTGATCACCAGCGCGCAGCCGTGGCGGCGGCACAGCGCCAGCAAGGCTGCCGCCTGCTCGCGCCGCAGGTCCGGGTCGGCGTGCTTGTGACGATACTGCAACAAGGCGACGCCAGCCGCCAGCGCCAGCTCGGTGACCGCCAGCAGGCGATCGGTGTCGTCCCAGTCGGGGGTGACCAGATATAGTCCGCGCATGATATGTCCTTTGTTTAAATAGCGTGAAAACGGTGCGGGATGCGCTGGCCCGGCGCGATCGCGTACGCTTCGGCCAGGCTGCGTTGGCAATAGGCTTGGGCGCGTTCGAGCGCCGTGGCGATCGGCTCGCCCAAAGCCAGGCGGGCGGCGATGGCCGAGGCCAGGGTGCAGCCGCTGCCGTGAAATTCGCCGGTCAGCCGCGGCCAATGCCAATCGCGCCGCACGCCGGGGCCGAACCACTGGTTCAGCACCGTCTCACCGTCGGCGTGGCCGCCGGTGATCAAGACGTGCGCGCAACCGCCCTCGCGCAGCGCGCGGGCCTGCTCCGTCGGACCGCCCGAGGCGCCGCCCAGGATGGCCGCTTCCGGCAGATTCGGCACCAGCACGGTGGCCAGCGCCAGGAGCGGCGCCAGCGCCACGCAAGCGTCGCCGCGCGCGAGGGCGTCGCCCAAGCCGCTGGCCAGCACCGGGTCGAGCACCACCGGCAAGGCCGGGTCGCGTCGGCGCAGCGTCACGATCAGTTGGGCGATGACGGCCGCGTTGGCGGCGCTGCCGGGAATGCCGATCTTGACCGCGTCGATGCGAACCCGCTCGATCAGCGCCCGGGCTTGATCGCGCAGCGTTTCGGGCGCGACCGGCAGCACTTGGTAGACCCGGTCGTTGTCCTGCACCGTCAGGGTGGTCACCACCGGCAGCGCGTGCGCGCCCTGGGCCGCGACGGCCAGGATGTCGGCCGCGATGCCGGCCCCGCCGGATGGATCGACCCCGGCGAACACCAGCACCGTCGGCCGCGCCGCAGCGGACGCCGAGGCGGGCGTCATGCCAGCCGGCCGGCCATCGGCGACGAGGGCGAGGCGGCGAATGCGCGCGGCATGCGCCCGGCCAGATAGGCTTCGCGCCCGGCTTGCACGCCCAGGCGCATGGCGCGCGCCATGCGCACCGGGTCGCGCGCGGCGGCGATGGCGGTGTTCATCAACACCCCGTCGCAACCCAGCTCCATCGCGATGGCCGCGTCCGACGCGGTGCCGACGCCCGCGTCCACCAGCACCGGCACCGTGGCTTGCTCGATGATCAGCGACAGGTTCCACGGATTGAGAATGCCCATGCCGGAGCCGATCAGGGACGCCAGCGGCATCACGGCCACGCAACCGATTTGTTCGAGCAGCCTGGCCTGGATCGGGTCGTCGCTGCAGTAGACCATCACGTCGAAACCGTCGCGCACCAGGGCCTCGGCCGCGATCAAGGTTTCCGGCATGTGCGGGAACAGGGTTTTTTCGTCGCCCAGCACTTCCAGCTTGACCAGCTTGTGGCCGTTTAACAGCTCGCGCGCCATTTGCAGGGTGTAGATGGCGTCCTTGGCGTTGTAGCAGCCGGCCGTGTTGGGCAGGATGGTGTATTCGGACGGCGGCAGCACGTCGAGCAGGCTGGGCGCGGTCGGGTCCTGGCCGATATTGACGCGCCGGATCGCCACCGTGACGATTTCGGCACCGGCGGCGTCGGTCGCCGCGCGGGTTTGCGCCAGATCGCGGTATTTGCCGCTACCGACCAGCAGGCGCGAACGATAGGATTTGCCGGCGATGGTCAGCGGGTCGGAGTTATGCAAGTCGGTCATGTTCGATTCCTTTATAAATTAGCCGCCGCCGATGGCACGCACGATGTCGACCTGGTCGCGCTCTTGCAGCAAGCGCCGCGACCAGGTTTGGCGCGGCACCACGCAGCGGTTGACGGCCAGCGCCAGGGCTTGGCCGGACAGGTTGAGCGCTTCGATCAGGTCGTGCAGCGAGGCGCCGGCGGCGACGCGATGCGGCGCGCCGTTGAGAACGATGTCGAGCATGGCGGCCTCACACCTTGCGGTACAAATCGGCGCCGTTCTTGACGAATTCGATCGCCTTGCCCGCCATGCCCTGCTTGAGCGCCGCGCCTTCCGACACGCCCAGCGCGGCCGCGTATTCGCGCACCTCCTGGGTGATTTTCATGGAGCAGAAATGGGGGCCGCACATGGAGCAGAAGTGGGCCACCTTGGCCGATTCCTTGGGCAGGGTTTCGTCGTGAAACTCGCGCGCCTTGTCCGGGTCCAGGCCCAGGTTGAATTGGTCGTCCCAGCGGAATTCGAAGCGCGCCTTCGACAAGGCGTTGTCGCGGATCTGGGCGCCCGGATGGCCCTTGGCCAGGTCGGCCGCGTGGGCCGCGATCTTGTAGGTGATGATGCCATCCTTGACGTCGGCCTTGTTCGGCAAACCCAGATGCTCCTTGGGCGTGACGTAGCACAGCATGGCGGTGCCGTACCAGCCGATCTGCGCGGCGCCGATGCCGGAGGTGATGTGGTCGTAGCCGGGCGCGATGTCGGTGGTCAGCGGTCCCAGGGTGTAGAACGGCGCCTCGTGGCACTGCTCCAGTTGCAAGTCCATGTTCTCTTTAATCAGGTGCATCGGCACGTGGCCCGGCCCCTCGATCATTACCTGCACGTCGTGGCGCCAGGCGACCTGGGTCAGCTCGCCCAGGGTTTTTAATTCGCCGAGTTGGGCCTCGTCGTTGGCGTCGTAGATCGAGCCGGGGCGCAAACCGTCGCCCAGGCTGAAGGAGACGTCGTAAGCCTTCATGATCTGGCAGATTTCCTCGAAATGCGTGTACAAAAACGATTCCTCGTGATGCGCCAGGCACCACTTGGCCATGATGGAACCGCCGCGCGAGACGATGCCGGTCAAGCGCTTGGCCGTCATCGGCACGTAGCGCAGCAACACGCCAGCGTGGATGGTGAAGTAGTCCACGCCCTGCTCCGCCTGTTCGATCAGGGTGTCGCGGAAGATCTCCCAAGTCAGGTCCTCGGCCTTGCCGTTGACCTTTTCCAGGGCCTGGTAAATCGGCACCGTGCCGATCGGCACCGGGCTGTTACGGATGATCCATTCGCGCGTCTCGTGGATATGCTTGCCGGTCGACAGATCCATCACGTTGTCGCCGCCCCAGCGGATGGCCCAGGTCATTTTTTCGACTTCCTCGCCGATCGAGGAAGTCACGGCCGAATTGCCGATGTTGGCGTTGATCTTGACCAGAAAATTGCGGCCGATGATCATCGGCTCCAACTCCGGGTGATTGATATTGGCCGGGATGATGGCGCGGCCGCGGGCGATTTCCTGACGCACGAATTCGGGCGTGATCTCGGCCGGGATGCTGGCGCCGAAGGATTGGCCCGGATGCTGGCGACCCATCAGGTCGGCCAGGCGCTGGCCCATCGGTCCCGCTTGCCGCAACTCGGCCAGGTATTCCCGGCGGCGCAGGTTTTCGCGGATGGCGACATATTCCATCTCGGGCGTGACGATGCCGCGCCGCGCGTAATGCATCTGCGTGACGTTGGCGCCGGCCAGCGCGCGGCGCGGCTTGCGCGTCAAGTTGAAGCGCAGCGCCGCCAGTCTCGGATCGGCCAGGCGCTCGACACCGTAGGCGGAACTGGGACCGGCCAACTCCTCGGTGTCGCCGCGCTCGACGATCCAGGGCAGGCGCGGCGTGGCCAGGCCGGAGCGGATATCGATCGCCACGGCCGGATCGGTGTAGGGACCGGAGGTGTCGTAGACATAGATCGGCGGATTCCGCTCGCCGCCGAACGAGGCTTCCGTGTCGGACTGGCTGATTTGGCGCATCGGCACGCGGATGTCGGGCCGGCTGCCTTCGACATAGATCTTGCGTGAATTGGGCAGCGGCGCGATGGCGGCCTGGTCGACGGTCGCGGTGGCCGATAAAAACGGGGCATGGGCGTGCATGTGGCTCCTTGGTAGCGTGCTGACGGTGCAGCAGGAGCCAGCAAAGGAGTGCGAGCGACGGCGCGCGGCCGACATGCTCTCAAGCTTCCCTTCGCTGGCATTATCCAGATCAGGTTCGGAGGGTATTTCTCACCCGCTGCGCTTGCGCGACAGCAGGACCCCTAGCGTTTGCCACCTTGCGGCAGCGGAGCGATTGTACGCGATCCGGCGCGAAAAAAGAAATGGCCGATAAAGACATGGCCGTCGCGAGGACGGCCATGGGGAAGGCGGGATGGAGGGACGCCGGCGGCGCCCTCAGATCTTGACGCTGGGCTGCTTCTGGACGAATTGCATCCAGCTGTCGCTGGCATCGACGATTTGCTCGTATTGCTTGATGTCGGGCTTGATGCCGACCAAGAAGAGATACAACTTACCCGGCTTGAAGGCGGGCGCCATCAAAGTACAGTCATACCGCAGCGGCACCCGGCCGCCACCGTTCCAGAATTCGGTCTCGTTATGGGCCGAAAACGTGGTCATCTGGTCGTGCAGATCCGGCAAGCGGCAATGGACTTTGAGCGCCTGGCCGGGCGCGCCTTTCAAATAGCGCAGCGGGCGCAGTTCGCAACCCTTGCCGTCGGGCGCGATTTGCGCCGTCACCAGCACGATCGCGCGCGCCTCGGCCACCAGCGACTTCGGATCGCGGGCCGCCTCGGGCGGGACGGCCAGGCAGGCCAAGGCCGGCGCGCTGGCCAGCACGGCCGCGGCCCAAGTCAACAAGGCGAGCGGACGCCGCAGCGCGCGCGCATGGCGCGGCATCGTTTTTAAAACATTTTGCAAGGTACTTCCCCTGTTAAGGCGTTAATTCCGATTCGTCGGGTCCGTGGCGGCCCAACGTATGTGTATATTTTATTATTATATCCGAACGGTTTGTACGAAACAAAATAATTACAAATTTATATTATTGTTGTTATTCCAATCAGCAAGCTCGCCGGACCCCGGCGCCGGTTTTTGCGCGGCGCGCACGGCCTCGCCTTATAATGTTTGTTTTCGCATAAATACAAGCCAAATCATGGAATTAGCCAAGTCTTTCGAGCCCGCCGACATTGAACAGTTTTGGCGCAACGAGTGGGAACAGCGCGGATACTTCGCCGCCACGCTCGACGCCGGCAAACCGTCCTTCAGCATCCAGCTGCCGCCGCCGAACGTGACCGGCACCTTGCACATGGGCCATGCGTTCAACCAAACCATCATGGATGGCTTGACGCGCTACTACCGCATGCGCGGCTTCAACACGGCCTGGGTGCCCGGCACCGACCACGCCGGCATCGCCACCCAGATCGTGGTGGAACGCCAGCTCGATGCGCAAAAGATTTCGCGCCACGACTTGGGACGCGAGAAATTCGTTGAAAAAGTCTGGGAGTGGAAGGAAAAATCCGGCTCCACCATCACCGGCCAGATGCGCCGCATGGGCACCTCGCCCGACTGGCAGCGCGAATACTTCACGATGGACGCGCCGCGCTCGAAAGTGGTGACCGAGGTGTTCGTGCGCCTGTTCGAGCAAGGCTTGATTTACCGTGGCAAGCGCCTGGTCAACTGGGACCCGGTGCTGGGCACTGCCGTGTCCGACCTGGAAGTGGTGTCGGAAGAGGAAGACGGCTCGATGTGGTACATCAAGTACCCGCTGGCCGACGGCAGCGGCCATCTGACCGTGGCCACCACCCGTCCGGAAACGCTGCTGGGCGACGTGGCGGTGGCGGTCGATCCGACCGACGAACGCTACACGGCCCTGGTCGGCAAGATGCTGAAACTGCCGCTGACCGAGCGCGAGATTCCCATCATCGCCGACGACTACGTGGACAAGGAATTCGGCACCGGCTGCGTGAAGATCACCCCGGCCCACGACACGAACGATTACGCGGTGGGGCAACGCCACAATCTGGACAAGATCATCATCATGACCTTGGACGCCAAGATCAACGACAACGCGCCGGCCGCCTATCGCGGTCTGGACCGCTTCGTCGCCCGCAAGCAAGTGGTGGCCGACCTGGATGCCCAGGGTTTGCTGCAAGAAGTCAAGCCGCACAAGCTGATGGTGCCGCGCGGCGACCGCACCGGCGTGATCATCGAACCAATGCTGACCGACCAATGGTTCGTTGCCATGAGCAAGCCGGCGCCGGAAGGCACCTTCTTCCCGGGCAAGTCGATCGCCGAGACGGCGCTGGAAAAAGTGGCCAGCGGCGAAGTCAAGTTCGTGCCGGAAAACTGGAGCACCACGTATAACCAGTGGCTCAACAATATCCAGGATTGGTGCATCTCGCGCCAATTGTGGTGGGGCCACCAAATCCCGGCCTGGTTCGACGAGGCCGGCAATATTTTTGTGGCGCAAAGCGAAGCCGAGGCGCAAGCCAAGGCTTTGGCCGCCGGCAGCACCGGTCCGCTGCGGCGCGACCAGGACGTGCTCGACACCTGGTTCTCATCGGCGCTGGTGCCGTTTTCCACCATGGGCTGGCCAGAGGACACGCCGGACTTGAAAGCCTTCCTGCCCTCGTCGGTGTTGGTGACGGCCTTCGACATCATTTTCTTTTGGGTGGCGCGGATGGTGATGATGACCGCCCACATCACCGGCAAAGTGCCGTTCC
>JAYVUV010000474.1:0-7893 GCA_043787615.1 Janthinobacterium sp. | reverse complement strand
GATCCTGGGGCGATTGTTTACATGCATATTTGGCGGCATCTTGGTTGACGGGGGAAACGAATAGTTTCCCAGAAGTCTCAACATATCATCATGGGGAGGAGCATGCAAGCTTTGCAAGCGCTTTCCGCCCCGGAGAGAGGCGATCTGTGAACACTATGCCTAATTTTGACCAGAAATCAGCTTTTTTTTCCGCTGCCGAAAAACCACAGCCGACTCCGGCCGTGAAGGCGAGGCCGCCAAGGGCGCCGCCTTCACGCGTATTTTACGCTTCCAGCACGATGCGCAGCATGCGCCGCAGCGGTTCGGCCGCGCCCCACAGCAATTGGTCGCCGACCGTGAAAGCGGACAGATAGTCGTCGCCCATGGCCATCTTGCGCACCCGCCCGACCGGAATCGTCAAGCTGCCTGTCACGGCCGCCGGCGACAGGTCGCGCACCGACGCCTCGCGCGTGTTCGGCACCAGTTTGACCCATTCATTATTGCCGGCGATGATGTCGTTGATCTCGTCGAGCGGCACGTTTTTCTTCAGCTTGATGGTCAGCGCCTGCGAATGGCAGCGCATCGCGCCGATGCGCACGCACAAGCCGTCGACCGGAATCGCCGCGACGCCGAAGTCGGCGCCCCGACCCAAGATCTTGTTGGTCTCGGCGCCGGCCTTCCATTCCTCTTTCGACTGGCCGTTGCCCAGGTCCTTGTCGATCCAGGGGATCAAATTGCCGGCCAGCGGAGCGCCGAATTGCTTGATATCCTCGGCCGGCAAGCCGTGTTGCGTGGCCAGCACCTGGCGGTCGATTTCGAGGATCGCCGCCGCCGGATTGTCGAGCAGAGGACGCACGGCCGCGTTGATGGTGCCGAACTGGGTCAGCAACTCGCGCATGTGCTGGGCGCCGCCGCCGGAGGCCGCTTGATAGGTCATTGAGCTCATCCAGTCGACCAAGTCGTGCTGGAACAAGCCGCCCAAGCCCATCAACATGCCCGAAACCGTGCAATTGCCGCCGATATAGTTCTTCACGCCTTTGTGCAAGGCGGTCTTGATCACGCCCAGATTGACCGGATCGAGCACGATCACGGCGTCTTGCTCCATGCGCAAAGTCGAGGCGGCGTCGATCCAGTAACCGTTCCAGCCGGCCGCGCGCAATCGCGGAAACACGGCGCCGGTGTAGTCGCCGCCCTGGCAAGAAATGATGATCTCGCAGCGCTTGAGCTGGGCGATATCGTTGGCGTCTTGCAGCGTGGTTTCGTTTTTCGCCATCGACGGGGCGGCGCCGCCGCTGTTCGAGGTCGAGAAAAACAGCGGTTCGATGTGGGCGAAATCGCCTTCTTTCTGCATGCGCTGCATCAAGACCGAACCGACCATGCCGCGCCAACCTACCAAGCCTACTAATTTCATGTGCATTTCCTCTTCATGCGGCGGGCCCGGCCCGCCGTGGTATCTATTTTATGGAACGGAGTTCAAGCCAGCGCGCGCAGCACGGCCTCGCCCATCTCTTCGGTGCCGACGCGGGTGGTGCCGGGCGTGTAAATATCGCCGGTGCGGTAACCCTGGGCCAGCACCGATTTGACGGCGTTCTCGATCCGGTCGGCCTGCTCGGCCCGGTTCAGCGAATAGCGCAGCATCATGGCCGCCGACAGGATGGTGGCCAGCGGATTGGCGACGCCCTTGCCGGCGATGTCGGGCGCCGAACCGTGCGAGGGTTCGTACAAGCCCTTGTTGTTGGCGTCCAGCGAGGCCGAGGGCAGCATGCCGATCGAACCGGTCAGCATGGCGGCGCAGTCGGACAAGATATCGCCGAACATATTACCGGTCACCATGACGTCGAATTTCTTGGGCGCGCGCACCAGTTGCATGGCGGCGTTGTCGACGTACATATGGTCGAGCGCCACGTCCGGATACTCGCGGTGCACCTCGGTGACGATATCGCGCCAGAACTGGAAGGTTTCCAGCACATTGGCCTTGTCCACGCTGGTGACGCGCTTGTCGCGTTTTTGCGCGGCTTGGAAAGCCACGTGGGCGATGCGGCGGATTTCGCCCTCGGCGTAGCGCATGGTGTCGAAGCCTTCGCGCTGGCCCTGGAAGGCGCCGTCGGGACACTCGCGCACGCCGCGCGGCTGGCCGAAGTAAATATCGCCGGTCAATTCTCGGATGATCAAGATGTCCAAGCCGGACACCACTTCCGGCTTCAGGGTGGAAGCGTCTGCCAGCTCGGGATACAAAATGGCCGGGCGCAGGTTGGCGAACAGGCCGAGTTGCTTGCGCAAGCCCAGGATCGCTTGCTCGGGGCGCAGCGCGCGTTCCAGCTTGTCGTACTGGTAATCGCCGACGGCGCCGAACAGCACCGCGTCGGCGGCCTGGGCCAGCGCCAGGGTGGCCGGCGGCAGCGGATGGCCGTGGGCGGCGTAACCGGCACCGCCCACGGGCGCCGTTTCCAGCTCAAACGGTTCGTCCAGCGCGCGCAAGACCTTGACGGCTTGGGCGATGATTTCCGGGCCGATGCCGTCGCCGGGAAGTATGGCAATTTTCATGTTGTGCGATCAAATGTTAGATGACGTTCGCCAACCACGGTTGATTGGCCAGATGGCGCTCCTCGAAGCTGTGGATGGCGTCGGCGTGGCGCAGGGTCAGGCCGATATCGTCCAATCCATTCATCAGGCAATACTTGCGGAAGGCGTCGATGTGAAACGGGTAGGAGACGCTGCCATTGCTGGTGGTCACGCGCTGCTGCTCAAGATCGACCACCAGTTTGTAACCGGGGAAGGCTTTGACTTCATTAAACAGATGATCGATCTGCGTTTCGGGCAACACGATCGGCAATAAGCCGTTTTTGTAGCAATTGTTGAAAAAGATATCGGCGAAGCTGGAGGCGATGATGGCGCGGAAGCCATATTGGTCCAGCGCCCAGGGCGCGTGTTCGCGCGAGGAGCCGCAGCCGAAGTTTTTGCGCGTCAGCAGGATCGAGGCGCCCTGATAGCGCGCCTGGTTGAGCACGAAATCGGGATTGAGCGGACGCCCGCTATTGTCCTGGCCCGGCTCGCCGTGGTCCAGATAGCGCCATTCGTCGAACAGGTTGGGGCCGAAGCCGCTGCGCCGTATCGATTTGAGAAACTGCTTCGGAATGATGGCGTCGGTGTCGACATTGGCGCGATCGAGGGGCGCCACCAGTCCTTCGTAAATCGTGAATTTATCCATGATGTGCTAACGCTGTGCCGACGGGCGGCGCCGTCAGGCCCGCCCATCCGCGAGGTTTATTTTTTGCCGGCTTCTTCGACTTTTTCGCCGACCTTTTTGACATCCTTGCCGAAGCCGGACATGGTGTTGCAGCCGGTCAGCAGCAAGAGGGCGGCGATGGACAGGGCGAACAGTTTCTTCATTTTTACCTCGTTTTAAGGATCAACAATAGGGCATGGGCATAGGGCATAGGCGCGACATCAGCGCAGCGCGCGCACGTCGACGAAATGGCCGGCGATGCCGGCCGCCGCGGCCATGGCCGGCGACACCAGATGGGTGCGCCCGCCCTGGCCCTGGCGGCCCTCGAAATTGCGGTTCGAGGTCGAGGCGCAGCGCTCGCCCGGCTCGAGCCGGTCGGCGTTCATGGCCAGGCACATCGAACAACCCGGCTCGCGCCACTCGAAACCGGCGTCGCGGAAAATGGTATGCAAACCCTCGCGCTCGGCCTGATCCTTGACCAGGCCGGAACCGGGCACCACCATCGCCAGCTTGACGTTCGAGGCGCGGTATTTGCCGCGCACCACCTGGGCGGCGGCGCGCAAATCCTCGATGCGCGAATTGGTGCAGGAACCGATGAACACCTTGTCGATGCGGATATCGGCGATCGGCGTGTTGGGCGCCAGCGCCATGTAGACCAGCGCCTTTTCCATCGCGTCGCGCCGCACCGGGTCTTTTTCCAGGTCTGGATCGGGCACCCGGCCGTCGATCGCCGTGACCATCTCGGGCGAGGTGCCCCAGGTCACCTGCGGCAGGATCTCGGCCGCGTTCACATGCACCACCAGGTCGAAGCGCGCGCCCGGGTCCGAATGCAGGGTGCGCCAATACGCCACCGCGCGCTCCCAGTGCGGACCGGCCGGCGAAAACGGCCGGCCCTTGACGTAGTCGATGGTGGTTTGGTCGACCGCGATCATGCCGGCGCGCGCGCCCGCCTCGATCGCCATGTTACAGACCGTCATGCGCCCTTCCATCGACAGCGCGCGGATCGCGGCGCCGCCGAATTCGATCGCGTAACCGGTGCCGCCGGCGGTGCCGATGCGCCCGATCACGGCCAGCACGATATCCTTGGCCGTCACCCCGGCCGGCAGCGCGCCGTCGACCTGCACCAGCATGGCTTTCGATTTCTTGGCCAGCAAGGTCTGGGTGGCCAGCACGTGTTCCACCTCCGAGGTGCCGATGCCGTGCGCCAGACAGCCGAAGGCGCCGTGGGTGGAGGTGTGCGAGTCGCCGCACACCACCGTCATGCCCGGCAAAGTGGCGCCCTGCTCCGGCCCGATCACGTGCACGATGCCCTGGCGCTTGTCGTTCATGTTGAAATAGGTCAGGCCGTAAGCCTTGGCGTTCTTGTCCAGCGTTTCCACCTGCAAGCGCGAAACCGGGTCGGCGATGCCGTCGGCGCGGTCGGTGGTGGGCACGTTGTGGTCGGCCACGGCCAGGTTGGCCGAGACGCGCCAGGGCTGGCGGCCGGCCTCGCGCAAGCCGTCGAAGGCTTGCGGGCTGGTCACCTCGTGCACCAGGTGGCGGTCGATGTACAAAATGGTGGTGCCGTCGTCCTCGGCGCGCACCACATGGGATTCCCAAAGCTTGTCGTATAAGGTCTTCATCGTATCAATATGCGGTTGCCACAGCCTGTTGTGAGTTATCCACTCCGATTATGCCATATCCGGGCCGGCCGGCACCATGGGCGGCGGCGGCCGGCCGGCGCGATGCGCAAATCGATTGCGATACGGGAAAGGCGACTCTTTTGCATTCGCGCTATCGCTTCGCCGGCGCGGGCGTACCGGCGCGGGCATACCGGCGCGGGCTTACCGGCCCGGGCATACCGGCGCGGGCATGCCGGCCCGGGCGTAGGGGCGCGGGCGTACCGGCGCGGGCGCAAAATAAAGCCCGCGACATGCGCGGGCCGTATGGTCAAGCCGGGGCGCGACGCCCCGAGGACCAAGCTTATGATATCGCCGACACTAAGCCGCCATGCGCACGGTGCCGCGACAACCATCCATCAGGAAGGACAAGCCGACCACCAGCACCAGTTCGCCCTCGGCCGAGCGCGCGGTGCCGGTGATGCCCTCCACCGCGATGGCCGTCATCGGCTTGATCACCAGGTCGGCCGTGCCGTCGACGGCGGCCACCGCCAGGATGTAGGGCTGGGGCGCGGCCACCACGATGCCGACCCGCTCGCTGCACAATTCGTAGCCCAGCGCCGCCGCCAGGGAGCGCACCGGCAAAGGCCGGCCCTGATCCTTGAGCACTGGCGCGCCGCCCACTTCCATGAAGGTTTCGGGCAACTCGACCACGCGCTGCACCACCGCCATCGGCAGCGCCAGCGCCGCGCCCGAGGTCGACACCAGCATGGTTGGCACGATCGACAGCTCGATCGGCAAGCGGATCGCGAATTTGGTGCCGGACCCCAGCTTCGAATCGATATGGATGGCGCCGCGGTTTTTTTCCACCGCCGTCTTCACCACGTCCATGCCGACCCCGCGCCCGGACACGCTGGAAGCCACATCCTTGGTGGAAAAGCCGGGCAAGAACACCAGTTGGAAGCACTCGTCGTTGCTGAGCTGGGCGTTTTCGCTGATCAAGCCTTTTTCGGTGGCTTTCTTGCGCAGCTTGGCCGGGTCCATGCCCTTGCCATCGTCCTGCAACACGATCATCACGCTGTTCGCTTCCTGCCAGGCTTTGAGCGAGATGAAGGACTTGGCCGGCTTGCCGGCGGCGAGCCGCTCCTCGGGCGTTTCGACCCCGTGATCTAGCGCGTTGCGCAACATGTGCACCAGCGGATCGTAGAGGCTATCGACCACCACCCGGTCGACCTCGGTCTCGGCGCCCTCGATGGTCAGCTCGACGTCCTTGCCCAGATCCTTGGCCAATTCGCGCACCAGGCGGGGGAATTTCTGGAACAGGCGCCCGACCGGCTGCATGCGGGTGGCCAGGGTGGCGCGCTGCAATTCGGTCGAATAGCGCGAAGCCCGTTCGAGCGTCTCGGCCAGGGTCGCCATCAGGGTGGCGGCCTGCCCCTCGAACTTGAACTGCAACAGGCGTTCGAGCAGCACAGCCGCCTGATTGGCCGCCTGCACCGATTCGCCGGCCACTTCGAGCAAGGCGTCGAGCTTGATCGCATCGACCCGGATGCTGTCTTCCTTGACCGGGGCGGCGGTGCGCACCTCGGCCTTTTCCTCGCGCCGGTCGACCCCGTCCCACACCTTGGCTGGCTTGGCGGCGGCCGCCTGCGCGGCCGCCGCGCCTTCGTTGGGCGCGCTCGCCGCCGCTGCCCCAACCGGATCGGCTTGGGCGGCGGGAACGGCCACGGCGGCGGCCGGCGCCGTCACGGCGGGCGCGGCGGCGGCCACGTGGGTGCCGGGCGGCACCACCGCGACATACATCGCTTCCCAGTCGAGGCCGTCGGCCCCGGGAGCGGCAGGCTTGGGCGGCGCGGCCGCCACGGCCACCGGGGCCGGCGGGACCGGGGCCGCGACCACGGCCGGCGCGGCAGCCGGTGCCATGCTCTTGCCCTCGATCGCATTGGTCAAAATCAATTCGAGCGACTTGGGCATGGCCGGCAAGCTCTCGGGCGCGTTGCCGTTGGCCAGTTCGGTCAGCTGATCGGCCACGAAACCGGACGCTTGCAGCGCCGCCTCGATGGCGATCGGGGTCACCGGCGCGGCGCCGGTGCGCAGCGCGTCGAACAAATTCTCGGTCAAATGGCAAGCGGCCACCAGGGCCGGCAAGTTCATGAAGCCGGCGCCGCCCTTGATGGTGTGGAAGGAACGGAACACGGCGTTCAACGTTTCCTTGTTGTCCGGGTCGCGCTCAAGACGCAATAAATGCTCTTCAACGTTGACCGCCAGATCCATCGCCTCGACGACAAAATCCTTGAGCATATCGTCCATTAGAATCCCAGATCGGCAAGAAGGTCATCGACATTGTCTTGATCGAGCGCGACCGAAGGCGCGGACGGACCGGACATCAGTTGCACCGGCTTGTGGGCCAGTTTTTCGCGCACCGCCGGCGGCGCGTTGTCGCGCAGCAGCTCGGCCAGTTCATGCTCGACTGTCTTGGTGATCAACACCACTTTTTTGATCAACTGGCCGGTGATGTCCTGGAAGTCCTGGGCCATCATGATTTCCAGCAGACGCGCCTTCTCGGCCTCGGTGGCCTCGGTCACGGCCTGGGCGAATTGCTTGGAATCGCCGGCCAGGGTCTTGAACTCCTCCAGCGACAGCTTGCCGGCGAACAGGGCGCTCCAGCGGCTGTCCATGTCCTTGGCTTTTTTCGACAACACGTCCTGGGCCGGCATGCCGTCGTCCAGCGTGTTGAGCACTTTATTGGCGGCTTGCTCGGTGAGGGTGGCCACGTATTCGAGCCGGTCCTGGGCGTCGACGATCTGCGAGGACGCTTCGTTGAGCGCTTTGTCGTAACCGAGTTCGCGCAGCGAATCGTGCAGCAGGCGCACGATGCCGCCCAAGCGTTCGAACATCGGCTTGTCGCCATCGGCGGCGGCGCCGGGCTCGGACTCGGAGGCCGGGGCCGCCGGGGGAGCGGCCGCCGGAGGAACGGCCACCACGGCCGGGGCCGGGCTCAGGGCGGCGACCGGAGCGGCGGCGGCGACCTGCTCGAACAAGGCTTCGAAATCGTCATCGGCGGCGGGAGCGGGAGCGGGGGCGGGTTCC
>JAYVUV010000473.1:0-6532 GCA_043787615.1 Janthinobacterium sp. | reverse complement strand
CTCGCTTTTTTTTGTCTGGGGGGGCGGTTTCTTTCGATATTGAGTGTAAATAATGGATTGGAATATGAGCGCTGGGTTTGGCGGGCTCGTATTGTTCCTGGAGATCTCTCCGCTATGTGCAGCTGCGGAATTGCGTATCGATTGTCCCGCGAAACTGTACAGATCACCACCGTGCCGGAGGGGTGGGGCGCGTACACCGGACTTTTTGCGCCTGCACGCGGCCGGTGTCCTGTGCGGCGCGCCCTCGACCGGTTTGGAGGTCAAGCCCTGCTCCGATATCAATCGCAAGGATGGCCACACCGCGCGAGACGGCTTGCACGGCGATATATACAAAAATAAGGTTGGCCAGATGGATATCGATTTCCGCTGCACCTTCAGTTGAGCGCCCAAGCGGGTCAGACCGCTGAAGCCGAACAAACACGCCAGGGGGCGCGGCGAGACCGCCTGTTCCGGGTGGTCCGCCAATTGCCGGCAACTTTTATTCCATCGAACGAGCAATCCCGTCGGGCCGATCAACAACACGTCGGACCCTGCCAATCAAGCGCGCTCCATCTTTGCCCTGCGTATGCATGCCCGGGCGACCAGGACGCCCCGGATAGTTAATAGACCGACCGTTGTATCCTTGCTCCAATCGTGCGCCGGATCAGTACAATGGAAGCGAAAGCTTGTCATCGTTGCCGTGCCGGTGTCCGCAGCTTCGCCATCGCGGCGCGGCGGCCCGGGCCGGCGTTTAACTGAGCGAGGGAGGACATGATGGTGCATTCCGCCATGCAAGAAATGGTGTTGACGCTCGATGCCGACACCACCCGGGAAGTCACGCGCCTCGCCCGTGCGCGCGGCCACAGCGTACCGCAAGTGCTGGCCGACGCGGTGCGCGCGTATCTGGAGCACGAGGGCAGGCGGGCTGCGATGTTGGACGACAGCATCGCCGCCTGGAACGACTTTCCCGTCGGCGCGCAATCGACCCCGGCCCAGGCCGACGCCTGGTTGAGCGAACTGGAAGCCGGTATTTTCGATGCCGGTCCGCCCCCGCTCAAACCTTGACGGCGGCGCCGGTGTTGCGGCGCTGACGGCCGGCCGGCCATGCCACCGCGTTGTTCTTGCCATGCCGGGCGCAACGCGATATTGTCATTGTCAGCGTTGCCGTGTTTACACAGGAAAGAGGCCGGAATGGAGCGCGCATGATCATCGCATGGCGCCGCATGGGCGTGAGCTGGGCCTACCTGGGCAAACTGCTGGCCTTGGCCCTCTTGTATTACTGCGCCGCCCGCGCCGGCATGTTGCTCGCCTTCGTGCACAGCAACGCCTCGCCGGTCTGGCCGCCGTCCGGCTTGGCGCTGGCCGCCCTGATCCTGCTCGGGCCACGGGTCTGGCCCGGCATCGCGCTCGGCGCCTTCCTGGCCAACGTCGCCGTGTTCGCCGCCAACGGGGTCGCGCCCGGCCCCGCCACCCTGATCGGCACCAGTCTGTGCATCGCCACCGGTAACACGCTGGAAGCCTTGAGCGGCTATCTGCTGTTGCGGCGCTGGCTGGGCCAGACCACCGATATCGCGCTCGACCGGCCGAACCGGGTGTACGCCCTGGTCGCCGCCGCCGCCCTGATGTCGCTGCTGGGCGCGGCCGTCGGCACTGGCTGCCTGTTACTGAGCGGTATCGTGCCGCGCCAAGCCGGCGCCAATATTTTCACCACCTGGTGGATGGGCGACACGGCCGGCGTGTTGCTGTTTACACCCTTTCTGCTGGCCTGGTGCCGCCCGTCCCGATGGCCGGCGCGGCCATGGCGCTGGCACGCGCTGCTGCCCGACTTGTTGGCCCTGGGCGCGTTGGCGGTGCTGCTGGCGCTGGCCTTGTTGGCGTTCGGGCCGTCGCTGTCGAGCGACCATGCCCATCACGCGCTGGCCTACCTGTTGTTGCCGTGTATCGCCTGGTCGGCCTACCGCTATCGCATGCGCGGCGTGACGCTGATGATGTTGCTCATCAGCGGAGCCGCGGTCGTGGCCACCATCGGCGGCGCCGGTCCGTTCGGCAGCGGTACCTTGAACGACGCCTTGCTGGCCCTAGAAACGTTTATCGGCCTGTCCAGCGTGGTGGGTATGGCGCTGGCGGCCGACATGGCGCGCCACGGGCCGCGCCGGCCGTCCTGGCGCCAGCTGTCCTTGCATTGGTCGACCCTGTTCGCCTGCCTGTGCCTGACCCTGGCGGGCTGGCAGCTGATCGCCGTCGGCACCGAACAGCGGGCCCAGGACCGCTTCGAGTTCGAGGTCGCCAATCTGAGCCGGCGCGTGCGCGAACGGATGGACGCCTACGCCCAGGTGCTGCACAGCGCCCAGGCCGCCTATGCGCTGGCGGGCCACCCCAGCCGCGCCGGCTGGCGCCAATTCGTGGCCCGGATCGATCTGGACCGGTTCTATCCCGGCATCCTGGGCATCGGCGTGCTGACCTATGTGCCGGCGCCGCGCCGGGCCGAATTCGAGCGTTCGGTGCGGGCCGAGGGCTTTCCCGACTATCGCGTCTGGCCCGAGGGCGAGCGTGACGCCTATGCCCCGGTGACCTATCTCGAACCGTTCAGCGGCCGCAATCTGCGCGCCTTCGGCTACGACTTGTTGTCCGAGCCGGTGCGCCGCGCGGCCATGGTGCGCGCGGTCGAAACCGGCCAGCTGAGCGTGTCGGGCAAGGTCTTGCTGGTGCAGGAGGACGGCACCGCGCCCCAGGCCGGCTTCCTGATGTTCTTGCCGCTGTTGCGCGACGGCGCCGCCAGCGCCGATTGGCAGCAGCGCCGCGCCGCCCTGGAAGGCTATGTGTACGCGGCCTTCCGCATGAACGACTTGATGGCCGGCTTGCTGGGCGGGGCGGCGCCGACCCTGGCGCTGGAGGTGTACGACGGCCACGGCAGCTCGGTCGAGGCGCTGATGTACGCCAGCGCCACCGCTCCGCAGGAGGGCGGCGATTATGCGAATCCCTATACGCGCGTGGTCGGGGTCGACGTGGGCGACGCGCATTGGACCGTGCGTCTGACCTCGCTGCCCGCCTTCGAAACCGGCGTCGACCGCCAAAAGGCGCCCATCGTGCTGGTGGCCGGCACCCTGATTTCGCTGCTGTTCTTTAACATGGTGCGGGCCTTGGCCGGCACCCGCGCGGCGGCCCTCTCGCGCGCCACCCGCATGCAGAGCGCGTATCAGCAGTCGGAACAAAAATTCGCCGTGCTGGTCGATTCGGCCAGCGAATTCGCCATCATCGCCAGCGATCTGGAAGGGCGGGTGCAGGTGTTTAGCGCGGGCGCCGAAAGCATGCTCGGTTACCGCGCCGGCGCGCTGATCGGGGTGGCGCGCATGACCCAGTTTCTCTTGCCGGCCGAATTGCTGGAGCGGGCCGCCCAATTGAGCCAGGCCGCCGGCCGCCAGGTACACGGCGCCGCCGCCCTGTTCGAGTCGGCCCGCCTGGGCCGGCCCGAGACGCGCGAATGGACTTTCGTGCGCCAGGACGGCGGCGCGCTGGCGGTGCAACTGACGGTCAGCCCGATCTTCGGCGCCGGGCAGCTGACCGGCTACCTGGCCATCGCCTACGACATCGCCGAGCGCAAGCTGGCCGAGCACAATCTGCGCGCCGCCCTGCTGCGGGCCGACAGCGCCAGCCGGGCCAAGAGCGACTTCGTGGCCAATATGAGCCACGAGCTGCGCACCCCGCTCAACGCCGTGCTGGGCCTGGCCTACCTGCTGGAGCGCTCGCCCTTGAACCCGGGCCAGCGCCGCGATCTGGAATTGATACGCTCGTCGGGCCGCAGCCTGCTCGGCATCCTCAACGACATCCTCGACTTTTCCAAGATCGAGGCCGGCCGCATGGAGCTGGCGCCGACCGTGTTCCGGCTCGACGACGTGCTGCGCGCGCTGGCCGCGATCATGAACAACACGGCGCGCGAGCGCGACCTCGATCTGGTGCTCGACATCGATCCCGACGTGCCGGCCCAGCTGGTGGGCGACGCCTTGCGCCTGCAACAGGTGCTGGTCAATTTGGCCGGCAACGCGGTCAAGTTCACCCAGCGCGGCGACGTGGTGCTGCGGGTGCGCTGCCTGGGGCGCGACGGGGCGCAGGTCCGGCTCAGGTTCGAGGTGCGCGACAGCGGCATCGGCATGTCGGACGAGCAGATCGGGCGCCTGTTCGTGCCGTTCTCGCAGGCCGATTCCTCGACCACGCGGCGCTTCGGCGGCACCGGCCTGGGCCTGGTCATCACGCACCGTTTGCTCGACCTGATGGATGCCAGCATCGCCATCGATAGCGTGGAAGGGCGGGGCAGTTGCTTCCAGGTCGAATTGAGCTTGCCGGTCGGCCCCGAGCCGGACCCGGTCCAGGCGGCGCGTGGCTGGCGCTTGCTGGTGGTGGACGACCATGCCGGCACCCGCGAGGCGCTGGCCCGGGCCGCCGCCGCGCTGGGCGCCGAGACGGTCGCGGTGGCGGACGCGGACGCCGCCTTCGCCCAGTTGCGCCGGCCCGGCGCGCGCTTCCAGGCCGTGCTGCTGGACTGGCATTTGCCCGGCCGCGAAACCGGCGCCACCATCGCCGCCTTGCACGCGCTGGCGCCGGCCACGCCGCTGCTGCTCATGGTCAGCGCGCACGGCCGCACGGTGCTGCGCGGCGACGCCACGGCCTTGGGCGCGGACGCCGAATTGGACAAGCCGGTGCTGGCGGCCACGCTGGCCGAGTGCTTGCAACTGGGCCGCGAGCGGCGTGGCGGCGCTGTGGCGGCGGCGACCGCGCCCGCGCCGCTGCGCGGGCATGTGCTGCTGGTCGAGGACAACGAGCTCAATCAAGTGGTGGCGCGCGGCATGCTGGAATTGATCGGCGTGACGCTGGACACGGTGGCCGATGGCGCCCAGGCCGTGGCACGCCTGCGCGAAGAGGCCGAGCGCTACCAGTTGGTGCTGATGGATGTGCAAATGCCGGTGCTGGACGGCTTCGGCGCGGCGCGCCAGATCCGCCAGTCGCTGGGCTTGCGGCTGCCGATCGTGGCGCTCACCGCTGGCGTGCTGGAGCAGGAGCGCGCGCGCTGTCTGGCGGCCGGCATGGACGATTTCGTGGCCAAGCCGATCGATCCGGCCCATTTGCACGCGACCCTGGCGCGCTACTTGCCGGCCGCCGCGGGCCAGCTGGAGCTCGCGCACGCCGTGGACGACGCGGACGAGGGGTTCCAGGCGGCCGGCCCCCGGCCATCCGCGACCGTGGCCGGAACCGGAACCGGGACCGCGCAGTCGACGTCCGCGACCGGGACCGGGGCCGGGGCCGGGGCCGGGGCCGGGGCCGCGACCGGGGCCGCGCAGTCATCGTCCGCGCCATCGCCATCGGCGGCCGCCTTCGATCCGGCCATGCTCAACACCATCGCCGCCTTCGACCGCGTCCAGTTCCACACCGTTTGCGCGCTGGTACGGCAGATGGTGGAGGCCGGGCTGGCGCCGCTGGAGCAGGCCCGCCACACTTGGCAATCCGGCGCGCCGGAACAGGCCGCGCGCGTGGTGCACGGTTTGCGCGGCAGCCTGGGTACGCTGGGCGCGCGCGCCTTCGCGCGTGAATCGCACCGGCTCGAGGCGGCCTTGCTGGGCGCCGCGCCGGAGCAGGCCGGCGTCTTGTTCGAGCTGGCGCTGGCGGAAATGGCGCGCACCATCGCCCAGGCCGACGCCTGGCTGGCCACGCTGGCTCCGTCCGACCCGCGCGGTGCCGCCGTCAGCGCCGCCTGAGGCGCGACGCGATGCGACGCGACGCGATGCCAAGTGTAAGTATTGTTTACCAATTTCATTGTGCCGATGTTTGTTGCGTTACAATACCGGGTGCTTTCCTGAGTCGATGACGCGGGATGCCGAATGCAGTACAGCCCTTCCCCACAACTTGATGTGCAATCCGCTAACCGGTCAGGCCGTGTCGCGGAAGGTTAGATTAACCCGCTAATCTCGCGAAGCGCGAAGAAAGGTGAGCAATAATGATGCAACAATTTACCGACAATTCCTACCTGTTTGGGGGGAACGCGCCGTACGTCGAAGAACTGTACGAAGCTTATCTGAACAATCCCGGTTCGGTGCCCGACAATTGGCGCGCCTATTTCGACGCCATGCAAAACGTGCCGGCCGTCGACGGTTCCAACAAGCCGGACGTCGAGCACGCCTCCGTGATCGCTTCCTTCGCCGAGCGCGCCAAGGCCGGCCCGATCCGCGTCGTGACCGCCTCCACCGACCCTGAAATGGGCCGCAAGCGCGTCGCCGCCACCCAGTTGATCGCCGCCTACCGCTATCTCGGTTCGCACTGGGCCAACCTGGACCCGCTGCAACGCCAGGAGCGTCCATCGATCCCCGAGCTCGAGCCGAGTTTCTACGGCTTCACCGACGCCGACATGGACACCGTCTTCAACATCAGCAACACCTATTTCGGCACCGAGACGGCCTCGCTGCGCGATTTGATCAACTTCCTGCGCGACACCTACACGCGCTCCATCGGCGCCGAGTTCATGTACATCGCCGACCCGGCCGAGAAGCGCTGGTTGCAGGAAAAG
>JAYVUV010000472.1:0-4141 GCA_043787615.1 Janthinobacterium sp. | reverse complement strand
GCCGGCAGAACGCAGCTGCGTCAGCAGCAAATCTGCAGGCATCTTCAGTTCGGTGGCAAATTGGGCTACGTTGTTACTCGCCATTCAGTCCTCTTTTCTATGTGTCGCGGAGATGATAAAGATACTCAAATTATGCCTTTACGGATTCGGCCAACGTCCATGCCTTGGCTTGCAAAGCCTTGACCCGGTCGTCGTATTTTGAGTCAACCAACTTCATCTCATCGTCGGTCACATCTTTAAATTCACTTGTAATCAATTCACGTGCGCGGTCGGCCGACAAGGCCAGGATCGCGCCGAACTCGTCGTAGGCCAGGGCCGCGAACGCTTCCAGGTTCTTGATGCCGGCCAGGCCCAGCTTGCCGGCCGTGATGCGGTCCATGCCTTCCATGCCGACCAGCGCCTCGTCCATGCCTTCCAAGCCTTCTTCCGATGCGATGGCCTCGGTCACCAGCGCGTCGCGGGCCCGGGTGCGCAATTCGTTGACGGTGTCTTCGTCGAAGGATTCGATTTCCAGCATTTCCGAAATCGGCACGTAGGCGATTTCCTCCAGGCTGGCGAAACCTTCTTCGACCAGGATATCGGCCACTTCTTGGTCGACATCGAGTTTTTCCATGAACAAGGCGCGCACCGCCGCCGTTTCCTGGGCCGACTTGTCGGCCGATTCCTCGGCCGTCATGATATTGATCTTCCAGCCCGTCAATTCGGCTGCCAGGCGCACGTTTTGTCCCGAGCGGCCGATGGCGATCGCCAGATTCTCTTCGTCGACCACCACGTCCATCGCGTGTTTTTCTTCATCGACCATGATCGAGGACACATTGGCCGGAGCCAGCGCGCCGATCACGAATTGGGCCGGATCTTCCGACCACAACACGATATCGACCCGCTCGCCGCCCAATTCGCCCGTCACCGCTTGCACGCGCGAACCGCGCATGCCGACGCAGGTGCCGATCGGATCGATGCGCTTGTCGGCCGTGTAGACGGCGATCTTGGCGCGCACGCCGGCGTCGCGCGCCGCCGATTTAATTTCCAGCATACCTTGCTCGATTTCGGGCACTTCCAGCTCGAACAGCTTCATGATGAAGTCGGGCGCGGTGCGCGACAAAATCACTTGCGGCCCCCGCATATTGCGGTCGATGCGCAAAATAAAAGCCCGCACCCGGTCGCCGATGCGCAAATTTTCTTTCGGGATCATCTGGTCGCGCGGCAGGCGCGCCTCGATCTTGCCCGATTCGACGATGGCGTCGCCCCGCTCCATGCGCTTGATGGTGCCGGTCACGAGCGCGTCGCCGCGCTCCAGGAAATCGGCCAGAATCTGCTCGCGCTCGGCGTCGCGCACACGCTGCAAGACCACTTGCTTGGTATCTTGGGCGAAGCGGCGGCCGAAATCGACCGATTCGATCGGCTCTTCGATATGGTCGTCCACCTCGATGTCGGGAATCTGTTCCTTGGCTTCGAAATGCAAAATCTCTTGGTCCGGCAATTGCAGGCCCGCTTCGTCCGGCACCACGTGCCAGCGGCGGAAGGATTCAAACACGCCGGAATCGCGGTCGATCGCCACGCGAATGTCGACCTCGCCTTCGTAGCGTTTTTTCGTGGCTTGCGCCAACGCGAATTCGAGCGCCCCGAAGACGACATCTTTATCGACGTTTTTTTCGCGCGCCAGCGCGTCAACCAATAATAAAACTTCGCGACTCATGCTTTGCGACTCCTAAAATCCACCTGCGGCACCAAGCGTGCCTTATCCATATCGGCGAGCGTAAACTCCAACATCGCCGGACCATCCTTACCTTCGAATTCCAACGACAATTGTGCGCCCACCGGCGCTTGCAACACGCCCGTGAACGTTTTCCGGTTGTTCGTGCCCGGCATCGCCACCCGCAACTTGATGACGGCCTCGCTGCCGGCGAAACGGCTGAAATCGTCCAGCTTGCGCAGCGGCCGGTCCAGCCCTGGCGAGGAGATTTCCAAACGCTCGTAATCGATATTTTCAACCGTCAACACATGCGACAGTTGATGGCTGACCGTGGCGCAATCCTCCACCGTGATCGGACCTTTTTCCTCGGCGTCGGCCGCGCTGAAATCGATGTAGACGCGCAGCACTCCGCGCTCGGCCCGCTCGACATCGACCAGCTCATAGCCCAGACCGACGACCGTCTTTTCAATGAATTCCAACAGTTGCAACGACATTCTCCAGATCAAAATCACGCGCCGCCAGCGGCGCCGGACGAGACAGCTAAAGCGCTTTCACAAAAAAAAAATGGGCATCTGCCCATCTTTCTGTACCACCATGCCAGATGAAAGCACTCCCCACCAAAATACTTTGCGAAGAACTTTTATTAGGTTAGAGATTATAACCCCTTATTGACCACACCGCAATGGCGCGCCGCCAATAATAAGCCGGCGCGCGCGGTCCGCTTACCCTTTACGACGGCGCGGCATGCCTTGCTCGACCGGTCCGCGCGGCTGGCCGCCGCGTGGCTGGCCGGCGCCGCCGCCCGGAGCGCGACGCGGCCCGGTGTTGGCGAAGCCAAACGTGGTCTGCAAGGGATCGGGCTGACGGGTGCGTTGAGGCGCGCGCCCCTCGGCGCCGCGCGCCGGCCCCTGACCTTCGCCGGGACGGCCCGCGCCGCGACCCTGGGGCCGGCCATTGCCTTCGGAAGCGGCCGCCGCGCGCGGCTGGCCGCCGAACTGTCCTTGCGCCTGGCCACGACCCGCACCGCCGGCGAAACCGCCGCGCCCCTCACCGTCGCCGGTACGGCCCTGACTTGGGCGGCCCTGACCGGGCCGGCCCTGACCCGCTTGCCCCTCGCCCGGGCGGCCGAAACTCGGCCGACCTTCGCCGGGGCGACCCTCACCCGGGCGGCCCTGACCCGGGCGGCCCTGACCTTGCGGCCGGCCCGGACCGGCGAACGGACCTTGACCCTGGCCACGGCCGGCGCCCCGGCCGGTGGACGGGAACGGATCGGCGTTACGGTTGCTGGCATCGATACGGTTGCCGTTCGCCTCGCCGGAATCGTGCGCCGGAGCGCGCCCCTTGACGTCGCGCGGCTGCATGCCGCGCGGCGCCGGACCGCGCGCCTCGGCGCCCGGTACTTTTTTCTCGATGCCGTAGGCGGTCATCAGATCGCGCACCGCGTTCTCTTCCATCTCTTCCCAGCGGCCGCGTTTCAAGCCGCTCGGCAAGACCATGGCGCCGTAACGGGTACGGATCAAGCGCGAGACGGTCAAGCCGATCGCCTCGAACATGCGGCGCACCTCGCGGTTGCGGCCTTCGCCGATCACCACCCGATACCATTTATTGATGCCCTCGCCGCCGCCGTCGGCGATCTTGGAAAATTGCGCCAGGCCGTCTTCCAGCTCGACCCCGGCCAGCAGCTTTTGACGCATGCCCTCTTCCAGCTCGCCCAGGGTGCGCACCGCGTATTCGCGGTCGATGCCGTAACGCGGGTGCATCAAGCGGTTGGCCAGATCGCCCGAGGTGGTAAACAACAGCAAGCCTTCGGTGTTGAAGTCGAGCCGGCCGACGGCCAGCCATTTGCCGGCCTTCATGGTCGGCAAGCGGTCGAACACCGATGGACGGCCGTCCGGATCGTCATGGCTGACGATCTCGCCGGCCGGCTTGTGGTACACCAGCACGCGCGGCGGCTTTTTGCTGACCCGGCGTTGAATCAATTTGCCGTTGATGCGCACATGGTCGGTCGGCAAAATACGCTGGCCGATATGGGCCGGCTCGCCGTTGACCGACACCCGGCCCGACACGATCAAGTCTTCCATGTCGCGGCGCGAGCCGAGGCCCGCCTCGGCCAGCACCTTGTGCAGCTTGGGCGCGTCGTCGTCGGAAGTGAGGTCGCGCCGCACCACCTTGGCCGGCGCGGCGCGGCCCTTGACCGGCTCCTCGCTGTCGAAGGCGTCCGAGGTCACGAACGAAAACACGGCGTCGGCGTCGTTGCCCTTGGCGCCGGCGGGCGCGTTGGGACGGCCCTTGCCTTTCGGCGCGCCCGACGGGGCACCCGGACGGACCGCGCCCGCCAGCGCACCCGGCTTGCCGGCGCCGCGCGCGCCACGTTCCTGGCGCGGCGCGGCCGGCTGGGTCTCGGCCACCGGATTGCCTTCGGCGTCCAGCGCCGGCGGGGCCGGCTCG
>JAYVUV010000471.1:0-6828 GCA_043787615.1 Janthinobacterium sp. | reverse complement strand
GAGACTCGGCGCTTATGTACATGTACAAAGCATCTGGTAGCCGGCGTTATCAATACGAGCGGTTTTAGTCCACGTTGTCGTTTTGCTTGAGCAGCCCTTCGCGTTTGGCGATCTGGCCGCATAGATACGTCCACACGAAGGTCGAGGCGGCGTGCGAAGTCAATTGGGCGTGGTCGTAGGGCGGCGCCACTTCCACGCAATCCATGCCGCACCAGTTCAAGTCGGCCAGCTCCTCGATGATCGACAAAACCTGGTTCGAACTCAGGCCGCCCGGTTCCGGCGTGCCGGTGCCGGGCGCGAAGGCCGGATCGAGGCAATCGATATCGAGCGTCAGGTAAAGCGGCGGATGGCCGGCGGCCGCCATGCGCGCGCGGATCTCGTCGAGCACCGGTGCCAGTTGTGCCGGGCTTTCCAGACCGCGCAGCGCGCGCGCCGTGAAAACCCGTCCACCGGCTTGATTGACGTATTCGCGCGCGGCCCGTTCGCCGGACGAGCGGATGCCGATCTGCACCGCCGCCCGCGGCAGCAGCAGTCCCTCTTGCAGCGCTTCATAGACCCAGGTGCCATGCCCGGACGGCTCGCCGAAATGGCTGCTCCAGGTGTCGCAGTGGGCGTCGAAATGAAGCAGCGCCACCGGCCCGTCGTGGACCTGGTTCAGCGCCCGCAGCAGCGGCAGCGTCACCGAGTGGTCGCCGCCCAGCCACACCATGTGGTGGCGGCGCAGCAGCGCCAGCGCCTGCGGCATCAGGGCCGCGCGCATCGCCTCGATGCCGGTGTTCGGCAGAAGCAGGTCGCCGGCGTCCGACAGCAGCGCGATCGGCGTGGTGTCGAAGTGCGGATGGATCGCGTCGCATAACATCTGCGAGGCGAGCCGGATCGCCTGCGGGCCGAAGCGCGCGCCGGGGCGGTTGCTGACGGCGCCGTCGAAGGTCAGCCCGGCCAGGCCGAACGGCGCGTCGTCGCGCCGCGGCGCGTTCAAATAAGCGCCGCTGGAGCGGTAGGCGAATTCATGCTGTGCCATCTCAGATTCCGCCCATGCAGATGTATTTGATGACCAGATAATCGTCGATGCCGTAGTGCGAACCTTCGCGCCCCAGGCCGGACTGTTTGACCCCGCCGAACGGCGCCGCCTCGGTTGAGATCAGTCCCGTGTTGACTCCCACCATGCCGCTTTCCAAGCCCTCGGCCACGCGCCAGATGCGGCCGATGTCGCGCGAGTAGAAATAGGCGGCCAGGCCGAATTCGGTGTCGTTGGCCAGCGCCAGCACTTGCTCGTCGGTCTGGAAGCGGAACAGGGGCGCCAGCGGGCCGAAACTCTCTTCGCGCGCCACGTGCATGTCGGCGGTGACATCGGCCAGCACGGTCGGCTCAAAAAAGCTGTGCCCCAGCGCATGGCGCCGGCCGCCGGTCAGCAGGCGGCCGCCCTTGGCCAGCGCGTCGGCGATGTGCTCCTCCACTTTTTGCACCGCCTTTTCCTCGATCAGCGGACCTTGCGTGACACCCGGTTCCAGGCCGTCGCCCACCTTCAGCTTGGCCACCGCCGCCACCAGCTTTTCGGCGAAGGCGTCGTACACCGCGTCCTGCACATACAAGCGGTTGGCGCACACGCAGGTCTGGCCCATGTTGCGAAACTTCGAGGCGATCGCCCCTTCCACGGCCGCGTCCAGATCGGCGTCGTCGAACACGATGAAGGGCGCGTTGCCGCCCAATTCCAGCGACAGCTTCTTGATCGTCGGCGCGCACTGTTCCATCAGCGTGCGGCCGACCGCCGTCGAGCCGGTGAAACTGAGCTTGCGCACCGTCGGGTTGGCGCACATTTCGGCGCCGATCGCGCGCGACGAACCGGTGATCACGCTGAACACGCCGGCCGGAATGCCGGCCCGCTCGGCCAGCACCGCCAGCGCCAGCGCCGAATACGGCGTCAACTCGGCCGGCTTGACCACGATCGGGCAGCCGGCCGCCAACGCCGGCCCCACCTTGCGGGTGATCATCGCGGCCGGGAAGTTCCATGGCGTGATGGCGGCGCACACGCCGATCGGCTCTTTGGTGACCACGATGCGCCGGTCCGGCCAGGGCGACGGCAAGGTGTCGCCGGCGACCCGTTTGCCCTGTTCGGCGAACCATTCGATGAAGGAGGCGGCGTATGCGATCTCGCCCTTTGATTCGGCCAGCGGCTTGCCTTGTTCGGCCGTCATGATGATGGCCAGGTCGTCGGCGTTGGCCAGCATCAGCTCATACCATTTGCGCATCAGGGCCGCGCGCGAGGCGGCGCTGCGTTTGCGCCAGGCCGGCCAGGCGGCGTTGGCGGCGGCGATCGCGCGGCGCGTCTCGGCGCCGCCCATATAGGCGATGCCGCCCAGTCTTTCACCGGTGGCGGGATTGTTCACATCGGCCGTTTTGCCGTCGTCGGCATCGTACCAGCGGCCGTCGAGATAGGATTGCTGACGCAGCAGCGTGGGGTCTTTGAGATCGAGCATGGCGTGCTTTCGATGAAGTAGGGCGCGGCGTCCCGGATGGTCGGATGGTCGTTATTCGAATAGCCATATGGTAGACCTTTTCACCGCGCGCACGATTGTGCCGACGCCGGCGACATCGCGCTTGGCTGCCGCCTGCGAAAAAATTTTCGTTCTTTTAACCCCTTCTCGCCCGCCGCGCCGTTTCAGTAAGTGGAAGTAAGTGGACCGGTGGCGTTGCCGCCGGCCTTCCATCCACAACAGGAGCATCATCCATGTCCAGGTTCAGATCGTTCGCCGCCGGCGCCGTCCTGCTGCTGTGCGGCGCGTTGTGCCGCGCCGAAGCCGTGGCCCCGGCCATACCGGCGGCGCCCTCCAAAAAAACCTTGAGCGCGTTCGCCAGCGACGACGAACTGCGCGCTTTCTTGAAGCGTTCCGCCGGCCCGGCGCGTCCGGGCCGGATGGAAAAAGCATCGGGTGGGGTCCAGTTCGCGCCGCTGGCACCCGCACCCGCGCCGATGGCGGAAGCCGCCGCACCCCAGGCCCGCTCGGTGGCGTCGCCCGCGCCGGCCGGCGCGGCGCCCGAATCGGTCACCAACAACCAGAGCGCCGGCGTCGATGAGGGCGGCATCGTCAAGCTCCATGGCCAGCATTTGGTGATGCTGCGGCGCGGCCGGCTGTTTACGGTCGATATCGGGCGCGGCCAGCTGGCGCCGATCTCCACCATCAATGCGTATGGCCCGGGCGCCGATCCGTCCGGCGGCTGGTATGACGAAATGCTGATCTCCGGCGACACGGTGGTGGTGATCGGCTACAGCTACAGCGGCGGCGGCACCGAAGTGGGCTTGTTCGATATCGACCCCGCCGGCCGGCTGGCGTATCGCGCCACCTATCACATGAAGTCGAACGACTACTACTCGTCGCGCAATTACGCCAGTCGCCTGATCGGCAGCAAACTCATTTTTTACACGCCGCTCTCGCTCGACCCGTGGCGGCACGACCCCTTCGACTCCTTTCCCGCCATGCGGCGCTGGCGGCCGGGCGCGGAGCAGGGCGACTTCAAGCGCATCGCGCCGGCCACCCGCATCTACCGCACCGACGAACCGCTTCCAATGGGCGGTGGATTGACGCTGCACACGGTGACCGTGTGCGACCTCGCCGGGCGCGATATGCGTTGCGAGGCCAGCGCCGTGCTGGGACCGCGCGGCCGGGTGTTTTATGTATCGGGCCAGGCGGTGTATGTCTGGACCGGCGGCCATCGCGGCGACGGCGGTTCCGGCGTGTTCCGCTTGCCGCTCGACGGCGGCGCGCCGAGCGCCCTGAAGGTGGCCGGTTCGCCGCTCGATCAATTTTCCTTTCTGGAGAGCGCGGACCGTCACTTGAATGTGCTGGTGCGCGCGGATGGCGAGGGTGACGGCATGTGGTCGGCCGAACGCGGCGCCGGCGCCCTGGCGCTGCTGCGCGTGCCGCTCGATATGTTTTCGGATGGACGCGACAGCGCGCCGGCCTCCAGTTATCGGCCCTTGCCGCGCGTGCAGGGCTACCGCGCGGAGAATCGCTATGTCGGCCAGTACCTCTTGTATGGCAGCGGCGGCCCGGTTCGCCCGTACGGCAACGCGCGCGACGCGGTGTATGCGGTGCGCTGGGATAGGCTAGACCCGCTGCAAGCGCTGGAACTGCCGCATCAGGTCGACCGTATCGAGGCCCTGGGCGAGAACGCGGTGGTGATCGGCGGCGCCGGCCCGGATCTGCATTTCACCAGCGTGCGGCTGGGCGACAAGGCGACGCTGGCTGGCCGCCTGGTGCGGTCCGGCGCGGCCCAGAGCGAATCGCGCAGCCATGGATTTTTCTACAAGGCGGAAGCGACGGACCAGGGCGTGATCGGCTTGCCGGTGCTGTCGACCGAAGACGGCGGCGATGGCCGGGCGCCGGCCTCGGTGCTGTATTTAAAAAATCAGGGGCTTCGACTGTCGTCCCTGGGCAGCCTGGCCTCGCGTCCCGGGATCGGCGAGGACGATGCTTGCCAAGCTTCCTGCGTCGATTGGTACGGCAACGCGCGCCCGCTATTCGTGCAGGATCGGGTGTTCGCGTTGATGGGCTATGAGCTGGTGGAAGGGCGGCGCGACGGCCAGCGTCTGGTCGAGCGGCGTCGTATCAGCTTCGCGCCGCCGCCACCGTTCGGCTTCATTCGCTGACGTGGCGGGGAAGCGGCGGCCATGAGCGCGGCGTCCAGTTTCGCGTTGTCCGGTCGCGGCATCTCCGCTACACTCGAGCGCATGGCCGAAGACCACTCCGACGAAACCTTGATGCTGCGTTATCGCGGCGGAGATCCGCTCGCCTTCAAAGAGCTGTACCGGCGCCACAGCCAGGGCCTGTACCGCTTCGTGGCCTGGCGTTCGCCGCGCCAGGCATGGGTCGATGAAATCGTGCAGGACGCGTGGGCCAGCCTGCACGCGGCGCGCGCCAGCTATCAGCCGTCGGCCGCGTTTCGCACTTACCTGTATCAGATCGCACGCAATCGGCTGATCGATATCCTGCGCCAAAAGGAGGCGGTGGCGGCGGGCGATCTGGCGCCGGACGGCGATCAGGCGCGCTTCGATCAACTGGCCGACGGCGTCGGGCAGGCTGCCTCGCCCGAGGCGGCCCTGGAAAAAAAGCAGTTGAACGCGACCCTGCATGCGGCGCTGCGGGATTTGCCCGGCGAGCAGCGCGAGGCGCTGGTGCTACAGCAGTTCAGCGGCATGAGCGTGGACGATATCGCCATCGTCACCCAGGCATCGGCGGAGACGGTGAAAAGCCGTTTGCGCTATGCTGTGCAAAAGCTGCGCGCCCGCCTGCATGAGACCGTTCAAGGAACCCCGTCATGACTTCCAAAGACATCGACAAGTTCGACGCCGCCGGGGACGAGGCCGAGCTGGAAGCCTTGCTCGCGGGCCGTGGCGGCCTGGCCGACCTGCTGCGATCGATGCCGCAGCCGGGGCCATCGGCCGAACTCGATGCCGCGATCCTGGCCCAGGCCGAAGCGGGCTTGCTGGCGGGCGCGGCGGCCAACGACCCGCTCTTGCCGCAGTCCGCCGCCAGGGCCGCGCCGCCTGTCTGGGCGCGCTGGAAGGTGCCCTTGGCGTTCGCCGCCAGCGTTGTATTGACCGTCAATCTGATCGGGATCGATTGGTTCGCTTCAAAACCGCGCGATTTCACGGCGCTGGAGGCGGCCATGGCGCCGGCCGCGCCGATGGTCGGCCAGCCGAAAGCGCCGCCAGCCGCGCCGCCGGTGAGGGCCGAGCCGCAGGCGGCGGACGCGCCGCCAGCCGGCGCGCGGCCCGCGTCGCGTGCGGCCGCGAACCGCGAGAAGTCCGCCGCGTCGTCGACTGAGGCTGACGTGCCACTTGTCGCTGCGCCCGCTCCCGCGCCAAGTTCGCCGGCCGCACCTGCTCCGGCCAATGCCGAGGTGCCGGCAGTCGCTGCGGCGATGTCGCGTTCCGCGCCGGTGGCCTCCGCCGCGTCGTCCGTTCCTGCGCTAAGCTCTCCTGCCGCACCCGCACCCGCACCCGCACCCGCACCCGCACCCGCACCCGCACCCGCACCCGCACCCGCACCCGCACCCGCGCCCGCACCAAGCCCGGCGCCGATGGATGCCGCGCCAGCGAGTTCGGCGCGGATGGCGAAGGGCGAGTCGTCGGCGGGTGATGGCGCGGACGCGTTGCATCGGTCGACGTCGCGCAAAGCGGCGCCGCTGCCGTCCGTTCCCGCCGCCACTCCCGACCATACCGCGTTGGAGGCGGCTCCGTCATGGCTGGAGCGTATCGACCAATTGGCCCGGCGCGGCGCGGCGTCCGACGCGCTGGCCGAGTGGCGACGTTTTCGGCTGGCTTATCCGAACTATCCGGTGCCAGAGGAATTGGCGGCGCGCATAGGCCGTTTGAAGGAGTAAGGCGCGTCGCGCCGGCAGTCGCGCGTATGCTTAAACGGCATCGGCATCGGCATCGGCATCGGCATCGGCATCGGCATCGGCCACGTCGCGCGCGCTTTGTCTGCGCTCCCATGCCAGCCCCGCCAAAAACAGCGCGGCGCCGACCCACAGCACCGCCGGCAAGGCGTTGACGCCGGCCGTCTGCATCAGCACCCCGGTGACCAGCGGCCCGCCGCTGCTGGTCGCGCCCCAGGCGACATTGACCACCGCGCTGGCGCTCACCAGCGCCTGGCCGTTGAAGCGTTCACCGCAAGCGACCAGCGACAGCATATAAATCCCGCCGGCGGCCGCTCCCAGCACCAGCAGCAGCGACCACCACAGCCACGGGACGGCGGCGGCGAACGGCAGCGCCGGCAGCAGCAGGCAAACCGTCGCGCCGCAGCCGGCGTGCACCCTGGCCCGGCC